>NZ_JBEIAC010000012.1:0-9754 GCF_040240335.1 Brenneria sp. L4-2C | reverse complement strand
TAAAAAATCGCCTGGAGCGATTTTCAACGTCGCTTGCGACGGCCCGTAGGGCGAGTCTCACGGATGAGACGAGTAAAAAATCGCCTGGAGCGATTTTCAACGTCGCTTGCGACGGCCCGTAGGGCGAGTCTCATGGATGAGACGAGTAAAAAATCGCCTGGAGCGATTTTCAACGTCGCTTGCGACGGCCCGTAGGGCGAGTCTCACGGATGAGACGAGTAAAAAATCGCCTGGAGCGATTTTCAACGTCGCTTGCGACGGCCCCTAGGGCGAGTCTCACGGATGAGACGAGTAAAAAATCGCCTGGAGCGATTTTCAACGTCGCTTGCGGCGGCCCGTAAGGGTGGCGGGCAGGATAGCCCGCCATAAAAAATCGTTGCGACTGACAGGTTGGCAAGCCGCCGAGAGACTATTATTTGAAGCGCTTAAAAATAAATTATTTTTTCATTGGGGTTATCACGTTACTGCTGGCGCTGGCCTTATGGCCCAATATCCCCTGGCGCAGTAGCCAGGACGTTCAGCTCAGACAGATCCTTGCACGCGGCGAGTTGCGCATCAGTACCGTCAATTCGCCATTGACTTACACTATCAGTAACGGCGCCCCGGCAGGCCTTGATTATGAACTGGCAAAACGTTTCGCCGATTATCTCGGCGTTAAGCTGGTGGTGTCGTCGCGTAAAAATCTTGATGAGCTGTTTGACGCTCTGGATAACGATGACGCGGACATGCTCGCCGCCGGATTGATTTACAACAATGAGCGTTTGGGACGCTTTCGCGCCGGGCCGACCTACTACTCCGTCTCGCAACAGATGGTCTATCGCCTGGGGAAGCCTCGCCCTAAAACGATGGAAAATTTGAAAGGACGCCTGACCGTCACTTCGGGATCGGCGCATATCGCCACGCTGCGCGAACTGAAAGCCGATAAATACCCGCAGTTGAAGTGGGAGTCCGCCACCGATCTGACCTCGCTGGAACTGCTGAAACAGGTGGCTGACGGCAAGCTCGACTATACGCTGGGCGATTCGATCACCATCGGTCTTATGCAGCGGATTCATCCGCAGCTTGCCGTCGCATTCGATCTCAGCGATGAAGAGCCGGTAACCTGGTACATGCGACGATCGCATGACGACAGCCTCTCCGCGGCGTTGCTGGATTTTTTCAGTCGTATCGTTGAGGACGGCACCCTCGCCCGTCTGGAAGAAAAATACCTGGGCCATGTCGGCGAATTTGATTACGTCGACACCACCACCTTCCTCAGCGCCATTGACGAGATCTTACCTGACATCCAGCCATTATTTGAAAAACACGCCACGGATATCGATTGGAGATTACTGGCGGCCATTTCCTATCAGGAATCGCACTGGAATCCGCTGGCAACCTCGCCGACCGGAGTACGCGGACTGATGATGCTCACCCGGAATACGGCGGAAAGCCTGAATGTCACCGATCGTCTCGACCCCGAGCAGAGTATTAGCGGCGGCGCGCGCTATATGTCGCATATGATGCAAAAAATGCCGGCGACCATCCCGGAGGATGAAAAAATCTGGTTTGCCTTGGCCGCCTACAATATGGGATTCGCACATTTGCTGGACGCCCGTAAACTGACCGCAAAACAGAACGGCAACCCTGATAGCTGGGTCGATGTAAAAATACGTCTGCCGATGCTCAGCCAGAAACGGTACTACACGCAAACCACATACGGCTATGCGCGCGGACACGAAGCCTACAACTATGTGGAAAACATTCGCCGCTATATGGTGAGTCTGGAAGGATACCTGCTGGAAAAAGAGGCGAAAGCCAAACTGAAACAGCTTTCGGCACAGGCTTATCCGGTCGTTCCGCCCAATAAAGTGCCGGAATAAACCTGCGATCGCAATTAATTCGCGGCTTTTTTCTGCGCCGCTCTCAGCGCCTTATGCTGCTCGCGCCGCCGGCGGAAAAAATCGCTCAGCGTGGCGGAACATTCAGCAGCCAGTACGCCGGCATCAATGGTTATCTGATGATTCATGCCGGGATGGCGCAAAATATCCACCAGCGAGCCCGCCGCGCCGGTTTTTTCATCCGCCGCCCCATAAACCAGACGGCCGATACGGCTGTGGATCATCGCCCCGGCGCACATAATGCAAGGCTCCAGCGTCACATACAGGGTAGTATTCAACAGACGGTAGTTTTGCAGCGCCATGCCCGCCTGACGCAACGCCATGATTTCAGCATGGGCGGTAGGATCATGATGGCCGATCGGACGGTTCCAGCCTTCGCCTATCGCCTGATTATCCAGCACCAGCACCGCGCCGACCGGCACCTCGCCTTCATCCTGAGCGCGCCGGGCCAGCGTCAAAGCATGACGCATCCAATATTCATCATTCAATTCGCGGCTCATGGTTTCCCTTACGCTATTGGCAACTTTTGCGGCGGGATTATATCCATTGATGCGCGCCAGGCAAAATCAGACGTCCATTATTCCAACTGTTGCAGGCTGCCGTTGGGCGTCACACGCCAGCGATGCTCGCAAAAATAGAGCAGCGGATTATCCTGTTTACTGTCGCTATAGCCGCTGTAAAGTTTCAGCGGCGTCCCCAAATGCCTTTCCATCTGGATGACCTTCTCTTTCCCCAGGCAGCGCAGCGCCAATACCCAGCCCCCGCCGCCGCGCGTTATCTGGCTTCCCATCAGCCGGACCCCGGGTAAAAAAGGAGCATCATGGTAGACCTGCTCGACCAGACGCTGAGGCGATCCCGTCACCAGCCAAACCTGCGCATTGCTGTCCTGCAAATACTCGGTCAGCCGCTGCTGTACCTGCGGGAAAGGCGTCACCTGACGACGAAAATCACTGATAAACTGTTTTTCCAACCGGGCAAGACGCGCCTCAGTGCGGCCAAAGGTAATGGCCCACAACAGCCAACTCATCGGCCAGCGCGCGGCGCGCCCCTGCGCCAATAAGCCGCAGCCGATAACCGGCAATAAAGGGACAACCAGAATAAGGTTAAGGGGTAACCGTTTAAGCAGAAAACGCAAAAAACTGCCAAACATATCCTGCTGATGCAGCGTGCCGTCTAAATCAAAAAATACAATGCGCGGTTCTGGCTTATCACTCAAAACATCACTCCTCAGTGAACCTTAAATCAAGACGATAGTTAATCGTATGAAACAACGGGGAAAATACCATTTCCGTCATTCCCGTTTCCTCTCACGCCGGCTTGGCATCATAGTAATCGCTTTTTGTCGTTATGAATGTAAGATATTCTGCAACTCTCTATAATCTAAATATAATCTAATTGATTCGCCTCCAGGCAAATAAAAAGCGCCCGGCGGGCATACAGAGAAACATCCGTGCAATACCATTTGCCGAAGGCATCCCGCTACAAGCGTTTACTCATCTGCTGTCTGTTGTTACTGCTGGCGGGTTCGCTGCGCGCAGACTGGGATTTTCCCCTTATTACGCAGCGGACGGAGCAACTGTACGGCCCCGCCTCGCCAGAAGCCAGGCGTCGAATCAATGAGTGGCAGGCTTTACTCACCGCCCAGCGTAATGCGGATGAACAAAAACAGCTGGAAGCAGTGAATCTTTTTTTTAATAACCATTTGCTGTTTCGCGATGATATCGTCATCTGGGATCGGGATGATTATTGGGCCAGCCCGATAGAAGCATTGCGCAAAGGCGCGGCGGATTGCGAAGATTACGCGATTGCCAAATACTTCACTTTACGTCACTTAGGCGTGGCAAGTGAAAAACTGCGCATCACTTACGTTAAGGCGCTGCGTCTCAACAAAGCCCATATGGTGCTTACCTATTATCCGACACCGACTTCAATCCCGCTGGTGCTGGATAACCTGACGAACAACATTCAACCTGCGACCCTGCGCACCGACCTACTGCCGGTTTACGCCTTTAATGGCGAGGGATTATGGCTGCCGGGAGCAAGCGGCAACCAGCGCGTGGGAGACAGCAAACGACTTTCGCGCTGGCAGGAGCTATTAACCAAAATGCGTGCCGAGGGATTTTCAATTGAGGAGTAGGATGAGGCTATGTCTCTATACAAACAGCTACTGATAGCCATCTGCCTGTTCGTGCTGATTATTTTCAGCGGAAGTTTTTTCGTCAGTCTGGAAAACTCTCGCGAGCAATATAATAACCAGCTGCGTTCCCATGCACAGGATGCGGCCACCGCGCTCGGCCTGTCCCTGACGCCGAATATCGACGATCCGGCGATGGTGGAACTGATGGTCAGCTCCATCTTTGACAGCGGCTACTTTTCCAGCATCCGCGTTCGCGACTTAAAAACCAATCGCATCACGCTGGAACGTATGGCGTCGCCGGACGTACCCGATGTTCCGCCCTGGTTTGTCCGGCTGGTCAATCTTCACCCCGGCGCCGGCGAGGCCATCGTCATGCGCGGCTGGGAACAGGCGGCCAAAGTGGAGGTGGTCAGCCATCCCATGTTCGCCGTCACCCGTTTGTGGAAAAGCAGCTCCGCCACGCTTTTCTGGCTGCTGGGTTGCGTCACGCTGGGCGTGTTGCTTGGCGCGGTGCTGCTGCGCCGTCAACTGCGCCCGCTGGATTATATCGTCGAGCAGTCGCTGGCCATTACGCGCCGCGAGTTTCTTAGCCAGCCCGATTTACCCAGCACGCCGGAGTTCCGCCGGGTGGCGCAGGCGATGAATCAGATGGTCAGCAAACTCAAAACATTATTCGAGGAAGAAGCCGAACGCAGCGAACGTTTACGCCAGGAAGCCTATCAGGATGCGCAAACCGGTCTGGCTAACCGCCGCGCTTTCGATATCCAATTTCAGGACAAACTGGCCGATGATGAAACCTCTCCGGGCTTTCTGATTATGATCCGCATTCAGGATCTCGCCGGTATGAACCAGCGACTGGGAGGACAGCGCACCGATGCGCTGCTGGCCTCCATCGGACAGACCATCCGCGACAGGCAGAAACAGCATGCCAATACCGAAAGCCTGTCCGCCCGTATTCGCGGCGGCGAGTTTGCCCTGCTCTGCCCCGGTCTGGTGGAAAAGGAAGCCATAGCCCTGATAGACGAACTGACTCGCGACCTTGAAAACCTGTATTTAACCGGTGAAACCGACGTCTCTCCGGTCGCCAGAATTTGCAGCGTGCCATTCCGTCCCGGCGACAGCGCGCAATCACTGCTGATACACGGCGATCAGGCGCTGACCAACGCCGAGCGTCATTCCGACAAAACCACCGGAGAACGCCTCCAGCCGCCGTCGGAACAGGCGGAAACCGACCGCCACATGTGGTTTAACCGACTGGAATCCATACTGGAGCAGGAACAACTGCAACTGTTTCTGCAACCGGTGGTGGAGTGCCTTAATCCGCATAACATTCTGCATCACAAGGTACTGGCAAGGATTGAAGACGAACAGGGAAACAGTATCGCCGCCGGCCATTTCCTTCCCTGGGTGCAGCGCTTTGGCTGGAATACCCGGCTGGACCGGGTGATACTGAAACAGGTATTGAATTATTTACGTCAGCATGAGGGGACGCTGGCGTTGAGTCTATCCTGCAACACGGCGCTCGACCTGCCTTTAATGGCTCAGTCGCTGGCGCCGCTGAAAAATGAACCTCATCTGGCCAAGCGCCTGATTCTGGAATTAGATGAGAATCAGTTGCCGGATTCCGTGCAGTTTGACGGATTAATCAAACTCCTGAACGAATATGGCTGCGCGCTGGGGATCCAGCACTTCGGCGGACGTTTTAATATGATCGGCAACTTATCGCAATGGGGGCTGGCTTATTTAAAAGTCGACGGTAGCTATATCCGCAATATCGACCGTGAAGCGGACAAAAAAATGTTTATTGAAGCCATGTACCGGGCCACCAATAGCATCGCGCTGCCGCTTATCGCCGAACGCGTGGAAACCACCGGAGAATTGCAGGTGCTTCAGGAAATGGGATTGCAAGGCGCAATGGGACGTTTACTGGGAGAACCGGCGCCGGCCGCAAAGTAACCACCGGTTATGCTGGGGCGACGTCACAGACGTCGCCCTTACAATACTCAGAACATACTGTCATCGTCATCATTGATTAACTTGTTCAACCCGCCGTTCAATGCTTCACGCGCCTGCGCCCGGCCAATCAGTTTCAACTGCGCCGCCGACGGGAAATCCGTAATGTTGATGACGCCTTTATCGATGAGTACCTGAATCAAATCTTCAAGCACCCGCACCATGTCCAGATCGCTCTGGCGCAACTGCTGTAGCCCGTCCATCGCTATTTTATTACTGTCGCACCACGCCAGCGCCTCTGTTGAGTCGTCAGCGAGTTCGCCATTCATTTCGGGAAAAGGCCGCGCCTCAACCCTGATTAGATGGCCGTTACTATCGCGCTGGATATAAAACATACGCAGAGACCTTATTAAGTATGCCTGATAAAAGAAAGGAACCTCTTTACCAGAGGTTCCCGTCTAAGTGATTACCCGTTAGCTATGCGTGTTTTCGGGTTTGCTGATTAAACTTTCAAGGGACGGCAACGCGCCGCTATAGTGTTCCAGCGTGATAGACACCGCCACCGTGCCGCCTTTGTCGCCGGAGAAGTTGCCTTCCGTGCTGACTTCAATCGTTGGCGAGCCATTGCTTTCCGTAATGCGGATATAGTTGCTGATATCCGTACCCTGCTCCAGTTCACCGACCAGATCGCTTAAATCGATCCTGTCGCCTTCGCCGGCGTTGAAATCTTTAATCACGTCATGCCCGACATCGCCCGCCTGCCATTTAAACAGATCCGCGCCGGAACCGCCGGTCAGGATATCATTGCCTGGCCCGCCGATCAGAATATCGTCGCCGTCGCCACCATACAGCTTATCGTTGCCGCTTCCGCCGTACAGCGTATCGTTGCCGCCCTGACCGTAAAGGATATCGTTGCCCGTACCGCCGTTGAGAATATCATTACCGTCATTGGCGGAAGAGAGATCAAACTCATCGCTATGGTGAGTAATGTAATTATGCATCTCTTTGGTGGTCGGCGTCGTATCCTGCAAGCCCATCCGCTCGCCAATATACTGCTGCAAGGCGGAGAGGCCGTTGCCTTCGATATTATCCAACGTCACCACATCGCCGAACAGGATATCGTTGCCCAATCCGCCGTTGAGGTCATCGTTGCCGGCATGCATCGGCTCATTGGTACCCAGAATCGCCTCATTGAGCTGACTGGGATCGATATGATCCAGCACCTTACCGTCGGTGTCATAGTTTTGCAGACTGCTGGCGTTCAGATCGTCACCGACGCCTATCGCTTCAACATTCGACAGCTTTTTCAACTGGGCAAACGCTTCTGCCGCTTGCGCATGGCTGGCGTCGAGATTACCTGAATTATCTACCCAATAGCGACCGCTCCAGTAGGAGCTATTGTTGCCGGCGCCGCCGAGGGTGGAAATTTCGTAGGTGCCGTCCCCCTGAGCATGAACTTGTCCGATAACCGTACGCGTGACTCCGCCCCAGCCGGCGCTGTATTGATAAACATTCCCTTTCGTATCAATTACTTCACGAGAACCATTATAAACAGTTGTGTAGTAGGACTGACCTGGCGTATAGCTAATATCGTCAATATTCAAATTCAGCTTCTGCCACCCTTCGCTGATACGCACCTGATTAGTTTCGCCGGTCTGATAGTAGGTCGGCTCGCCATCGGTAATAAAATAGGTCAGGTTATTGCCGACGTTACTGGTTACCTGCCCGCTCTGGAACCAGTTGGCGGTGGTTTTAAACACATCCTCATAGTTGGTGCCGCCGCCTTGCGACAAGCCGCCCACCATCGAATTCAGCACGTCGGTCAGGTTCTGCAAGGCGTCCGGATCGCTCAGGTTGACGGACACCGTTTTACCGACCTGGGTATCGAAATCGGCCAGAAAGACGTTAACCGTGCCTGAGTTGGCGCCGTTGGCGCTTTTTATCAGGGAATTAAACACATTGGTCAGCGAAGCCTGGGTTTTGGCGATATCGCTGCTCGACATGCTGCCCGAAGAGTCGACCATAAATGCAATGTTATAGTTCTGCCCTTCAACCAGCTGCAACCCGGAAACATCCGCCACCATCACATCATGACTGTGGGTGCCTGACATGGTGTCGTCGCCGGTCGAACCAATGCTCATCGCATACTGTTCGACCTCTTCCACCGAAGAACCGGTCGCAGAGTCATAATTCGCCGATTCGGTTGACGTCGCCTGCGCCACCACATCGAACTTGCCTGCCGATACCGGCACGCGAATATCGATATCCGCGGTCAACGACTGAGCATTATCACTATTCGGGATCAGATAAGTCCCATCGCTGCCGACGGTATACAGCACCGTATTACCGGAGACCACCTGCGTGCCTTCCGGCAGCCCGGACAGCGTGATGCCGGACAGCGTTTCGCTGCCGTCGGTATCCGTCAACGCGGCGGAAACACTGATGGTATGCGCCTGATAGCCGCTCTGGGCGGAACTTATTTCGACCGTAGTGGTGCCGTCGTTATCCGCCAAATAGGTTGAACCATCGCCGTAGATTACCCCTTCCAGCTGGTTGCCGCTGCTGATTAGCTGCCCGTTGCCGTAAACATTCACGCCGTCAAAGGTATTCACGTTGCTGGCGGCATTGTTGTTGGTCGAGTTGCTGACGCTATATTTGGACGTATCGCCGTCCTGAAGGAAAATATAGTCCGGCGACGTGCCGCTGGCTTCCGAACCGCCGTTGCCGCTGACCTGATTCAGACCACGTTGGTTGCCGTCCTGTTTATATCCGGAACCGTCATGCACCACATAAACATCTGAGTAGCTGCCGCTGCCGTTGATATTCCCCTGGTTGTAGTAGGCAATGACGCCGTTACCCACCACTTCGGGAACCGGATCTCCCTGCGTCAGCCAGACGCGCACGCCATCGCCGATAGCGACGATCTTGCCGTCCTGAACATCGAATCCGCCATTCTCGCTGCCGCCGTTAACCTTGATGGTCTCCGGTATCAGCGTGGTTTCGCCGCTGGTGGTTTCCAGCGTCACCACTGGCGTATCCGCGACTGGGGTAACGCCCACCGTCACCGTACTTACTGCTGTGCCGCCGTTGCCATCCGCGACCGTGACAGTAAAACTGTCGCTGCCGCTAAGATTGGCTTTCGGGGTATAGGTGTACTGCCCGGTATCTGAGTCCAGAACCAGGGTGCCGTTCTTCGGCGCCTCGCCCACGGTATAGTTCAGCGTATCGCCATCGACATCGCTGGCGGTGATCTGTCCGGTCACCGGCGTATCTTCCAGCGTCGTCAGGCTCTGATCGGCGGTCACCGGTGCATCGTTGACCGCGGTCACGCCAATATTCACCGTGCTAACGGTGGTACCGCCCTGTCCGTCAGCCACCGTGACGCTAAAGCTGTCACTGCCGTTAAAGTTGCTTGCAGGGGTATAGGTATATTCACCGGTAGCGGCGTCCAGTGTCAGCGTACCATTCTTGGGCTGCTCGCCCACCGTGTAGCTCAGCACGTCGCCGTCCACATCGGATGCGCTGATGGCGCCGCTGATCGGCGTATCTTCCGGCGTAGTGATCGTTTGGTCGGCCGTGACCGGTGCATCGTTGACCGCGGTCACGCCGATATTCACCGTGCTGACCGTGGTGCCACCCTGTCCGTCCGCCACCGTGACGGTAAAGCTGTCACTACCGTTAAAATTGGCGGTCGGCGTATAGGTATACACGCCGGTGGCCGCATCCAGCGCCAGGGTGCCGTTCTTCGGTTGTTCGCCCACGGTGTAGCTCAGCTCGTCGCCAT
>NZ_JBEIAC010000011.1:0-150314 GCF_040240335.1 Brenneria sp. L4-2C | reverse complement strand
CAGCCAGCGCCAGCGCCTGCTGGCGAAACTCCGGGGTATATTGATTACGGGATGTCTTCTTCACAGATTTTGCTTGCGTCATGGTTCACCTTGTTAACGATTTTACTCGCTTAACAGCGTGTCCACCATTCGTGGGTAGGATCAACTACTTAGTAGTTGTTGCTTGAGGGGGTAAAATGGCAAATCACCATTCTTCAGAAAGTAATAGTCCTATAAAAACAGGTGATTTTCGGGAGTATCGATTTTATGCAATGTATCTGAATGTAAATCACAGAATTAATTTAGGTGAGTTTAAGGTCAATGATTTGGAAAGTTACAGACGGGCAATTAATCGAGCTATTAATCAATTGGCGCCTCAACAAGATAAGGAAAGAAAGTTATTACAAGGGTTAGATGATGCCTGTCGGGAAAACATTCTTCCTGAAAATGAATTTGACTGGCTACGGCAGAGTGAGCGAGCTACATTTTGGCTATGGGGGTATTTATTATTGGAAAGTGACTCCACTATTGGGATTCCTTTTTATCAAGGGATTCCACCATCAGAAAATTCATACCATAGATTAAAACTGGCACCTTCACCATCGTCAAGTCAAGTCAAGTCAAGTCAAGTCAAGTCAAGTCAAGTCAAGTCAAGTCAAGTCAAGTCAAGAACGATTAGATGTGATTATTGAATTTTTTGATAGACTAAATTTAAGTTCTGAAAATTGTCTTTCTTTTCTATCCACAAAAAAGGAAATTTTAGATAAACTAAAAGAAAAATGGAAAGTAATATATAATCAACCAAAACCATTAAGGTGGCTTCCTGAAAAGGATGAAGAATCCTGTATATGGGTATGGGATTGTCTAAAGGAAAAAATCGGCAGAATGTCTGTGTTTGAGACCCCTTCAAATTTTATAAAGATGTTTAAACCATCAGATAATATGGAACGTTACCTTGCTATTTGTGTCACATGTGATTTATGGAATGAATCACTCGATAGTAAAAAACTTCTCATGATTAATTTAAATAAAGCATGGAATCAACGTAAACTCCGTAAACTTCGCACTGATAAAAAAGCAATTAATTGCTATCTGCGAAATGAAACTAAAGAGAGATTAGATAAATTAGCCATGTATTATGAAATGCGTATCAGCGATGTTCTTGAGAAGTTAATTAATGAGCGTTACAAAAAAGTAAACGATGAAATGTGAGCATAAACTCCGTGGCATTAACTCTGCCACGGTTCGTTATCAATAAAATTTCAATTATATATTAATCAATAGAAAGAACTACATTTTGTTTTAAAAAAAAACATAAAACCAACATCAATAACCTTATGGTCATTTTTGATTGCTGAAAATGAATATTATTTCTCTTGTCTTTATGTGTTTTCATATCTCAATTTTATGAAAAAATAATATCTCGTAGAATTCTTTAGGGAGTGTTTTATCTATAAATACCAAATGATTTTTAAACCCCTATGCTTATCGTTAATGGCTTAATGGTTATCAATTAAATCTGATAATATATGTCCTGTTAGTATGTTTCTTATATATTGATTTATCATCAATTAAAAATGCTTATCACCAACATTGTTGTTGATCTATTGTTAATTCACACAAGAAAATAAACATGCATAATATAAAATGGTTGCTGCCTGTTTTGTCAATATTAGCTACCGGAATGGCGACGGCGACTGAAACGTCAGTGCCAATAAAATTAATGGCCTATAACAATATTCATCCGGCGGGAACCCGTTATGTTAATGTCGTTGTAACAGCCAGAACTGATACGATCCGCATTAATAATATCAGCGTTAACCGGGGTAACTGCCGTATTGGAAACCTGAAATACTTTGGCTCCAGTAATAAAGAGACGATTATCCCGGCGACTCTCCGCTATGGCGAATCCGTCAAGGTGCCATTTTACAATAATTGCATTGCCTCGGAGGTTGAAGTGTTAACTGATAAAGGCGGATGGACATTCACTTTTGACGAATAGCCTTAATGTATGTAATCGCGCCAGATAAATGAGTGAAATCCTTTCCTGATATATCCAAATACTCTGATTCATCTGATATCCGGATGACGATTTCCGGTTGAGGAGTAGTTTTATGGCATTTGTAAAAATGCTGGTTACGGCGCTGGGAAATGTAATTGCCTGGTGCTCCAGTATCCAGGCGCAACGTTTCGTGACCGAGCGCTTCCAGCGGGCCGGTTGCAGTGAAGAAGAGATCGAAGCAGCCCGCGAGGCTGCTTTTTTATTGATGAGTGTCCTGACCGGCGCTGTGATGGATTTTATTCTGCGCGCCATTTTCCCATCCTGATTTTTGTTATTGCCCCATATTCTCTTTCATTTTATTAATCGCTCCGTGCCGGGAATATTTTTCCGGTACGGACAGGAGGACATTATGCCCCGTTTGGCTTCCCGCTTCGGCGCTGTAAATTTGATCCGACGCGACCGACCACTGACGCACGATGAACTGGCCCGCTATGTCCCCAGTGTATTCGGTGAGGACAAGCACGGATCTCGCAGTGAACGGTACACTTATATTCCCACGATTACGTTACTGGACAACCTGCAACGCGAGGGGTTTCAGCCATTCTTTGCCTGTCAAACCCGTGTCCGTGATGCGGAAAAACGCGGGCACACCAAGCACATGCTGCGTCTGCGCCGTGAAGGGCAGATAACCGGCCAGCAGGTGCCGGAAATCATTTTGCTGAACAGTCATGACGGCTCAAGCAGTTACCAGATGCTGCCGGGGTTATTCAGATCGGTTTGTCAAAATGGTTTGATTTGCGGTGAGTCCTTCGGCGACGTTCGTGTGCCGCATAAAGGCGATGTGGCCGGCAGGGTAATTGAAGGCGCTTACGAGGTGTTGGATACCTTTGAGCGTATCGCCGAAAAGCGTGACGCCATGCAGTCGTTGATATTGCCGCCACCGGCGCAGCAGGCGCTGGCAAAAGCGGCATTGACGTACCGTTTTGGCGAAGAGCACCAGCCGGTGACGGAAGCGCAGATTCTGGCTCCCCGGCGCTGGCAGGATGAGCACAATGATCTGTGGACCACGTATCAGCGTATTCAGGAAAATTTGATAAAAGGCGGATTAACAGGCCGGACTACGCAAGGAAAACGCGCCATAACCCGTGCGGTAAAAGGTATTGATGGCGATATCAAACTCAACCGGGCGCTGTGGGTACTGGCTGAAAATATGCTGCAACTGGCATCCTGAATCCGGCTTTTCTCCTGCTTTTTCGCTCTGTATCCATCACCTAATCAAGGAATCATCCATGTCATATAGTCAATTGACAGACCGCGTTGCGTCCAGAGAAAAGCGCATTATCCATCAGGCGCTCTCCCTGCTGGAAAAGCGCGTGCGTAAAAATGCGCGTCAGTTCAGAACGTCAGACGACACCAAAAACTGGCTGATGCTGGAGCTCAGTGGTCTGGAGCGTGAAGTGTTTATGGTGTTGTATCTGGATAACCAGCATCGCCTGATAGCAAAGGAGATCACCGCGCTGGGCACCATCAATAATACCGAAGTGCATCCGCGCGAAATCCTCAAGTCGGCGCTGCGTCATAATGCCGCAGCTGTGATCGTCGCGCATAACCATCCGTCCGGCTACGCCGAACCCAGTCAGGCCGATCGACATATTACCGACAGGCTGAAAGAGGCGCTGTCACAGCTTGACGTGCGGGTACTTGACCATCTGGTGATCGGCGGCACCGATGTGGTGTCGTTTGCCGAACGCGGCTGGCTGTAACGCCACGAAACTTTTCACCAACATTCACCTCAGTTTTATCTCTCTCCTATATAAAGGAAAAATTATGTCTGACAACTCCATACCGGCACCCGGCGTGCCGGGTAATAGCGTATTGCCGGCGGTTAATATCTGGCAGCGGTTACTGAGCCATCTGCTGGAAAAACACTATGGGCTGACGCTTAACGACACGCCGTTCTGTGAAGAAAAAGTGATCCAGGAGCATATCGATGCCGATATCTCGCTGGCCGATGCCCTGAACTTTATGGTGGAAAAATATGAGCTGGTACGCACCGACCGACGCGGCTTCTCCTGGCTAGAACAGTCGCCGTTTATTACGGCGGTCGATATTCTCCGCGCCCGACGCGCCACTGGGTTAATGCGAACTGCTAAAGATTGCGAGCCACTTTCCTGAATTGCCTGCCTGAAGTTTCTTCTCCCTTGTCCCGTTGCATAATGCGCCTGCCGCTCCCGGCAGGCGTGTTTGCTTTTATGTACGGAATACAATCTATGCAAACTGAACCCGAGGTATTGACCGAACACTGCGATCTGATGTGTTCGACCAGCATCGAGCGCATCGTTGCCGGGCGTGACGCCGCTCTGCAACAGATAGAGCAGCTTATCCATCAGTTACAGTCTATTTCACTGCTTACGTCCGATATTGGCGGCGGCACAGTCGAAGACTGGGCGCTGAAGCAGGGACATCGTTATGACTGCTGGCTGATGGATACTCCGGACAAGGCAATGCAGGCCATCACCCGCACTCTGGATCGCAACATCTGGCGCGAGCTGATGCTGAAATCCGGCATGTTGTCGCTGATGGACGCAGAAGCCCGCAGCCAGTGGCACAAGAATCTGGAGGAGGGCGAACTGCCGCCGATCAGCGAAGCCAATATCCTCAGCACTTTTAAACAACTTCACCAGAGCAAGCTGGAAGTGTTCGAACGTGGGGTAATCAACGTATTTAAGGGGTTGTCTTGGGATTACAAGACCAACCATCCTTGCTACTTCGGCAAGAAAATTATCATCAGCAATCTGGTGACGCACCACCGCTGGGGCTTCGGCCTGAACTGGGGCTGGCGACGCGATCAACTGGCCGATCTGGAGCGCATGCTGTATCTGCTGGATGGCAAACCCATTCCAGATAACCGTGGCGATATCACCATTCGGCTGATGGATCATATCCGCGATAATCCGCATCAACAGGCTTACGAGGATGAGTTCTTCAGCATTCGTTATTTTCAGAAAGGCACCGGGCATCTCACTTTTAAACGTCCCGACTTAATCGATCAGATGAACGATATTATCGCCAGGCATTATCCGGGGATGTTGGCGGCGAGGTGATCGCCCCTCTTTCCACATGGCACAGCAGGGATGCTGACGTCGTACTTGCCACAGGTAGTGATGCTAACAAAATCATGCTATTTTAATAAGTGTTATTAACTTCAATTAAAAGGTGATGCTCTTGAGACAACCAGCAAAAAAGACGATCAGTGCTCAGATACCCGTTGAGCTTGCTGCTGCGGTTGAAAGCCTGGCTATTGAACTAGATAGATCCAAAAGTTGGGTGATTAAAGAAGCATTGACTGCGATGATTGAAGCCAGAGAGCAACGTCATCAGGCGATCCAGAAAGGACTTGTTGATGTCGAAGAAGGACGTGTCGTTAGACATTCTGATATGCTTAATATTATTGATAAGTTAAAATGATTTATTGAAGTTAATGTATTAATTATAAATTATTTTTTGTTATTCTCCACCCAGAAATACACACATAAAGCTCATTCATTTTTGAGTTAATGGCAAAATTAAATGTCGTATGTTTGCTATTGAAAATGTCGTATGTTTGCTATGCTTGATAAATGTTCAAAGGAGGATGGCATGACTACAAAAGTTCGTATTCAGTCGCGGCTGAAACGCTCAAAGCGTTATGTTTTCACTCGTGACGACTTCAAAGATCTTGCTGGCTACGATCAAGTTGGCAGAGCGCTGCGTGAACTGGTGAAAGAAGGCCAACTGCTGAAAGTAGGTTATGGCGTCTATACCAAAGCGCGGAAAAATGTGATTACGGGTAGGTTAATGCCCGCATCTCCCGGTGGTTCTGCTGCGGTGGTGATCGAAGCGCTGGAGCGCTTGAAAGTGGACTATCATCTGGCTGATGCAGCAAGCGCTTACAATAGCGGCAAGTCAACTCAGGTTCCGGCGTCAGTGGAAATCAAAACACCTCCACGTTTTAAGCGAGTGTTGTCAGTAGGGAATAGCAAGTTAAATGGATGACTTAACTGCATTATTTCCTGACGTTGCCGATACACTGGGAATCGAGTCTGTCGCCATAGTGGAGAAAGATTATTACATCGTTGAATTATTACGTCTGCTTCAGCATCTGACTTTTGATACGCATCAACTGGTTTTTGCCGGAGGCACAGCGTTATCAAAAGCAGGAATATTGTTAAACCGGATGTCAGAAGATGTAGATATTAAGCTGGTTCCTACCGCTAATTTTTTGCAACAAAGCTCAAGAAGTCAGCGTAAGAATATCCGTAAAAATATCATCCGAACGATTACCGAAACGATTGTTACTTCAGGGGTTTTTAGTTTTGACGATGACTATCCCAAAGTCACTCGCGATGAATATCGTTACAATGAAATTCCCGTACGTTATCCGCAGATGTATTCACAAATCCCTTGCCTGCGGCCATTTATTAAACTGGAGTTAATGGAAACAGACTTGCTTGAATCATCAGAAACACGTGATATTTGTTCATTGCTAACTGATGTCACGAAAAAAGGGGAAATGGTTCGAGCTTTTCCGTGTGCCACTATAGTCAGTACGCAGGCTGAAAAGCTTATCTCGATGATGCGAAGAACGGCTGCAAGTATGCGTGATTTGGAGCGAGCAGAGGATGAATCACTGGTGCGCCATGTCTACGACAATTTTTGTATTGTCAGGGAGAAAGGCGTTAATGTTCCTGCTTTAACTCATTTCATTCAGGAATGCATTGAGCAAGATATTGAACGTTACGGCAATCAGTATCCTGAGTTCTGCGAATCGCCTATTGAGGAACTCAAAAGAGGGCTGGAAGAGCTTGCAGTGAATCCTGTTTATAAAATGCGCTATCAACAATTCTTAGCGCCAATGGTGTTTGGTGAAACCCACGTTTCATGGGAAGATGCCTATTCCTGTTTTCGCCAAACCGCATTAGATGTGTTGCAATGATATCGTCAGATGCCAATCTTCCCCTTCTAAAATATCTGCGCGGCTTCGAGTCCCAAATTTAATAATTTCAAGCGTTGGTATCTGTGTTGGTATAATGTCTTTAGTCTTTATTTAAATTAATATTAAATCATGAGGTTATATGAAATATTCGAGTCCGGCCTTCGCACCATCGTATGAAAATCAAGTCACCTCAGGGTGGCTTTTTTTATGTCCATAATCGTCCACTTAAGTCCATATCCATCTGTAAAATAACAATTTTAATTTCATTCCTCTCTCTGCGTTTTTGCCTGTTTTATCCACGCTGGTCTTTTTTCGTCCATTGACATCCAGATAATTTGGGGGTCAAGATGAGGGTCAATTCACTTCGATTATGAGAAAATTCATTACAATACCTTCCCGAATGGATTACCGATGAACAGGGAAGACCTTTATCGCTCTATTTACCCTTCACTCCCGGTAATCAGTTGTGACGCGGTAATATTGTTCGCCGACTATTTTGATAATTTATTGCCTGACAGCGAAGGTATCCGCAGGCGTTTAGCAACGCGTTACCAGGCTGGCAACCTTGAGCCTTTTGATCTGTTGGCTGAACTGGGAAGAGACTGTATTGGTGCAATACAGTTACTGAATGGTAATGGGGAGCCCACAGATCTATTTTCCGTAAATTATCGCCTGCTTTCTGAAGCTGAGATCGCCGCTATATTGCGTAATACAACAGCGGCATTGTTGCCAGGTCGGCAGGATGATAATGACGATTTGCATTTATCGATTGCTGGTGCGCAGGAAAAAGCGCGAAGAAGAGAAAGCGCAGGCGCAAGAGGCGTTAAATACCTTCGCGAAGGTCGCGCAGGACTGGCACCGGAACATCAGTCAAAACCGCTGGTCGGAAACACACGCCGGACGGGTATGGCGCGATGTAATTTCGCTTTCCTTTTAACACGCAACAGACTAAAACTTCAAATATAACCTATAAACGAATGAGCCCGCTTTTGTCTAACAGGATGAGCATAACTTAAATATGATTCCCCCGGCGTTGCCTCCACGGCAAAGCAAGTATATAGCCCCTGTACTGTCTCAAGTGTAATTCGCCATAAAAATATTGACCTCATATTCGATATACGTGTCAATTCCATTGAGGCAACAATAAATGGGTCTTTTGAATTTTTTTGGTATGTATCAATCCAATTATTAAGCCTTTTGCTTTTTAATGTTTTACTTAATAGGTCGTATTGGAATGTAACATAGTATTCTGCTGGATAATCGTCCGAAATTTTATCATGCATGAGAATCTGAATAATATTATATGCATAGCCATTGAGCCTGTTCGTAGGATGTTTTCTCCATATCGGCATTTGCCGACCAAGATGCCAGTCCTTTTCAATAAAATTGGCTAGATATATAAGTTTATCGGAAGAGTGGGTGTCAAGAATGCTTTTATTGCTGGGGGTGATCCAAGACTCAAGGCCATAAGGTCGTGGATAGGGACATCCATTTGCTTGTAAAAATTCATTGGCCGCCCCTGACTGTAAAACAGGCGGGATTGGCGATACCCACATTCTCCGCCAGAGCAGTGCGGAAAAATTCAGCGGGGGTAGCTCAGCACGAGCAATGACTCTGTTAGCGACAGCGCGTAGATGTTGGGCGCTATACATGGCTAAAAGCTGATAACGTGCGTCAGATGTGAGCATAACAGAAACATCCATAATGTAATCGAATAATAAGACGATAATACATGGCCTGAAATCACAATGCCATAGTATATCGATGTAATGACAACGACAGATATTGAGGAGTACTATATTTAAAGTGACAGGTATTCAGCATTTAAAAAATACTTAGTAGAAATGACAAACCCTCGGCTGCTTATTTAGGCGACAACGCCCCTCAGATTTTCCGTAAAGAGTGTCCAAACGGCATTGTATAACTCACATTGGAGTCAATATGGCTGTCAATAAAGCAATTTATTATTTTAAATCATCAAGCATTAATAAATATTCGAGTCCGGCCCTCACCTTCGCGGAAAAAAAGTCGCCTCGGGGGACTTTTTGATTAAATCAGATAGCCATTCATTTTTCCCGCTATATAACTCCCGAACTGCTTCAGCGCCTCGATAGCTATACCAGAAGGCCATTAACGGTAGTTGCCAGCCCGTTTCGCAGTAGAAACATGGTCCGGCAAAAGTGTCGCGATATTAGGATCAAAAAATTCGGCTGGACGCCGTGAATCAAGCCAGGGTTCAAGGCGGCAAGCCACAAAATAACCGCTCGGCGTTCGGCTGGACGACTTGTTATGCCACAGTATTGCTTAGCCGGTCGATGCGCAGCCGATATTGAAACCTATCCGATCGCAACAATAACCGTTCTAAGGCCAGCGGCTCGCCCTCCTTATCGAATACATGCCGTTCGACATTAAGCAATGGCGCGCCTACAGGCACGACAAGTATGTCGGCTAGATTAGCGTCTGCAATTGACGCATCAATGGCAATCTGTGCGTGTCCGGGCGCACGCCCCAGGTCGGTTTCGAAGATATCAAACAGATCGCGCGTGACTAAGTCAGCGCTGGCGAGTTGACGCCCCAAAGCAGCCGCGACATAAGTGACCTCAAATGAGATCGGCTGATCATCAAGAAAACGAATACGACTTACCTCGGCTACCTGTGCGTCTGATTCCAGTCGAAGCCGGTTAGCCAGATCAGGTGTGGCTGAGAAATAGCGAAACCCACGGAGCTGGTTGCGGACTTCATGGCCTAGTGGCGTCATTGCCTCAGAAAATCCCTGGAGTGGCGTAACGACCTGGAATGCTTTGGGACGAGCCACAAAAGTCCCCTTCCCATGAATCCGCTCAATGGCGCCTACGCGATCCAAGTCGGCCAGCGCCTTGCGCACGGTAATGCGGCTTACATCGAACATCTTGCACAGCATGTGTTCTGAAGGCAATCGCTCGCCGGCTTGATAGCGGCCATCTGAGATGCGAGCAGTCAGCGCTTCGCGCACGCGTAAGTGCAAAGGACTGGTTGCATCTTTGTCATTTGAAAGCATGTCGTTATCACCCAGGAAATTGAAAGAAGAATATCGCCAGTTTTATTTGCCCGACAAATAAGTAAAGACGAAATAATTATTTAGTCTTTCAGGTCACGGCGAGTAAAGTCCACAACATGTTATTACATGTTTAGTACAAATTATACGTTTATAAAGATCCCATGACAAGTTATCAACCCGCAGATAATTCGCTGGATGCGGACGTGCTCGCACTGGATGCCAGCACTTTGGCTATATCTATAGACTCTCTATAGCCCCTCGGAGCGGACCGATGCGTGTTCATTTGACCACATCCTGTTATAACAACTTTACTCAGGAAAAACATCATGAAATCCCGTGGAAGCCATGACCATCTCGCAGTAAACGACTTGCTCATCGAATTTTTCATGAGTGTGAAAGCGAACTTGCGGCATGCGGTAATTCAACCGACCGTGCTATTTATTACCCCTATTAAAAAGAATACCTTGATGCGCATTCTTTTCATTTTTTTGACCTTGTTTTCACTCTTTACGACATCCGCATTCGCCCAGAATAAACAGTTACGCGTCGGCTATCAAACTGGCGAAGTGAATGTGTTGCTAACCTATGCGATAAACGCCGGCCTATTTGAAAAGCAGCAAATCGACGTTAAATTGATTCCATTCCCCGCCGGCCCGGCAATGCTTCCTGCACTGGCATCCAAGGAGATTGATTTAGCGTGGATGGGTGAATTCCCAAGCATCACCGGATATTCGAATGGCATGCCGATCGAAATTTTAATGATGGAACGGATCGACTACACCAATATACGTGTGGTGGGAAATCCAAAGGCTGGAATTAAAAATATCGGCGACCTTAAAGGCAAGAAGGTTGGCATATCAGTCGGATCTTCAAGCCATTATCATTTGTTGAAAGCCCTTGCCCAGGCAGGTCTGAAACAGTCTGACGTAACAATTGTAAATCTAACCCCAGCGAATATGCCTCCGGCATATATAGCCGGTCAGATCGATGCCGCTGTCACCTGGGAACCGAATGTCGGAATCATAGAAAAGGCAGGCGCGCTTCCGATAGCCACGACACGCTCGCTAGGCATGATTACTGGCGGCGTCTGGGTCGGGCAACAGGATTTAAGCCGTAATAATGCTGAAGTATTGCAAGCCTTTCTGCGCGCATGGCGGCAAGCACAACATGATTATGTCGTTAACCCCAAGGCAGTGCGCCAATACGAGGCCAAGAGAATTGGCCAAACACCCGAGGAATTTGACGCGCTCATTGAACGCCAGTCGGTGGAAAATCCCAGTTTCGAAAAAGTGTTAACGGCTGACTTTATGGGCGCGCCTGGTAAAGAACTTGATTCGAGATTAATGAAGCACTTGCAGAGTATCGGCGCCTTCCTCGTCTCGGAACAACGTATCAAGGAAACGCCGAAAGACTGGGCGTCGCTATTCAACACCGGGCCTATACAGAAAGTCATTGCATCGGAAAAAAGCCAGTAAAGGTGGCTTCCGAGCAGCGCGTCCGTTGCGTTCAACTGTGTTTCCCTGTGTCGCAGGTTAGTGCAATCGCTATGCATCCGCATTGCAATTGAAGATCCAAGGCGAAGAGGTCACATATGAGCATGTCTGTTTCCCAAGCAAGCTTTCCACAGTCGCTTAAGCCATATCCGGAAGATGTTGTGCAAACTGCCGGGCCGATTTTACGGCTCGAACAGGTCGGGTTTGCATATGACGGCCGCGACGTATTGAAAAACTTAAGCTTTTCAGTCAAGCGCGGAGAGCTTATCACCATACTGGGGCCATCGGGATGCGGGAAGACGACGCTGCTCAATATCATCGCGGGTTTCCTGCGGCCTGGCAGCGGTCTGGCACAGGTGAACGACCACGAAATTACCGAACCGGGTCCTGATCGGGGCGTAGTCTTCCAGTCCTATGCGTTATTTGACTGGATGAATATTGAGGACAATATCGCATTTAGTCTGCGGTGCGGCGGGAAGAGCAAGCAGGAACAATTAGCGGTCGCCACAAAAATGGTAGCGCTGGTTGGCTTGCAGGGATTTGAAAAACACTTCCCGTATCAATTGTCCGGCGGCATGCGACAGCGTTGCGGACTGGCCAGGGTATTGGCCGCCAACCCCAGCGTGATGCTGATGGACGAGCCATTTGCCGCGGTCGACGTGCAAACACGCGAAACGCTGCAAGAAGAGATCGTGCGTATCAAGACGGAAACCCAATGCACGATCATCTTCATCACGCACAGTATCGATGAGGCCGTTTTCATCTCGGATCGGGTATTCCTGATGCGCAAAGGACAACTGGGCGCATTCGACGAATTTGTGGTTGATCTGCCTGAGCCGCGCAGTTCCGCGGAAAACAGGCTGCACCCAGAATTTTTGTCGGTCCGTGAAAAGATATATCGCGCCATGCGGGCAGAGGCGTCGTGAAGCCGGCAAGGAGAATATGTTGAAATCCCTGGAAAATATCAAATCGAGACCACAATACTGGATGCTCGCGATTGCTTCGCCGTTGTTGATTTTCATTTTGTGGCTGGTCGTTTCGAAATTTGGCTGGGTGCGCCCGATCCTATTGCCTACCCCCGCTGAAGTTGCAACCAGCTTCTCCGACATGTTGATCAATGGCTATTCCGGCGTGAGCCTTTTCGATCATGTGCTGGCAAGCCTAAGCAGGGTGGGAATAGCATTCCTGCTCGGGTCGGTATCAGGCATTGCCATCGGTATGCTGCGCGGACGGATCGGCAACGTCGATGCGATCTTTCTGGTTCCGGGCGAGATGCTGCGGCCGATCCCACCGCTCGGTCTCATTCCCCTGTTCATTCTGTGGTTCGGTATCGGTGAATTGTCGAAAGTACTGCTGATTTTCGTTTCCGTATTCCTGGTCATGATGGTGAGCGCTCAGGCAGGGACAAGAAGCTGTCAGGCTGACGCGATCCGAGCCGCGCAAACCTGCGGAGCCAGCCGCTATCAAATTTTTCGATTCGTGGTGTTTCCATCGGCGCTTCCGCAAATCATGACCGGATTGCGCGTCGCGCTGGGTACGGCATTGTCGATTCTCGTTGCCTCGGAATTACTGGGAGCAGACCGTGGTCTCGGGTTCATCGTGCTCGATGCGGCAAATTTCTTCCGTACCGCTTATGTTTTTTGCGGAATTATCGTGATCGGCATGGTCGGGTTTATATCCGATCGCCTCCTGGTTTATGTCGGCCGTCGCGTAGTTCATTGGGAAGGCCGTCGATGAGATGCATCTGAAAAGGCGTCGTTCCATCGCCTACTGAAAAGTACGGATGCTAAAAATGGCTTCAACACCATCAATTGAAGCTGCCCAAAAACCAATAGAGAGAAGCGAATATGGCCAATATCTAATCGAAGTCGAGTCACCTTGTTACCCGGCGCGCCGTGCTAAGGAAACGCGCATTTATTCACTGACTTTTCCAGCGTACCGATGGACGCCATGGCAACAAAGTCATCCATTCGCTTAAATTTTTTAGATCAGGAGCCACACTAAATGAGCCTACCAGCCATTCCAGAGCAGCAAACTCAAATCCGCCGCGGCACCGGCTTGACTGCGCTAAACGCCGACAAAGCCTATCCCGGCTACACCTTGTTTACCACCTTATCCGGCGACGGCATCGTCTATTTAATCGACCTAAGCGGCCAGGTTGTCCACCAGTGGAAACTGCCCTACTCGCCCTATTACGCAGAGCTTCTCCCCAACGGCAATCTCTATTTCAATGGCTGGACGCCGATCGAACCGGGCGATGTCCGCTTCGACCATTGGCCCTTGTACAAAGCCGGCGTCATCCTGGAAGTCGACTGGGACGGCAACATAGTTTGGGAATATCACAATCCGGACCATCATCACGATTCCCGCCGGGCGCACAACGGGAACACCTATCTGTTAAGCATCGAGCAAACGCCGGCCGAGGTGGCAAGCAAGATCAAGGGACAAATCGCCCAGGATAATGTCTGGAACGACAAGATCGTCGAACTCGACGCCAATGGAGAAGTGGTGTGGGAGTGGCACGCCTGGCAGCATTTCGACCAATTAAAGGATTTCCCGGTACATGCCTCGGAGGATCCGCATCATTGGCCGCATGCTAACAGCCTATTCGAACTGCGTGACGGCAACCTGCTGCTGAGTTTTCGGGGCATAAGCCATGTCGTGGTGGTCGACCGACAATCCGGGAAGATCATCTGGGACTTGGGCCACGATGTGGTTTCGCAACAGCATGCCCCGGTGGAGCTGGAAAACGGCAATTTCCTGATTTTCGACAATGGCACCCAACGCTTGCATGATTCCCATACCTATTCCCGCGTCATCGAGGTTGACCGAAAGACTAAAGATATCGTCTGGGAATATCAGGATACGCCAGCCTATAACTTTTACAGTGCCTTTATTTCTGGCGCTCAGCGCCTGCCCAATGGCAATACCTTGATCACCGAAGGCCTGAACGGTCGGATTTTCGAGGTAACGCCCGCCAGGGAAGTGGTATGGGAATACGTCAATCCCTATTTTTCCGAGTTCCTGTTCAACAACCGCGACAAATCGATACCGGAGTCTTTATTCCGCTATTACGGCGGGAGCACCATGAACAGCATTTTCCGCTCGTTCCGCTACGCCAGGGAACAGTTGCCGAATCTGGCTCAATAGATTGTCGAAATAAGGCCGCTTTCGCGAGAATTTGTCGATGTCTGCCGCCCCAAACTTCACGCAGCGTACGTTCGTACGCTGAAAACTCAGGTATGGCGGCTTACTGGTTCATCTCTGCTCAGCATGTCAGTTTCCTTTCAGGTGCGAGAATCATCAGGAAACGCCATGTTGGGTGGGGTGGACTATCTGTTGACCCAACGTGGGCAGAAAACAACGCCTCTGCTCACGATGTAGCAATAGCGCAGCGCCTTTAACCGCCTCACACAAGAAACGCATTCCCTCCCCCAGCAATCAACTTGTCCTCAAATAAACAAAAAATGTCTCCATTTAATAAAAAGAGCCATATCAATTGGTTGATAATGAGTTCTGGTTCAAGGACAGAGATGTTCGCGCGGCGTGATGCAAAACCGATTGCACCGATCTGAAAACCTATCCGAGGCGGTTGCAGGGAGATCGCCGGGAGTTATTCCTGGGATTGCCGACAGTTCGCCTCAAAACACATTATCTTTTGGCAGAAAAACGTCATGCATCCTTTTATCACCGGTATCTGGCATCAGGCGCGGGCCTTTTTGCTGATTTATGCTTGCTTATATCTCGGGATGGGTATTGCGGTACTGCTGCCGATAACCCTGCCGGGCAGCATTATCGGCATGCTAATCCTGTTCGCGCTTTTGTCTTTACAAATCATTCCCCCTGGATGGGTAAAACCAGGGTGTCATTTATTGATCCGCTATATGGCTTTGCTGTTTGTGCCCATCGGCGTAGGCGTCATGCAGTACTTTGATTTATTGCGGGCGCAATTCGCGCCGGTGGTCATTTCGTGCGCCGCCAGCACGCTTATCGTGCTCATAACGGTCAGTTGGTGTTCACACGCGCTGCACAGAGAGAAAACATCGCTTAATGACGCGCAAGAAAAGAAGGGAATCAAGCATGCTTAATGATATCTGGTGGTCGCTGCCGGCAACGCTGCTCGTCTTTTTTCTGGTGCGTTGGGTGGCGATGCGGCTGAATAATCCGTTATTCAATCCATTACTGATTTCGATGGTCATACTGATTGTTTTATTGAGCCTGACGCATATGCCTTACCCGCGTTATTTTCAGGGGAGCGAAATACTCAACAGCCTGTTGCAGCCCGCCGTGGTGGCGCTGGCCTACCCGCTGTATGAGCAGTTGCATCAGATCAGGATGCGCTGGAAATCCATTATCAGCATCTGTTTCCTCGGCAGCGTGGTGGCGATGATCTCCGGTACGTTGATCGCGTTGCAGTTGGGCGCGACGCCCGCTATCGCGGCGTCCATTATGCCGAAATCCGTCACCACGCCGATCGCCATGGCCGTCGGCGGGAGTATCGGCGGTATTCCCGCCATCAGCGCCGTTTGCGTGATCTTCGTCGGCATCCTGGGGGCGGTCTTCGGGCATATCATTCTGAATGCGATGCACATCCACACCAAGGCATCTCGCGGCCTGGCGATGGGTTCCGCCTCTCACGCATTGGGAACCGCGCGCTGCGCCGAATTGGATTACGAAGAAGGGGCGTTCAGTTCTCTTGCGCTGGTCATATGCGGGATTATTACCTCGCTGGTGACCCCTTTTCTCTTCCCGTTGCTGATAGCAATGCATTGAGCGATCTGAAGGGATATAGCCTGAGTCATTCGGGTTGCGGCAAGGCGGCCAGGGAAGGAACAGCGATATCCGCGTGGCGCAACGCGGGTATCAGGTCATCGGCAAGGCGGGTTACCTAATAACGGGTCGGCGGCACGCCGAACATTTTCCTGAACGCATTAGAGAAAGACGAGGTGCCGGCGTAGCCAAGATCCAGCGCCACCTGGGTTACGCTGCGGTTATTTTTCAGCATGATAACGGACTCCAGCAGGCGCATACGTTTTTTCCACTCGCTGAAGGCCAGCCCCGTCTCTTTTTTGAAGCGACGCGAAAAGGTGCGTACCGACATGCCGGTTTTGGCCGCCCAATTATCAATGCTGTGGTCCTCATCCGGCGTTTCCTGAAATTCCCGGCATACTCGCATCAAGGTCGGCGAAGTCGGCCACGGCACGGAAAAACCCGCGTCCGGCAATTTCTGAATCTGCGCGATCAGGACATTCACCAGCATGCCGTCATCCCCGCTGCTGTCATACTGCTCGGGTACATGTTCCGTCGCATAATGGATGAACTCCCTGATAAAGCTGCTGATTAGCACCACTCGGCAACTGCTGGGATGGATTGCCACGCAATCCTGCTCGATGTACAGGCTCTCCAATAATACATCGCTGGTGGTCAGAATACGGTGCGGCACATTCGCCGGGATCCATATGCCGTAGAACGTCGGCACAATCAGCGTTTTCCCTTCAATCTCCACCCACATGCCGCCTTCGTACGCGTACAGAAACTCGATAAACGGGTGCTGATGCTGTCTGACCAGCACGCCCTTTTCCAGCCGGCAGGTGCGGAAATAAACGGAGCGTGGCAATGCCTGCCGTTCAGGTACCGCGACAAGCTGACTCACCGCGTCCTCATTGAGGGTTAATCGGGACATGCGTGACATAGAGTGGCCGGTAATCAACAGAAATTGTCCTTTTATGATAACAGCGGTCGGTTTGATTTGCCTGATAATAAATCACCGTTACTTGAGGCTCCACGAAAGAACAGGGATTGGAAGATATTATGAGTAATATATGTGCGGCCGATGGCTGTAGTGATAAAAGCGAATGGCTGCGTATTGCAGAAGATATGCTCAGTCAGGCCGGCATCACCATTGATGGCGCCGAACCCTGGGACATTCAGGTTAAAAATCCGCAGTTTTTCAAACGGGTATTACAACAGGGGTCGATTGGGCTGGGGGAAAGCTACATGGACGGCTGGTGGGATTGCGCCCGGCTGGATATGTTCTTTGACCGTATACTCCGCGCCCATCTCGATGAAAAAATGCCTTCCCGAATTAACGATATCCTGCGCATCGCCGTCGCTCGCCTCAGCAATCTCCAGTCTAAAAAACGCGCCTGGATTGTGGGGAAAGAGCACTATGATTTAGGCAACGACCTGTTCTGCCGCATGCTTGATCCCTACATGCAGTACTCCTGCGGCTATTGGAAGCAGGCCGATAATCTGCATGCCGCCCAGCGCGATAAACTCGATATGATCTGTAAGAAGCTGCAACTCAAGCCGGGCATGATGCTGCTGGATATCGGCTGCGGCTGGGGCGGACTGTCGGCCTACGCGGCGCGGCACTATGGCGTAACCGTGCATGGCGTAACCATTTCCGCCGAGCAGAAAGCCTTTACGGAAGAACGCTACAAAGATCTGGATATTCATATTTTGCTACAGGATTACCGCGACCTTCAGCAACAGTATGACCGTATCGTATCCGTCGGTATGTTTGAGCACGTCGGCCCGAAAAATTACGACGCGTATTTTAACGTGGTTGACCGTTGTCTGAAGCCGGACGGTATATTCCTGCTCCACACCATCGGCTCTAATAAAACGGCGCATAATGTCGACCCGTGGATTAATAAATATATTTTTCCCAACGGATGTCTTCCCTCAGTAAAACAGATTGCCGGCGCCAGTGAAGATCATTTCGTTATGGAGGATTGGCATAACTTCGGCCCCGATTACGATAAAACATTGATGGCCTGGCATGCGCGTTTTCTCGCGGCGTGGCCCCAGATAAAAGATAATTATTCCGACCGCTTCAAAAGAATGTTCGTTTATTATCTTAATGCCTGCGCCGGCGCATTCCGCGCCAGGAATATTCAGTTATGGCAAGTCGTCTTTACGCGCGGCCTGCATAATGGATTGCAGGTGCCGCATTAATCCGTGAGAAAAGGCGCAGGTTCTGATTTATCGCGCTCTGGTCAGGCAGCGCCGGCGACGCTCATCCACCCGCTTGGCAAACCAGGCCGTCGTCAGTTTGCGGGTGATTTTGGGGCTTTCCAGCTGGATGCCGGGCAGGATTTCACGCGGCGCTTTGCCTCCGGCGGCACGATCCGCCAGCGCATAGACGCGTTCATACAAGCTGGTTTTTTCAAATTCCAGCGCGTCCCCTTTCTCCAGCGCCCGACGGATCGCGCTATCGCTCATGTCCAGTTTTTTGCCGAGCGAACGTACCGCCAGTTCGGTCGCGCCCGCTTTATCCGATCCGTGATGGATTAAATCGCCGTCCAACGCCAGCGAAATACCGCTCAAACGGCTCACCGCCTGCTGAAACGCCGCATTACGGCTGGCGTACCAGCCGGCATTAAAGTCCGCAAACCGATAGAGCGACTGCGAATAATTAGCCGGATATCCCAGCAGATGCATAATACCGAAATACATCCCGCCGCGACGGCTGAACACTTCACGACGCACGGTGCCGTCCAGCGGATACGGGTAAGCCTTCGCGTTGGCTTCGGCAAAGGCGATACTCACCTGCATCGGCCCGCCGGTATGCACCGGGTTCAAACGGCCGAACAGTTTTTGCCCCATCGGCACCATATTGATGAAATCATCAAAAATGGCGCTCAGCTCTTTTTCGCTGCGAACCTTATCCAGTCGCTCGCTGTAACTCTTGCCGTTGGGGGATTTGATCAGCAGCGCGGTGCGCACCAGAAACGCCGGAACGTGTAATTTCTCGGCGCGACGATCAATCTCCCGCCAGGCGATTTTCGACAACCCCGCCACCTGCGGATCGGCCTTAAACGTCGACTCCTGCTCGGTGACCGCCAGTACCGAACAGAGATTTTCATTACTGGGATCGAGGCTCTGCGCGGCAAATGCGGCGGCGATATCGGTGGCCCACCCCTGACGATCGCCGACATTTTCCGGCAACAGCTTCAGCAATTGCGCCCGGACATCCGCCGGTCGCGGCTCCGGCGTCTGAGCGGTTTTGTCGGCGCAGCCCGCCAGCGCGAATAACGCGACGAGGCACAGAGGACGAAACAGGGAAACGCGGTGATTAAACATGGTATCTCGGCTTGGTGGCATAGGGCTGCCGCAACGTTAGCGCAGATGGAGAGGATGATCCAGCCGCAAGGCGACATGCATTTTAACGTGTTACCTGGCATAGTTATCGATATCGCTAATCGGATACGCCACCTTTCTGACGGAAATACGCATGGCCGCCACCAACCTCTGGACGCGGGATCAATTGCTGATCGCCTTCACGCTTTATAGTCAAATGCCGTTCGGCAAGCTGCACTCGCGCAATCCTGACATTATTCGCTATGCGGCGTTGATCAACCGCACGCCTTCCGCGCTGGCGATGAAGCTGGTTAATATCGCCAGTCTGGATCCATTTATTACCGGATCCGGCCGCACCGGTCTAAACCGCGTGGCGAAAGCCGATCGCGAACTGTGGCAGGAGATGGATCGCGATCCCGATCTATTCGAACAGCAGTGCCGACAGGCCATGACGCGTATCGATGCGGGAACGCCATCGTCACGGGCCGACGAGATCGACCTGGATTATCGGGGCGGGGAAAGCGTCGCGCCGGTTAAAACCCGCATCGGCCAGCAGCTGTTCCGCAAGCGCGTGCTCGGCGCTTATGGCGAACGCTGCTGCGTCACCGGGCTGGAAGAGCCGTTGCTGCTGGTCGCCAGCCATATCCGCCCGTGGAAAACGGCGGCCGAACACCGTCTGAACCCCAGCAACGGACTCTGCCTGTCCAGCCTGCACGACAAAGCCTTTGATCAGGGATTGATTAGCTTTAACGACCATCTTGAAATGCTGCTCTCGCCCCGCATCAAAAAACTGAAAAGCCCCATCAGCGAACTCAACTTCGCCCAATACGAAGGCCGTCCGATACGGCTTCCCGAGCAGTACCCGCCGGACATGTCGCAGATGGCTTACCATCGTCAGCATATTTTTCTGAGCAAAGGGTAAGACCGACGCAATGGTTGGCAAACAATGGGGAACAGTAAAAAGGGACTTAATTTTCCTGTACCCAAATCCCCATTTTTTGCGAACCGCATTCCAAAACCGGCGGCAACTCCGCTGTAAATCCATCCAGTCTCTTTCACCGTTTGCGCCGCACGAATAAAGTAAATGCGCTGCGGCAACATCCGCCGCCGGGTTTGGAACCCCGAACATCTAGAGCTGAAAACGCTTTGTTTTTTCAGGAGCTACATGCACACTCTTATTCGTGGCTCAGGCAGGGCAACCGCAAGGTTGGCCGGTCGCTAGATCCGGAGTTCCAACCCTGTCTGGGTCACACCTTTAGTTTGGAACCTGAAGGCGTGATGACATAAATATCTAGCAAATGGAAGATTCAATCATGACGCCCCCCCACGCCATACCCGCCGACAGCACCATTACCATTTTCCGCGATCTGATCGCCGCCCTGCCCTTCGGGCAATTGGATGAAATCCAGCTCTGCGACCTCGGCGCTATCGCCGCCGAATCCATCGACGGCCTGTGTCACGGCCTGCACTATCTCGGCGACACGCTGCAAAATGATAACGAGATCCCGCCGGAAAGCATCTGCCAGCTTGGCGCTTGCCTCAACGCCAGCGCACATTTGATTCCGGCGTTATTGGCGGTATGTGAACAGACCCATCATCTTGGATTACCGCCTAAGTTTGCGGCCAACCCTTAGCCAGCACACGCCCCATCACCAAAGTAACGCCAATCCGTCAGGACACCCAGGTCACGTCCTGACGCTGTTTATCAGCGTACAACTTCTAAGCAGTTTTCCCATTAGGTATAGTAGTCGACAGGTAATGACAGCTTAAGGATGAGTATCGAATGGTCGCTATATACGTACAAGGTGAAAATAAAACCGGCCAGATGACTGACTGGACGTTGAGGTATAACAAGTCCAAAGGTGAACTATGGCTGACCTGCCATTTCCCTTCGGGTAAAACTTACAGTCGGCCAATAGACGATTGCCAAATTATCCCCACGGTGATTGAGAATGGAAACCTTCTGGTCGAAAAAGGAAAATCAAGGGGGACGCCCATTGAGAGCGCCACCACCTATGGCGGGAAATATACCGTCGTCCGTTATCCGCGAAACCACCATTTGGAGGTGATGGAAACGGATAATATCGAGACCATCCTTGAAAAGGATGTCAGCGCGGAAGCGGTTTTTAACTATTTCGCTTCGGTAGCGCAAGCGCGCATTGCTCTGGCCGACGAGGAAAAAAGGCCGATTGCTGAAAATATATTGCGCCAGTTGGGAAAGGTAACGCCCCATACAAATACCGTCCTGCATGCCTACTGTTCGGGGAAAAATCGCTCACAGGAACCCGTATCGCATTTTATTTTTCCTTTTGGCATCAATGAAAGCCAGTTGAAAGCGGTAGAGCAGGCATTCTCTTCGCAGATCAGCCTTATTGAAGGGCCGCCGGGTACCGGTAAAACACAAACAATATTAAACATTGTCGCCAATATTTTATTGCAGCAAAAGAGCGTCGCTATTTTATCCAATAACAATTCGGCTGTTGAAAATGTCTATGAGAAGTTAGCTAAAGCGGGGCTGGATTATCTGGTCGCTCAATTAGGTAGTGCAAAAAAACGAGAACAGTTTTTTGCTAAAAAGCCGCATCCGCTATCTGAACACCTCGCCGCCCCTCCCGAAATTCAGCATATCGATGCGATGTTACACAAACTGAAGACTCATCTGGCTGCCCAGAATCAGGCGGCACGACTGCGGGCTGAGATAGACGAATTATCGATAGAGAAAAAGTATCTACTTCAATGGCAACGTGAAAATGTAACCCTATCTCCTCAACCGCTCGAAAAATACCGACTGTCGCCACAGAAAATCACCGATCTCATGGCGTATTTAAACTACCTTTTCACCAAACGCATCGCATTCAAGGACAGGGTAGAGTTATTGTTAAACTTCAGGATCCTGCGCGTGGGGCCGTTCGAGGATTGGCAAAAACGGAAAGCCTTGATTTATTCTCTGCAACGTCACTATTACGAAAAAACCTTGCAGCAGAAAAAGGCCTCGTTGGCGGCATGTCAAAAAGAATTGCAGGATAATAATTTTAATGTGCTGCTGAAAAATCTGACCGAGGCCTCAATGGCTTATTTGAAAGCGCACCTCGTTCAGTTCGCGCCACATGATGAAAACTTTACTGCGGAAAATTACCTCAAGGAATTCAATACGTTTATAAAGCGTTATCCGATCATTGGCAGCAGCACCCACTCGATTATTAACTCTATCGCCAATGACGCGGTGCTTGATTACGTCATTATCGACGAAGCGTCGCAGCAGGACATTATTCCCGGTATTCTGGGACTGGGATGCGCGAAAAACCTGATTATCGTCGGAGACAGAAAACAACTGCAGCATGTTCCGGTCAAGCTCGATATACCTCCGCCGTCTGAATTTTATGATTGCGTAAACTACAGTTTACTGGACTCGTTTATCGGCATTTTTAAGAATAAGATCCCAGTGACGCTGTTAAAAGAACACTATCGCTGCCACCCTAAGATAATCCAGTTCTGTAATAAACAGTTTTATGACAACCAGCTCATCCCCATGACGCAGGATAAGGGAGAAGAAGCTTTATCGCTGATTGTCACCGCGAAAGGGAATCACACCAGAAAATACTCTAATTTGAGAGAGTTGGAATCACTGGAGGTGCTTGACTGGAACGAGGAAAATAACCGTGGATTTATTGCACCCTATAATAATCAGATCGCGCTCTCGCAGAAGCACCTGCCAGAAGATTTCGTGAAAGCGACGGTACATAAATTCCAGGGAAGAGAATGTGACGAGATCATTTTCTCCACCGTTTTGGATAAGAAATGGCACAGCCAAAGAAATATCGATTTTGTCGACGATCCTCATTTAGTTAATGTCGCCGTATCCCGCGCAAAAAATAATTTCACGCTGGTGACGGGTGATCATGTCTTTACCAAAAATAATAAACATATTGCCGCGTTAATCCGCTATATCGAATATTATGCGGATGATGAACAGATTCATCACAGCCCCGTTATCTCCGCCTTCGATCTGCTTTACAAAGAATATGATCGCTCGTTGGAAAAATTGAAGGCCAGATTGAATCCGCATGACTCCAAGCATATATCCGAGCAGATCGCGGCGCGCATATTGCGCGATATCCTGTCTCAGGATGACTACCAGACTATCACTTTTCACGCTCAGGTTGCCCTCAATCAGCTGGTTTCGTTAAAAAACAATACGTTTACGCCAGGCGAGTCCTCGTTCATGAACAATCGCGCCAGCTGTGACTTTGTACTCTATTTCAAAGTGGGCAAAACGCCGTTAGGCGTGATTGAAGTGGATGGGGGGTATCACGATACGCCCCGACAGGCTGAACGTGATGAGCTAAAAAATAGTATTCTGAGCAAAAGCCATATTCCATTACTCCGCATAAAAACCATCGATAGCAATATTGAAGGTAAAATCACGGCGTTTTTAGCGGATTGCCTGCAATAACAGGCTAACGGGAAAAGCAGGAAAACAAGCCATACTAAGGAAAACTCACTTATTTTCATGGGGATAATCGCTGAACGCGTCGAGAGATCTTCTGGCGAGATGTAGGCTATAGCGCCGTAATCTCATCGATCGACAAGTGCTTGCAAATAGCTTTCCAGGATATCCCGGCTCTGCGTCAACGCGTCCAGCTTGCGCGCTATCTTGTCCAATTCCGCCCGCAGCGCCGGACGCACCTGCGGGCAGGGTTTGAACGTCGAGCCTTGCTCGTCCATGCAGGGTATCACCCGGCGAATAGTCGCCAGATTAAGGCCGGCCTCGCTGAGCGTACGGATGCGCTCGACGATTTTCTCGTCAGCCACGCTGAACTCGCGATACCCCGATTCCCGACGGTCAGGCGTCAATAATCCGGCCTGTTCATAGTAGCGCAGCATCCGCACGCTGACCCCGGTACGCTTAGCCAGTTCGCCAATCTTCATGCCCACTACTCCCCTCTCGATAGCAATGTCCGTTGACTCTAACAGCGATGTCAGGGTTTAGGCTACGGGAAATTCCATTCCTGGGGAGAGTAAAATAATGTGGTACCGAATCAGTTTGCTGGCTTTAGGCACCTTCGCCATCGGCACGGATGGTTTTATCATCGCGGGTGTTTTACAGGATATTGCCGGACAACTCGACGTCAGCGTCGCCATGGCGGGCCAACTGGTTACCGGCTTTGCCGCGGTGTACGCGCTCAGCAGTCCGATAGTGGCGTCCGTCGCCGCAAACGTGCCGCGCAGGAAACTTTTGCTGGGCGCGATGGCGATTTTCATCGTCGGCAATGCGATAGCGGCGCTGGCGACCAGTTACCCTATGCTGTTTGCCGCTCGCATCATTACTGCGGTGTCATCGGCGGCGTATACGCCTTGCGCCTCGGTGGTTGCCGCTATGCTGGTCGCCCCGAATCAACGCGGACGAGCACTGTCGCTGGTCATGGGCGGCATCACCGTCTCGACCATTATCGGCGTGCCGCTGGGCGCCTGGATGGGCGAGTTCGGTGGTTTTCGCGCCGCGTTCTGGCTGATAACCGGCCTTGGCGCACTCGCCTTGCTGGGTCTGACCTTCTGGCTGCCAGACTTGGCGAATCCGCCCGCTATCGCGCTGCGCGCGCGGATACGGGCCTTGGTTCTCCCCGGCGTGCCGGTCACCTTGCTGGTCACCGCCCTGGCGATAGCCGCGGGTTTTACCGTCTATATCTATATCGGGCCGTTATTGACGGAAACGATGCAGGCGACTCAGCGCGACTTAGGAATGGTGCTGATGGCGTTTGGTATCGCCGGTACGCTGGGAAACGCGGCCAGCAGTTGGCTGGTGGACAACTGGGGCGTCAAACATACGGTATCGCTGAGCCTGTCGGTGGTCACCGTGATGCTGGCGTTTCTCCCCCTGAGCGCAACCACGCTCTGGAGCGCCTTGATAGGCGTATGTATCTGGAATATCGCGGCCTGGCTGCTGCTGCCGGCGCAACAGGCATATTTGCTGAGCGCCGCGCCGGAAGCCGGGCAAATACTGATCTCCCTGAATGCGTCGGCGATGTACCTGGGGATCGGTACTGCCGGTATGCTGGGCGGCGTCATCCTCCAAACCTGGAACGCCCGCGCGCTCGGCCCCGCCGCCGCGCTGGTGGCCGGTTGCGCATTACTGTTTCACCTCTTGCTTAAAAAAGCGACGTTATCGAAGCATGCATCACTCAAATAAGTAAAAACCGGCCGGCAGGAAGCCCTTCCCCGGCTGTAAAAAGTCCCCCTCGCTGTTCTCATCAACACCGGCGCCTGCCTGACGCCGGCATTGCCGCAGAAATATAAACAGGCGCAACGGCCTGCTCGCCCGCTACATGCAGATTCGCTAAAGCTAGTTATAAGAAAAAATTAATCAGTGATACGCCCTATGTTTTTTCTGAGATTGACTCACTAAGCTGGCATCAGTTACCGCGACTACCGGCAAGGCATTATGGGCTAAACTGTCCGCATACCTGAATGCTTCAACAACCCTGAGCCTTTGCAACGCAGGCAATACAACATGGCTAAACGAACAATGTCCGCCAATAAATCGATCGACATGTACGCCGTCCACGTTTTTGTGACGATGGCCGAGGCTGGCAGCATGACGGCGGCGGCGGCGCAGTTGGGTTTGACGCCGTCGGCGGTTTCGCAAACGCTCCGGCTGTTGGAAGAGGACTTTGGCGTCATGCTGATCAATCGGGCAAGACGCCCATTTGTATTGACGCCTTACGGCATCGCATTAAAAAACCGCGGGGAAGTGCTGACCGAAGAGATCGCCAACCTGAAAGCGCAGGTGCTGGAAGCGGGGCGCGGCATCAAGCCCGATCTGCGTATCGGCCTGGTTGATTCGTTCGCCATCACCTGCGGCTCCGTATTCACCAAACGTCTGCTGAAAAGCTCTTCGCAGCTGCTGATTCGCACCGGATTAAGCCCACAGCAGGGCGAAGCGCTGATGCGACGCGAGCTGGATCTTATCGTCACCAGCGATCCGCTGATCGATACCGACGGCGTGGTGCGTTACCGGCTGTTTTCCGAAGGCTATTTCATCATTACGCCGCCGGAATATCGACAACGTATAAAAACCATCGAAGATATTCGCGAGCTGTCCGCCGCGATGCCGCTGGTCAGGTTCAATCGCAACTCGCAGATCGGCATGCAGATTGAACGCTATCTGCGCAGAATAGATATTCGCGTCCCCAATATGCTCGAATTCGATAACGCGGATACCTTAACGTCGATGGTGGCGGCGGGGATCGGCTGGGCCGTTACCAGCCCCATCAGTTTTCTCCAGTCGGCAACCTATTCCAGACAGGTTTTAACGCATATGCCGGAACAGTTGAATATCAAGCGATCGCTTTATATCGTCGGACACCGTGATGAGTACAGCGCCTTCTTTGACGAAGCCTGTGATGTCACGCACGAAATAATCAAGACGGTATTTATTCCGAAATTGGAGGATCTTAATCGGGGAATAGAAAAACTGATTTCGATTAATTCAGACAGTACGGAATAACGAATATTTATATTTTCAACAATTGGGAGTAATACGACCAATGTAAATAAAACCATGCCATGAAAACACCCTAAATGATTTCATAACAAAGGGATGTCTTTCATGACACCTGAAGTCTGACGAAAATAAATACGTGATGGCGTATTTATCGAGATTCGTCGTTCTAAAAATAATATTTCAGTCATGATTAAAAAATCGTGACAGGCAACCTCGTCTTATTAATCAGCGGGTTGAATATTTTCGTGCAACAAAAAGGAATAATAATCATGTCAAATAAATTCCGTATCGAGGAAGATCTGTTAGGTACACGTGAAGTTCCCGCTAATGCGTATTACGGCATTCATACGCTCCGGGCTATTGAAAATTTCCATATCAGCAATAATACCATCGGCGATATTCCGGAATTTGTCCGCGCCATGGTGATGGTGAAAAAAGCGGCGGCGCTGGCTAACCGCGAGTTGCAGACCATTCCGCGTACCATCGCCGATACCATTATTCAGGCCTGTGACGAAGTGCTGAATAACGGCAAATGCCTGGATCAGTTCCCGGTGGACGTTTATCAAGGGGGCGCCGGCACCTCGGTGAATATGAATACCAACGAAGTGCTGGCGAATATCGGTCTGGAGTTGATGGGACATCTAAAAGGCGAATACCAATATCTCAGCCCGAACGATCATCTGAACAAGTGCCAGTCCACCAACGACGCCTACCCGACGGGCTTTCGCCTGGCGGTATACACCGCCATCCTGAAACTGGCGGAGGCCATTGTCGAGTTGGGACAAGGGTTTGAGCGTAAAGCCAAAGCATTTGAACATATCCTGAAAATGGGCCGCACCCAATTGCAGGACGCGGTGCCGATGACCCTGGGTCAGGAGTTTCACGCGTTCAACATCCTGCTGAAAGAAGAAAACAGGAATCTGCTGCATACCGCGGAACTGTTGCTGGAAGTCAATCTGGGCGCTACCGCAATCGGCACGCGCCTGAATACGCCGGATGAATATCAGCATCTGGCCGTCCAGCATCTGGCGCAAGTCAGCGGCTTGCCGTGCGTACCGGCCGAAGATCTGATCGAGGCGACTTCCGACTGCGGCGCCTATGTGATGGTGCATAGCGCCCTCAAGCGGGTAGCGGTGAAACTGTCGAAAATCTGTAACGACCTGCGTCTGCTCTCTTCCGGGCCGCGCGCCGGTCTGAACGAAATCAATCTGCCGGAGTTGCAGGCTGGCTCTTCCATTATGCCGGCGAAGGTTAACCCGGTGGTGCCGGAAGTGGTGAATCAGGTGTGTTTTAAGGTCATCGGTAACGACACCTGCGTGACCATGGCGGCCGAAGCCGGTCAGCTACAGTTAAACGTCATGGAACCGGTTATCGGGCAAGCCATGTTCGAGTCCATCCATATTCTGACCAACGCTTGCTATAACCTGCTGGAGAAATGCGTCAACGGCATTACCGCCAATAAAGCGGTGTGCGAAGCCTATGTCTTTAACTCCATCGGCATCGTCACCTACCTGAATCCGTTCATCGGCCACCACAACGGCGATATCGTCGGCAAAATCTGCGCCGAAACCGGCAAAAGCGTGCGTGAAGTGGTTCTGGAGCGCGGCCTGCTCACCGAAGATCAGTTGAACGACATCTTCTCTATCCAAAATCTGATGCATCCGACCTATAAAGCCAAGCGCTACACCGACGACAACGCATCCGTTTAATCACCCGATTGCCACAACAACGGTCAGGCACAGGATTATCCACACCCTGTGCCGCTGTTCCATAAGTAAAAATTATGGCTATACTCACCGTTTTCGAGATGCAGTACGGCGAAAACCGGACGAATCCTGAACGCTGAAACCGATCGGCGATCGGGCGCGGCCCGCCCCTGCGACATCAAAGACGTCGGGTATATCACATTGTTTTAAGGAGCATTGTATGCTGGTCCTGGAACTCATTATCGTGCTGCTCGCCATCTATCTGGGAGCGCGACTCGGCGGTATCGGCATTGGCTTTGCCGGTGGTCTGGGCGTGTTGATTCTCACGCTGGGTTTCCATATAAAACCGGGCGCCATCCCTTTCGATGTTATCGAAATCATCATGGCGGTTATCGCCGCCATCGCCGCCATGCAAGTGGCGGGCGGCATGGACTATCTTGTCAGCCTCGCGGAAAGACTGCTGCGCCGTCATCCCAAATACGTCACCTTTCTGGCCCCGCTGGTGACCTATTTTATGACTCTGCTGGCCGGTACGGGACACACCGCGTTCTCGACGCTGCCGGTTATCGCGGCGGTAGCCAAAGAACAGGGCATCAGGCCGTCGCGCCCGCTGTCGATCGCCGTGGTGGCTTCGCAGGTGGCGATTACCGCCTCGCCGATTTCCGCCGCGGTGGTGTTTGTCGCCGGTATTCTGGAGCCCTACGGCATCGGTTATCTGGCGCTGTTAGGTATTTGTATTCCCACCACGCTGGCCGCCGTGATGCTGGCCGCGCTCATCACCAACTTCCTGGGCAAGGAGCTGAAAGATGATGAAATTTATCAGGAACGTTTGAAAAAAGGCGACGTCGCCGTCGGCAATATCAATACGCAGGCGGTCAAACCCGGCGCCAAAGCGTCGGTACTGCTGTTTCTGCTCGGCATTATCGCCGTGGTGTTTTATGCCACCGCCATCAGCGATAACGTCAAATTGATCGCCAACCCGGTATTGCCGCGCAATGAGGCTATCGTAGTGTTTATGCTGACCATCGCCACGCTGATCTGCCTTATCGCTAAAATCGATACCGCGAAGGTGCTCACCGCCAGCACCTTTCGTTCCGGCATGAGCGCCTGCGTCTGCGTGATGGGCGTCGCCTGGTTGGGGGATACTTTCGTCAAGGCGCATATTAGCGACATTCAGGAAACCGCCGGCGCGCTGTTGCAAAACTATCCGTGGATGCTGGCCGTGGTGCTGTTTTTCGCCGCCATGCTGCTCTATTCACAAGCGGCGACCGCCAAGGCGCTGATGCCGGCGGCGCTGATGCTCGGGGTTTCGCCCATAACGGCGGTGGCCTCATTCGCCGCGGTCTCCGCCCTGTTCGTGCTGCCGACCTACCCGACCTTGCTGGCCGCAGTGGAAATGGATGACACCGGATCAACCCGCATCGGGAAATATGTGTTCAACCACTCGTTCCTGATTCCGGGCGTGCTGACCATTACGCTGTCGGTGATATTCGGCTTTATTCTCAGTCATATCCTGCTGTAACCCGGGGCAAAATAGCCGCCTGACGGGCGCTTTCGTTATTCCCTGAACAGAGTCCGGCATTTTTCGGGCTCCGGCCGCCGCCAAATGGCGGCCCCCCTTCCCCTCTTAACGTCCCCGCCGCCAGCAGGATGCCCTTCGCTCGCCGTAAAAACAGCAACTCTTACCGTTTTTCGCATCAATCGCCAAAGCCCGCCCACAGGCCGCTTAAGCCGTGGTAACGTAGAAAGCGCCAGATTATTGAACGCCCAGCAATTGGGATATATTAAAAGCGGCGCATTAAATAGAAAACGAGTTTCCCGGCGTATTGAACAGCCCGGTACGGCAAAAAAGAGAAAGGTGATATCAGTTATGACAAGCAAGAAAACAGCAACAGCCCTGGTCGCGGCGGGACGCAGCAAAAAATTCACGCAGGGTTCGGTCAATCCCGTGATCCAGCGCGCATCCTCTCTGGTATTCGACACGGTGAAGGATAAACACAACGCGGCCGTTAACCGCGCCAACGGCGCATTATTCTACGGCCGTCGCGGCACGCTGACCCATTTCTCTTTACAGGAAGCGATGGTCGAGCTGGAAGGCGGCGCCGGCTGCGCGCTATATCCCTGCGGCGCGGCGGCGATTTCCAACGCGATCTTCTCCTTCGTATCGGCGGGCGATCACGTGCTGGTCACCGGCGCCGCCTATGAGCCTACGCAGGATTTCTGTAACACCGTTCTTCGCAAGCTGAATATCGGCACCACCTATTTCGATCCGCTGATTGGCGCGGGCATCGCCGAATTAATCCAGGAAAACACCAAAGTAGTGTTTCTTGAATCACCCAACTCCATCACCATGGAAGTCCACGACGTTCCCGCCATTGTACAGGCCGTTCGCCGCATCAATCCGGAAATCGTTATCATCATGGATAATACCTGGGCGGCAGGCGTGCTGTTTAAGGCGCTGGATTTCGGCATTGATATCTCGGTGCAGTCCGGCACCAAGTACATGGTCGGCCACTCTGACGCCATGCTGGGTACGGCGGTGGCGAATGAACGTTGCTGGGGCCAGTTGCGCGAGCATTCGTATCTGATGGGGCAAATGGTGGATGCCGATACCGCCTATATCGCCAGCCGCGGTCTGCGGACGTTGGGCGTGCGGCTTAAACAGCATCAGGAAAGCAGCATTCGCATCGCCAAATGGCTGTCTGAACGCCCCGAAGTGGCGGTGGTCAATCACCCGGCGCTGCCGCAATGCAAAGGACATGAATTCTACGTGCGTGATTTTCAAGGCAGCAGCGGCCTGTTTTCATTTGTATTAAAAGACAAACTGAACCCCGCGCAGTTGGCCGGCTATCTGGATAACTTCGAGCATTTCAGCATGGCGTATTCCTGGGGCGGCTTTGAATCGCTGATTCTGGCCAATCAGCCGGAACAGCTGGCGTCGATTCGCCCGGCGACCGGCGTTGATTTTACCGGCACGCTCATCCGGTTGCATATCGGACTTGAAGACAGCGACGATCTGATTGACGATCTGGCTCGCGGCTTTGACAGAATTCGGGAAGTGTGACGGCGCCAGGCTGCCGGCCCTTGATTTAGCTGCATTGAGGTGGGTAAAGCGTGTATCATAGGCAAGACAATCTTAACTAAAAACCGCTTTACCCTAACTTAACGCTTATTCTAATCAGCATTAATCAACCGTATAAGTTTTTGGCCCTGCGCTGGTTTCAGCGTATAGCAGTACAACATGGTCGGGCAGTTTCGCCCCGTTTTTGTTTTTAGGGCTTCAGTCACCTGACAGGAAGTAATATGAGTGTGGTTCACGAAATTATTCACGCGCTATGGCATCAGGATTTTAGCGCGCTGGCAGACCCCCATGTCATTTGGGTGGTGTATGGCATTTTATTCACAACCCTATTTCTGGAAAACGGGTTGCTGCCGGCCTCTTTTCTTCCCGGCGATAGCCTGCTGCTGCTGGCCGGCGCCATGATCGCCAAAGGCGTGATGAGTTTTATCCCCACCATGATTCTGCTGACCGTCGCCGCCAGCCTCGGATGCTGGTTCAGTTATCTTCAGGGACGCTGGCTGGGGGATACCCGGCTGGTTAAAGGCTGGCTGTTGCAGCTCCCCGCCCACTACCATCAGCGCGCCTACCATCTGTTCAACCGCCACGGACTGCTGGCGCTGCTGATTGGCCGCTTCCTGGCGTTCATCCGCACGTTATTGCCCACCCTCGCCGGTATTTCCGGGCTGAATAATACCCGTTTCCAGATATTCAACTGGCTCAGCGGTTTTCTGTGGGTCGGCGGCATCGTAACGCTCGGTTACGCCATGAGCCATATTCCGCTGGTAAAACGCTATGAAGATCAGGTGATGACCGCCCTGATCCTGCTGCCGATGATCCTGCTGGTCAGCGGATTGATCGGTCTCGTCGTGATGGTCTGGCGTAAGAGACACGCCGCGGCCTGAGCGTTTCCACCTTGAGCCGGAAGCATGACGCCGTTGATTTTCCCGCCGTCGGGAATTTGCCTGCCGCGTAGCGTAAAATCGCCGCCGCATTCTCTACTATAATGAATCGATATGCCCAATATGCTCATAGCCCGCCGGCTATGACATCAACGGGCTATTCGTTTCCGTTATCGCGATGATTAACGGTAGAAAAAAGGGGAATGACATGACGCAACTAAAACTTAAACTGGCTGACGGCAATATCATGCCGCAGTTGGGCCTTGGCGTCTGGCAGGCAAGCAACGCGGAGACCGTGACCGCCGTAACCGCCGCTTTGCAAACCGGTTATCGCGCCATTGATACCGCCGCCATTTATAAAAATGAAGAGGGGGTCGGCCAGGCATTGCAATCTGCGGCCATCCCGCGTGAAGAGCTCTTTATCACCACCAAACTCTGGAACAGCGATCAGAAAACGCCGCAGAAGGCGCTGGAAGAGAGCCTGCAAAAGCTGCAATTGAGCTATGTGGATCTTTATCTGATTCACTGGCCGTTACCGCAACAAAACACCTATGTGGATGCGTGGCGGGGATTAATTAAATTACAGGAACAAGGGCTGGTGAAAAGCATCGGCGTCAGCAACTTCCATCCGCAGCATTTACAGCGGTTAAAAGATGAAACCGGCGTCTTTCCCGTCATCAACCAAATTGAGCTGCATCCGCTGTTTCAGCAACGTCAGCTTCATGCCTGGAACGCCACCCATCGGATTCAAACCGAGTCCTGGAGTCCGCTGGCGCAGGGCGGCAAGGGGGTTTTCGACCAGCCGATTATCCGCAAGCTGGCCACGAAATATGATAAAACCCCGGCGCAAATCGTGATCCGCTGGCATTTGGACAGCGGACTGGTCGTCATCCCCAAATCCGTCACCCCGGCCCGCATCAAAGAAAACTTCGACGTGTTTGATTTCCGTCTGGACAAAGACGAGCTGGGCGAAATCGCCAAACTGGACAGCGGCAAACGCCTGGGTCCCGACCCGGATAATATGAAAATCATCTGACGCGACGTTCTCGCCGGCAAGATTGCTTTCTGCCGGCAACGCGCATCAATCCGTTACCTGAAACTCATACAGGTCGCTGCGGCAATAGATTTCGCAGTATTCCAGCAGATCGCCCTGCGCGTCGTACGTGTGCTGGCGGGATAACAGCAACGGCGAATCCGGCGCAACGCCGAGATAGCCGGCCACGTCCGCCGGCGCGGCCACCGCTTTTAACCGATAGCGTTTTTTATCCGGGTGGATATCGCGCTCCGCCCAGTATTGGTACAGCGAATGCTCCAGTTGTTCCGGGTCCGGCAATAACGCCAGCGGGATCCATAGGATCTCCAGCGATGCCGGTTCGCCATTAATCAACCGAACCCGCCGCAGATGGGTCACCCCTGTGCCGCCGGGCAAAGACATTTCCTCAGCGATCGCGGCCGGAAGCCGTTTTCTGCTTCTTTCCAGCCAGAGATTGCCCGCTTTGCCGCCGTTACGCCGCACCAGCGCGGTAAATCCCGACTCATCCTTGTCCAGAGAATAATGCAAACGCTGGCTCACCCGGGTGCCGATGCCTTGCTGACGCACGATCAGCCCTTTCTCTTCCAGCAGCGCCAACGCGCGTGAGACGGTCACGCGAGACAGGCCCGTCTGTTGCGCAATCAATCTCTCGGCGGGTAAAAACTGGCCGGACAGCTCCTTTCGCCGTTTGATTTCCGCTTTCAGCAGCGAAGCAAGCTGCATATAACGGGGAGCGGCTGACGGCTCGCCCAGCCGGGCTTTAACCCAAAGTAGTAGTTCCTGCATGTTGCATGCCTTTTTATTGTTTTTACGCTGTATTCAGCCTACGCAATTGTTAAACAAAAATGTTGAATCGATGATCAGAGAAAACGAAGTCCATCGGACTGACATTGGTATCTTATAGGCATTAAATTGGACTTGCACCCGTGAATTGAATTCCGTAAACTCATGCCGCGATGCCAACACCAGGGTCATCCATTGACCGACGCCAAAGCTCCCCCCATGACGCCATTTCCGGCTGCCTGCACGGGTAAATGGTCGGTAACGTGATGGGAGCTCCCCGGAATTATAAACGTAGAAGCAGGTCCGCCGGCATTTTTTAGCTGACGCGAGAATAGCCTGCCGATTCCGGTTAATAATATCGCCGCGGTTCCATTGGCCGCAGGCGAAAATACCGATGATACATATAAAATCATCGTTTTAACGATAAATACATTAACGAATCTGATAATGCGTTCGGGCCAACGCGTCTCTTTTTTATACCGCGCCAGCCTGAGCGCATCGGATAAAACATCAGTCATCCCGCATGCGAGGCCGCCCGAATGTTCGGCGTGACGCGCTCTTATCTGCTACCCTTATCGGCTGGTACGGATACCATCGGAACCCTCACCACAGCGATGGGCGGCGAATGAAACGGCATTCGTACTTTCCCCGCGGCATGGTTTATCACCATCAATCAGGATAACCCGATTGATTTCCCCCTTTGCCGCCATTCGTTGTCAACCAAGGCTAAAAGGAGCAATGCCGCTATGGGTGAGATACAACACCATCAACATCAAGACAGGCAACCGCAAAACAAAACCTGGAAAGTGGAAAGCGCCGGCATCGATCGCATCCCGGAAGCGGAGCGCACCGGTAAGCCCCTGGAATTATTCTGGATCTGGTGCGCGGCCAACATCGGTATTCTCGGCATTGTTTATGGCGCCATCATCGTCTCGTTCGGCCTCTCTTTTATACAATCAATCCTTGCCGCCATGCTTGGCGTCGCCAGCTTCGCACTCGTCGGTTTTACCTCGTTTGCCGGCCAAATCGGCCGCACCGCCACCCTGACGCTCTCTCGCGCCATTTTCGGCCTGAAAGGCAATATCGCGCCGACCGCATTCAGTTGGCTTACGCTGATGGGATGGGAGGCCGTTAACCTCATCACTGGCACGCTGACGCTATCCGCCCTGTTTACCGCCATGGGATTGAACGGCGGCGCCACGCTGACAGCGGTTTGTTTACTGCTGTTCGGCGGCCTGACCATTGCGGTCAGTATTCTGGGACAAAACACGCTGATCCTGCTGCAAAGTTGGATCACGCGAATTTTCGGCACCATGACGCTGATTGTGGTGATTTATGTTCTGTTCAATACGCCGTGGCATAAGGTGTTGTCGCTGCCGTCCGGCGACTGGCTAACCGGCTTTCTCCCCGCCGTGTCGGTCATTGCCGCCGGTACCGGCATAGGCTGGACTATCGCCGGCGCGGATTACAGCCGTTATCAGAGCCCCGCTTCCCGTCGCGGCAGCGTGTTCGCCGCCGTCGTGGGCGGTTCCGCCCTGCCGCTGATATTGCTGATGCTGGCCGGTATTCTGCTGTCATCCCAGTTGCCCGAGCTCGCCAGTTCGGCCAACCCCATTGCGCTGATCGGTACGGTACTGCCGACCTGGATGGCGGTTCCCTATTTATTAACCGCCACGGCGGGCATTATCACGATTGCCGTATTAAGCCTGTATTCCGCCAGCCTTAACCTGTTGACCATCGGCGTCAAAGTGCCTCAGCCGGTCGCGGTGGCCATTGACGCCGTACTGGTGGTGGGCGTCGCCATCTATGTGCTGTTTGTTTCCGGCGACTTCCTGACGCCCTTTATCTCCTTCCTGATTTTCTGCGGTTTGTTCCTCGGCCCCTGGTCCGCGGTGTTCATCCTTGATTACTTCCTGCTGCGTCGCCGTCACGGCTACAGCGACGATCTGGTATTTGGCTTACACGGCAGGAATCTGGGCGTACGCTGGGCGCCGCTATTTTGCTGGCTGCTGGGCGCCGTCGCCGGTCTGATGGTGACGAAAACCGGCTTTATCGACGGACCGCTGGCGGTGGGTATTTTCGCCGACTCCAGTTTAGGGCTGTTTATCTCATTCGCCATCAGTCTGATCGCCTACCGGCTCTATCTGCTGGTCGAGCCGCGGGAGAGATTGCGATGAAAGCCTTTACGCCCGAACGCCCCGTCGCGGTGGTCGGCGGCGCCTGCGGCGATATGCTGCTGGCGCTGCCGCGCCTGCCGGTCAGCGGCGAAGATATCGAAGGCCAGGATCTCGGTCGGCAGATCGGCGGCTGCGCGTTTAACGTCGCCCGCGCCTTATACCGCCTCAACGTGCCGATGATCAACGGGATGCCGGTCGGCAACGGGCCGTGGGGAAAAACCGTCGAAGCCGCGATGAACGAGATGAACCTGCCGGTGCTATTGCGCCATAGCGAAATGGATAACGGCTGGTGCCTGGCGATGACGGAGCCTGACGGTGAACGGACGTTTATCGGCATTACCGGTTGCGAGGCGCACTGTAGCCGGGCAATGTTGCAACAGTTAGCGATGCCTGACAACGCGCTGCTGTACGTTAACGGATATGAACTGTTCGGCGAAGGCGGACGGGATCTGCGCCAATGGACGCTGGAACAAACGCAGCAGAAGCTGATCGATTTCGGCCCGCGCCTCCCTTTTATTCCGGGAGAATTTATTCACGCGCTGGCCGGCAGCAATACCATTCTGACCCTGAACCGCGATGAAACCCGCCAACTGTGCGGAGAAGGCGATGGGGTCTCACAGGCGCTGCGCTACGCACAGCGCAGCGGCTTAACGCTGATTTGCCGACTGGACAAGGAAGGCGCCTGGATTTGCCCGCCGAACGGCGAGGCGACGGCCGTCGCGGCTTATCCTGCGCAGGTTGTCGATACCATTGGCGCCGGCGACGCGCACTGCGCCGGTTTGCTGGCCGGGTTATCCGCGAGCTGGCCGCTGGCGGACGCCGTCGATCTGGCGAATCGGGTGGCGGCCTGCGTCGCCGCCGGTCGGGGCGCGGCGGCCGCGCCGGACTGGGATACCCTGCGCCGGCGCTTCCCGGCATCCCGCCGGCAATAAGCGCGTTGCCGGCCTGCTCCCGATCAGGCCGAAGGCTGCACCACCAGTTGACCGGTCAGGCCGCGATCGGCCAATTCCAGCGTCTGGCTGTAATACAGAAAAGGAAACGCCTGCGAGGACGGCTGGGTAAAATAGACCAGCAGTTCGACATCGCTGTCCACCCACACCGTATCCTTCCAGCCGCTGTCCTCTACCGGTACCGCGCCGCCGTTGACGCTGCGCACCAAAAACTTCACCCCCTGCATATGGAATGGCTGCGGGGTATCGGCATGAAGAATCCAACGTTCGCAGCGGCCCAGTTGGGTCTGCACGTCGATACGCGTCATATCCCACATGGCGCCGTTGATGCTCGGCGGACTATCGCTCAGGCGAAACTCGCGCGTACGGCTGATGCTGCCTTCAATAATATTATCCGCCAGCAAACGCATCGGCAAATTGCTCGTCACCAGTGGCAATAATCCGGTCGGCTTAAGGGTTAATACCTGCGTTGAAATCAAAATGCTGGACGGTTCAAACAGCCCGCGCAGCCGGTCCATTATCCCGGCTGATTCGCCCGCCGTCAGCGTCACTTCCTCGCCCTGCGTCATATCAATCAGAATTTCCCGCCGCTCGCCGGGCGCCAGCGAGATCTGGTTAACCGCCATCGGCGCGGGCAGCAAGCCCTGATCGCTGGCGATCACATGAATCGGCCGTGCGTCGCTCATCCGCATAATATAACGACGGGCATTTGACGCATTCAGCAGCCGTAACCGCACCCAGCCGCGCGACACTTCGACATAAGGGTTCTGCGCACCGTTGACCAGCAGCGTATCGCCGACGAAGCCCTCGTTGCCCGCCGGGCTATAAATCGGCACGCCGAAGCTATCCAGGCGTTTATCCTGAATAATCAGCGGGAAGTCATCCACGCCATAATGATTGGGGATAGGTAATGATTTCGCGGCGCTATCTTCCACCAGCCAGAGTCCCGCCAGTCCGTTATACACATGTGGCGCCATGCGGTTCGGCGTATTGGCATGATACCAGCAGGTGGCCGACGGCTGTCGGATCGGCAATACCGGAGACCAATCCATACCCGGCGGTATCATACGCGCCGCGCCGCCCATCAACGATCCGGAAACCTGCAATCCGCTGACCGTCATCGATACCGGTTCATTGAGCCGATTGCTATAAATCAGCTTAACGTCATCGCCGTCAAATACCCGTACCGTCGGCCCCAGATAATGTCCGTTAATGCCCCAGACCGACGTTTTACGCGTATCGGTGAAAGCCCAGTGCGCCCGTTGCATCGTCAGAAACAGAGGCTGCCCTCTACGCGACTCCAGCAATGGCGGGATCGGCAACACGGTCGAAGTACCGCTTACCCTGGCCAATAATGGCGTGCTGCCCGCACAATATAACGCAAACCCCGATGCCTGAATAAACTGACGCCGGCTGAGTGACATAGTGACTCCGTAAATCGATTAAACCGTATAAAAGATTTAACTTTCGATTAGAAAAATAGCCCTCTTACCGGACAGCAAAGAGGGGGGTGCCGTTTTCAATTATTTTTTTCCGCTGCTTCGCGTTCCGCCACTTCCGCATCTAACTGCGCCAGTTTGGCGGCCATAATATCATGGCAGTAGGTCGTCAATTCGCGCACTTGCTCTTTGCTATAAGAACTGGTGTCAATCGGCGGCAGCATTTCTATGATGACATGACCATTATTCCAGCGATTCAGTTTTATTTTATTGCTGGTGGTGGAAACGCAAATCGGCACGACCGGCACGCCCGCGCTGATGGCGGCGTGAAATGCCCCCGTCTTAAACGGCAGTAATCCACGGCCCCGGCTGCGCGTGCCTTCAGGAAACATCCAAATGGAAATATTTTCCTCTTTGATGTGTTTGACCACCTGAGCAATGGTGCCGTGCGCTTTGGCCCGATTGTCGCGATCGATCAACAGGTTCCCCGTCAACCAATACAGGGGGCCGAAGAAAGGGATCCATAACAGGCTTTTCTTACCCACGGTAATGGTGCGCGGTTGCACCACATTGGCGGCGGTGACCATATCGTAATTATTCTGGTGATTCGCGATATAAATACAGTTGCCGTAATGCGCGGCCTCCGGCGGGACCCGCACCTCGACTTTCAAGCCAAAAACTACGGACAGGCGACCAAAAAGGTGACCGAATGTCGCTACGTGACGTGGATTTTTAGGGCTGAAAAGACAGTAAATAGATCCGAAAATACAAACTAAAATCGAAAAGACAATCACCACAATAAAACGAAGAATGAATAGCATAACAACCTCAATTAGCCAACTGCCGCCGCTAGTATAGCTATTTTGCTATAAAACACACGGTGATTCCTTGAACGCAATAATCAGTTTTACCATTGTGGTTGGCGGAGGGGCGGCATCAATAAAGATTGCCGCCCGAACCTTAGGCGGAGGGTTATTCTTCGCTGCTGCCGTCGCCGGCTCGCTTCGGCGCATCGACGTCAATGCGATCGATACGTTGCAGGCCGCGCAGCAGCGTGCCTTTACGGCCACGTTCAGACTGGTATTTCTGTAGATCGTTCGGGCGCAGAATCAGTTTGCGCTTACCGAAGTACAAGGTTACCGACGACTGCGGCGGCAACAGCAGCAGCCAACTCAAACGATCCTTGCCGCTGGCGAAATCCGCTGATGAAATAGACACGATCTTATTGCCCTTCCCTTTCGACAACTGCGACAGGTCGGACACCGGGAACAGCAACATCCGGCCGGAAGCGGTGATCGCCAGCAAGGTATTATCCTCGCCGTGGATTTCAATCGGGGTCAACGCCTTGGCGTTGTCCGGCAGCGTGATAATCGCTTTGCCCGCGCGGTTACGCGCCACCAGGTCGTTAAAGGTGCAGACAAAACCGTAGCCGGCGTCAGAGGCCATCAGCAGCGGCTGATCGTCCGCGGCCATCAGCACATGCTCAATAGTCGCGCCGGGCGGCGGCGTCAGCTTGCCGGTCAAGGGTTCCCCCTGGCCGCGCGCGGACGGCAGCGTCAGCGGATCGAGCGCATAGCTGCGGCCGGTCGAGTCGATGAATACCACCGGCTGGTTGGTTTTACCCCTGGCGGCGGAACGGTAGCTGTCGCCCGCTTTGTAATTTAATCCTGCGGGATCAATGTCATGCCCTTTGGCGCTGCGCACCCACCCCATTTCCGACAACACGATGGTGACCGGTTCCGACGGCACAAAATCATGCTCGCTCATGGCTTTCGCTTCAGCGCGTTCCTTCAGCGGCGAGCGGCGGTCGTCGCCATAGGTCTGGGCATCCGCCTGAATTTCTTTTTTCAGCAGGTTGCTCAGCTTACGTTCGGATGCCAGCAAGGCCTGCAAATGGTCGCGCTCTTTCGCCAGATCGTCCTGCTCGCCGCGGATTTTCATCTCTTCCAGCTTGGCCAGATGGCGTAACTTCAGTTCCAGGATCGCTTCGGCCTGGGTTTCGCTCAGGCTGAACTGACGCATCAATACCGGCTTGGGTTCATCTTCCGTGCGGATGATGTGGATCACTTCATCAATATTCAGAAATGCGATCAGCAACCCTTCCAGAATATGCAGGCGTTTGAGCACCTTCTCCAGCCGATAACTCAAGCGGCGACGCACGGTATCACGGCGGAACACCAGCCATTCGCTCAGGATTTCCACCAGCCCCTTGACGCCGGGGCGGCCATCCAGACCGATCATATTCATATTGATGCGGTAACTTTTTTCCAGATCGGTAGTGGCGAACAGATGGTTCATCACCTGATCCAGGTCGATGCGGTTGGAGCGCGGCACCAGCACTAAACGCGTCGGATTCTCGTGATCCGATTCATCGCGCAGATCTTCAATCATCGGCAACTTTTTAGCGCGCATCTGACTGGCGATCTGCTCCAATACCTTGGCGCCGGAAACCTGATGGGGCAGCGCGGTAATCACCGCTTCGCCGTCTTCTTTCTTCCAGACGGCGCGCATACGCACCGAACCACGGCCATTCTGGTAAATTTTACGCACTTCCTCGCGCGGGGTAATGATTTCCGCTTCCGTCGGGAAATCCGGCCCGTGAACGAACTGCAACAAGTCATCCAGAGAGGCGCCGGGTTTATCAATCAAGGCGACGGCGGCGGCGGCGACTTCGCGGATATTGTGCGGCGGGATGTCGGTCGCCATCCCGACGGCAATGCCGGTGGTGCCGTTAAGCAGTATGTTCGGCAGACGGGCAGGCAGCATTTTCGGCTCCTGCATCGTACCGTCGAAGTTCGGCACATAGTCAACCGTACCCTGACCCAGTTCGGAGAGCAGGGTTTCCGCGTATTTAGACAACCGGGATTCGGTATAACGCATCGCGGCGAATGATTTCGGATCGTCCGGCGCCCCCCAGTTCCCCTGACCATCCACCAGCGGATAACGGTAGGAGAACGGCTGCGCCATCAATACCATCGCTTCGTAACAGGCGCTGTCGCCGTGCGGATGATATTTACCCAACACGTCGCCGACGGTACGGGCTGATTTCTTGAATTTGGCGCTGGAATTCAGCCCCAGCTCCGACATGGCGTAAATAATACGGCGCTGTACCGGCTTCAGACCATCGCCGATAAACGGCAACGCCCGATCCATGATGACGTACATGGAGTAGTTCAGGTACGCATTTTCAGTAAACGTGTGCAGCGCCAGGCTTTCAGCGCCATCATGCGTCATCTCACTCATTTATCTCATTTCCTCACATCGCAGCGCGATTATTGCTCTTTCCGACACGCTACACAGCGGTATGTTTGGCGGGAATAGTACCTTATCCGGCGGGCTTCTGTCACAGAGAACAAAGGCCGGCAATCTTAAAGACGGCCGGTAATGCGGCGCGTTCGCCTGAATGCCTGAAGAGCGCGCATGCCAGAAAATATCGGCGACAAGAGATTTTCATTAAGAGTTTTTAATAAAACCATAATTGAAAAAGCGAATGATAACTTTTACTGTTTGATAACAGTTATCATTACGACATTTTTTTGCGTCGTTAACAAACTCTGACGTCATTCCTGCTGAAGTTGATTGCCAGCGTTATCAGGCTTTGGTCGCTGGTCGGACAGTTGCCTACCAATAGAGTATCACTATGTTAATCAATAAGAATCTTAGAAAAATCATGCTCACCGGGATCCTGGCAGGCACGGCGTTAAACAGCGCCGCCGCGGATAACCGAACGTCGGCTAAAGATGCGGCCGGCGAATCCGAATCAACAGGCGAGACGATGACGGTGTATTCTCCCAAAGTCGAGAAAGAAGCCGGCACCAAGACCACCATCACCGCCAGCGATATGCAGAAAGAAGGCGGCAATGATTTCGGCGCCATTATGCGCTACCAGCCGCTGATTAGCGCGCCGGGCGTCACCAGCGGCGTCAGCGCGGGCAAAAGCAGCTATGACCGCGGCGGCGCCAGCGGCTACAACATTCGGGGTTTGGAAAACAACCGGGTTTCCATTGATATCGACGGCGTTGAACTACCATCAGCCACCGATCGCGGCACATCCACGGTGAGCGGCCGCCGCCAAACGGGCAGCACCGGCATTGGCCGCGGCGACTATCTTGACCCGTACCTGTACGGTTCGGTGGAGATCGAGTCCGGCGCCACGTCGGTCGCCAACAGCAACAACGCGCTAGGCGGTTCGGTCTCTTTCAAACCAAAATCCGCCAATGATTATCTCAACTCAGACAAGCACAGCTATTTCGGTTACCAGGGCGGTTATGATTCTTCCAACCGTAGCTTTCACAACGGCATTACCGCAGCTGGCGGCGACGACTATCTGCGCGGCGTTATCGTCGTCAGCCGTCGCGATGGCAATGAAACCGAAAACCAGCGCGACGCCACAATCGACAGTACCCCAGCCAACTGGCACTCCAATGCTGTGCTGGCGTCCGGCATCTGGCAAGCGACTCATGCGCACCAGCTCACCGCCACCGTAGATTATTACCATAAAACCAATCACGCTAATTTCCCAACCTGGACAATGAACTCAAGGGGCGTCTCTTCGCTTGATGGCAGTACTTCATATCAGGACAATCAGACCCGTCGCTGGGGATTTAGTCTGGCGGATCTCTATGCGCCGGAAGATTTCGCGCTGTTCGACAGCCTGAACACCAAACTGTTCTATAGCCAGACCGAAGCGCACGACTATACCGTCACCGATGCCTCCACGCCGACTTCCGTCTGGAGCGACTATGACACCAAAACCTTTGGTCTGGAAAGCAAAGCGACTAAGGAGTGGCGCAACCACAGTTTCAGCTACGGCTTCAATGCCCGCCAGTCGGAAACGGAACGTCCATTCACCGCGGAAAATCTGGCAACAGACGGATTGAACATTGACCTGGGGCGTCCGCAAGCGGACAGCGAGATCATCAATCTGGGGGCTTTCGTACAGGACAAAATCACCTGGGAGCTGGCCGGCCGCGAATTCTCGGTAGTGCCGGGGATACGCTTCGCCTGGCAGCACGCCGAACCGAAAAATGCTTCCAATCTGTTTACCAACACCAATGGCAATGTGACGTCAGATGAGGCCGCCGGCATGTATGGCACCAATGCCGACGGTCAGGTTATGCCGTCCATCGCTTTCCAGTACAACCTCACGCCCGATCTGATGGCCTACCTCCAATACCGGCGCGGCGCTCAGTTCCCTACCGACGGGCAACTGTACGGTTCCTGGGCGCTCGGCTATTTCGGCACCTCCAGCAGCTACGCCGTGCTGAGCGATCCGGACTTGAAAACCGAAACCAGCGATAACTACGAATTGGGGTTGAAAGGCCAGATTGTGGAAGGGGTTACGCTGAGCGCGTCGGCCTTCTACAGTGATTACAAAAACTTTATCGCCAACGGTTACTACCGCCGCGCCGATAATCCGGCCCTGTTCGCCAACGTGCCGAGTAGCCTCAGCACGCTTTATCTGACCGAGAACCGTGATAAAGCCTATATCTATGGCGGTGAAATCAGCGCCAAATTCAACCTCGGCACCTGGTTCGAGCAGGCGAACGGCTTCAGCGCCCGTCTGGCCTATGGTTATACCGATGGGGCGTCAAAATCCAGCGCCAACGGGGACTCTTACATCAATCTCGACTCGGTAACGCCACAAAAAGCCGTAGTGGGGATCGCCTATGACGATCCGTCCAGCACCTACGGCGCCGCGCTGATCGCCACCTTCAACAAGGGCAAAACCGCCACCTACGCGACTGGCCGCAAACTCCCCTCCAGCGGGAACAACCTGGGTTCTGAGGATTATACTTTTATGCATATACCGGGTTATGCGCTGGTGGATTTGACCGCTTACTATCGCGTGTCCCAAAACGTGAGGCTTAGCGGCGGCATCTACAATCTGACGGATCGCAAATACTGGGATTATCAAACCAGCCGTAATATCGAAGCGCCTGCCAGCAACAGCGCCAGCGATATCAACTACTACAACCAGCAGCTATCCATCGCGCCGGGCCGCACCTTCCAGTTGGGCGTCAATGTCGATTTCTGATTAACCGCCGAGGGAGGGAACCGATCGGTTTCCTCCCTTCTTCACCGCAGGAATAAGCGATGCGCCGCATGCCTGTCCCTTATTCCGCATCACGCGGCGTGCTTTCCTCTTTCCCGCTTGCCATCGACCGCCAGCGAGATTGTTGCGCCGCAGTCAAGAGTGTTGTGACATGGCGCATCTATTTCCGGCGCTAAAAATCAGCCAGACTTAATCTCTATTCCCCGTTGCGGGCAAGACCAACGACAAGCGAGTCACTGATGCATAACATATTGATTATTCATGCAGGAAAAGCATTCGGCCACTCCACCGGCAAACTCAACAAAACCCTGACCGAGGCCGCGATTACCGAGTTACAGGGGCAAGGCCGCGATGTGCGGGTCACCTGGGTCGATCAGGGTTACGACATCGAGCAGGAAATCCAGAATTACCTGTGGGCCGATGCCGTCATTTATCAGATGCCCGGCTGGTGGATGGATGTGCCGTGGATACTGAAAAAATACGTCGATGAGGTTTTCACCACCGGCCACGGCTTGCTGTATGCCAGCGACGGCCGCACCCGCGCCGACAGCAGCAAAAAGTATGGTTCCGACGGCCTGTTGCAGGGTAAAAAATATATGCTTTCCGTGACCTGGAATGCGCCGCTGGAAGCCTTTACCGACCCGCAACAGTTTTTCCACGGCGTCGGGGTGGACGGCGTGTATCTGCCGTTCCATAAGGCTAATCAGTTTATCGGCCTATCGCCGCTGCCGACGTTTATCTGTAACGATGTGATCAAATCCCCGGATGTGGAGAACAATATCGCCCGCTATCGCCGGCATCTGGCAAACGTTTTTGCCTGACGGCGCGCCTTCGACATCGGCGCGACACCGCGGTCTAAAGCGGCTGTCGCGCTATTTTCTCACTGAGGAAATCCAAAAAGCAGCTTATGCGCGCCGCCAACGCCGTATGCCGGTAATAAACCGCGTTGATCGGCATCCGCACGTCCACCGTATCAGGCTTCAGAACCTGAACCAGACGCCCGGCGGCCTGATCCTCATGGGTCATAAAATCCGACAGTCGCACAATGCCTTCGCCACGCAGCGCCAACTGACGCAGCATTTCGCCGTTTGAGGCGGCCAACGCCGGCGAGATGGGATAAAATTCGCGGCTGCCGTCCCGCAGCGGCCAGTTATTCAGCCATTCCAACTGTGTAAAGCCCAGGCAGCTATGCGAAGACAGATCGTCGACGCTCATCGGCGTGCCGTGACGGCGCAAATAATCCGGGCTGGCCAGCACGCGCAAGCGCGTCGCGCCCAACGCGCGGGCGTGAATACTGGAGTCTTTTAAAACGCCGATGCGAATGGCGATATCCGTATGCTGCTCCAGTAAATCGATAATGAAATCGTCACTGTTCAGTTCCAGCATGATCTGCGGGTAGCGACGACGAAATTCGGGAATAAGGGGAATAATCACGTGCTGCATGAACGGCGAAGCCGCATTGATGCGCAACCGGCCGCAGGGTTGATCGCGGCGCAACGCCACCTGCTCCTCCGCATGTTCCACCGCGCGGATCACGTCGCGCGCATGCTGAAGAAACATGGCGCCTTCTTCCGTCAGGGCCAGCCGCCGGGTGGTACCCAGTTTGCCCTCAAGGCGTCGCAATGCCCGGCTGATGCCGGACGTCGTCTGACCGACCTGTTCCGCCGCGGCGGTAATCGAACCGGTATCGACCACCGCCACAAAAGCCTGCAACTCCTCAAGCGTCACTTTCATCAACGTTCCCCCTGAGACCGCGACGCCAGTTATCCGCCCGTCGCGTCAACCCGTAGCGGCTGAATGACGCGGGTCAGCATCAGACTTCGATTTCCGCCTTATCGCCTTTTTCCTGCAACCAGTTGCGGCGGTCTTCGGCGCGTTTCTTCGCCAGCAGCATGTCCATGATCGCCATCGTCTGGTCGATGTCGTCGTCGTTAATCGTCAACTGCACCAGGCGACGGGTATTCGGATCCAGCGTGGTTTCCCGTAATTGCAGCGGGTTCATTTCACCCAACCCTTTAAAACGCTGTACGTTGGGCTTGCCTTTTTTACGCTTGAGCTGTTCCAGCACGCCCGCTTTTTCCTCTTCATCCAGGGCGTAATACACTTCCTTGCCGAGGTCGATGCGGTACAGCGGCGGCATCGCCACATACACATGCCCGCCCTTCACCACCGAACGGAAATGGCGCACGAACAAGGCGCACAGCAGCGTAGCGATGTGTAACCCATCGGAGTCCGCATCCGCCAGAATACAGATCTTGCCATAGCGCAACTGACTCAGGTCGTCGCTATCGGGGTCGATGCCGATCGCGACCGAAATGTCGTGAACTTCCTGCGAGGCCAGCACCTCATCGGAAGAGACTTCCCAGGTGTTCAGGATTTTGCCCTTAAGCGGCATGATGGCCTGAAACTCACGTTCCCGCGCCTGCTTGGCCGACCCGCCCGCCGAGTCCCCTTCCACCAGGAACAGCTCGGTGCGATTCAGATCCTGTGAGGTGCAATCCGCCAGTTTGCCGGGCAGCGCCGGGCCGCTGGTCAGCTTTTTACGCACCACTTTTTTGGCGGCGCGCATACGGCGCTGAGCGCTGGCTATCGCCAGTTCGGCCAACTGTTCCGCCGTCTGGATATTCTGGTTCAACCACAGGCTGAACGCATCTTTCACCACCCCGGAAACAAATGCCGCGCACTGGCGCGAGGACAGCCGCTCTTTGGTCTGGCCGGCAAACTGCGGATCCTGCATTTTTACCGACAGCACGTAGGCGCAGCGCTCCCAGATATCGTCGGCGCTCAGCTTCACGCCGCGCGGCAGAATATTGCGAAATTCGCAGAATTCGCGCATGGCGTCCAGCAGCCCCTGGCGCAAACCGTTGACGTGGGTGCCGCCCATCGGGGTGGGGATCAGGTTGACGTAGCTTTCCGTCAGCAGTTCCCCGCCTTCGGGCAACCACAGCAGCGCCCAGTCCACCGCTTCGGTATCGCCGGCTATCGCGCCCAGAAACGGCTTTTCCGGCAGGGTGATCAAACCGTTCACCGCTTCGCACAGGTAATCTTTCAGCCCGTCCTGATAGCACCAGCGCTGCTCGGTATTATTGAGTTTATCTTTAAAAACGATTTCAACGCCGGGACACAACACCGCCTTGGCCTTCAGCAGGTGCGTCAGACGGGAAACGGAAAAGCGCGGGCTATCGAAAAATTTTTCATCCGGCCAGAAATGCACGCGGGTACCGGTATTGCGACGACCGCAGGTGCCGGTAACGGTGAGATCCTGCACTTTATCGCCGTTCTCGAACGCCATGTCGTACACCTGACCATCGCGCCGCACCGTGACTTCAACGCGTGAAGACAGCGCGTTGACCACCGAGATCCCCACGCCGTGCAGGCCGCCCGAAAACTGGTAATTTTTATTGGAGAATTTACCGCCGGCATGTAACCGGCACAGGATCAGCTCGACGGCCGGCACCCCTTCTTCGGGGTGGATATCCACCGGCATCCCGCGGCCGTCGTCAATCACTTCCAGCGACTGATCGGCGTGCAGAATCACATCGATACGGCGGGCATGGCCTGCCAGCGCCTCATCGACGCTGTTGTCTATGACCTCTTGCCCCAGATGGTTAGGGCGCGAAGTATCGGTGTACATGCCCGGACGACGGCGCACCGGTTCCAGACCGCTGAGTACTTCAATCGCATCAGCGTTATAACTTGATTGCGTCATGGTTTGATTTAATTCGTTGTTTTAAATGAAAAGTGGCGAACGGTACCGATGCGCGTTATTCACAAACGAATGACCGACAACCGCCATGTTACGCTGTCGCGATCGTCGCTGCCGGCACCCTGATGCTCAGTCCGTCGCGAGCCCCAAAAAATTCACTATGGGTGAAAAAAAGCGCTCAAATTCGACAAAGGCATGATTGCCCCCTGATTCCACCGTTTGGCGACAGTCCCGGTAATAATCCAGGGCCTGCCGATAATCCAGAACTTCATCCCCGGTCTGAAGCAGCAGCCACAACAAATCGGGCGACTCCAACGGTTCAACCTGCATGACCTTCAGATCGTAAACGTGCCGAGACTCTAGCACATATTGTTCGCCGGTGTAGGGGTTCTGATATTCGCCCAAATAATCAAGCAATAGCTCAAACGGCTTCACCGCCGGATTCACCACCACGGCGGGTAAGGTAAAGCATTGAGACAGCCAGGTGGCATAATAACCGCCGAGAGAAGAGCCAACAATGCCCAGCGGACTACCGGCCCGCGACATCACCAGCGACTCCATCAGCTCGGCCGCGTCGGCCGGATAAGGCGGAAGCTGCGGCACCAGCATCTCGATATCGGGATGACGGCGCGCCAGCCACGTCTTCAGCGCCGTCGCTTTCGCCGAGTCGGGCGTACTGTTGAAGCCATGCAGATAGAGTAAAGCCGGCATCAGTAACCGTCCGAATCCATATCGGGCAAGAAATCATTGCCTTCCAGACGAAACACCTCGGTTTCCAGCCCGCCATCCGGCAGCAAGTCCAGATAACGCCAGCCGGGCGCGACATCGTCAATGGCGAAATTCGTGCAGTGCGGTTTAAACTGAACGCAGGTGGACGGCGTGGCCAGCAGGCGTTTGCCGTGCCAGTCGAGATCGAGCTCCTGATGAATATGCCCGCATAAAACGGTATTCACCAGCGGATAGCGGGCCAACACCGCGGCCAGATTATGCGCGTTGCGCAAGCTGTGTTGATCGAGCCAGGTACAGCCCGAAGGATGAGGATGGTGGTGCAGTAATAGCAGGGTAAAACGATCCGGCTGGCTTTGCAGACTGCGCTCAAGCCATTCGAGTTGATAATCGCTCAGTTCGCCGTGCGGCACGCCGAACACCTGGCTGTCCAGCAGGATAATCTGCCATTTATCGCCCACCAGCACATGTTTGGACGGCGCAATCCCCTCTTCAGCCAGCGTATCGAACATCGCCGGCTGAAAATCGTGGTTGCCCGGCAGCCACACGCAAGGCGCGGACAACTGTCTGATGCCGCGAGAGAAGTGGCGATAGGCCTCCAGCGAGTGATCCTGCGCCAAATCGCCCGTGGCGACGATCAAATCGAACGCATGTTGCTGCGCCTGTATCGCATCCAGCACGGCGTGATAACTGTGGTATGTGTTAACACCAAGCAGCGTTTCATGTTCACCGGCAAAAAGGTGGGTATCTGTTATTTGTAAAATCCTGATTCTGGCGCCACTCGCCACAGGAAGTGTCAACAGGCTTTCCAAATGATGGTGTCCTTGGTTACTTAAATCTGTCTATACCCGTCATCTTTCAAGTCGCAGATGCGCTGGCTTTACACATTGAATCTATTGGGTATCAAAAACTGGGATCGACATCGAACCATACGCCAAACAATATTTTAGCCAATCAGCAAGAAACTGATTAATTTGATGCTTTTCGTCACGTTGATGTAACTTATTATTCGGATAATCATAACGTGCCTTGAAGCGGAAGATCTGCTGACTCGCACACACTTCCGCAACCAGCGCGTCATGATACAACCTGACGGTCATCATTGGCAGACTCCAGTAGCTCACCGCCGGGGCGGTCTGCTGAATCTTGACCAACGAGGTGTAACGGGTTGACTCAAGGATAGTTAAGCGATAAACGGCATTATGAACGCGATAAACCGCGGTTTCACCGACTTCGTCTATACGGGGCAGCAAACGCCGTAATTGCATGAAATTGGTTTCGCATAGCCTCATCATTGCCGGGAAATCCGGGGTATAGCGCTTCATAAATTCAATCCACCCACTCGTTTCTCAGTTTTTTATGGTGCAACGCCAACCATTGCAAGGCAATGACGGACGCCGCGTTATCGATAATCCCTTCTTCAACCCATTGATAACTCTGTTCACGGCTGACCACATGCACCCGGATATCTTCATTTTCTTCCGCCAGGCCATGGATCCCCGCCGCGGTTCGGGTATCCACTTCCCCTACCATAACAGCCAGACGCTCGCTGGTGCCACCCGCGCTGGCAAGATAGTTGACGATCGGCCGGCAACGGCCGACGACCAGACCCGCCTCTTCCTGCGCTTCCCGCCGCGCGACATCTTCCAGACTTTCACCCGGTTCAATCATCCCCGCCACCAGTTCCAGCAGCCAGGGGGACACGCTGCTGTCGTACGCGGCGATACGAATCTGTTCAACCAAGACCACCTCGTCGCGCACCGGGTCATAGGGCAACAGAACGACCGCGTGTCCGCGCTCGAGTATCTCGCGGCTGACCTCGCCGCTCATTTCACCATTAAACAGGCGATGACGGAAACGATAGCGTATCAGTGAAAAAAAACCTTTGTATAATTCTTCACGTGCAATAATTTCTACATCATCTTTACTAAAGGTAACCGGACTGGATACTGAAGACGCCATGATTAAACTCCTGTAACGGGTATCGATGGAACCGATCATTGTAGGGCGAAAATCCCTGTCATCATACTCGCGCTTGTTTGTGGTAAATTTACATAATTCCGGAATCTTTCCCAACAGGGCGATTTAGTCTGGACCGTTGTCGTGCGGCAGGTGCAAACTGATGTGCATAAAGGCGCTGCGACATCGGCTCCGAATGGCGCAGAAGCCCTCCTAATCGGGGCTGACTTCAGGAAATATGGCACGTTCAGTTACCTCATCCTATTGGCAGATTCTGATAGAATCGAAAACTATTCGTCTATAGACGGCGTTATCATAGCGACATTGCTGTACAACAAGGAACGCAAATGAAGAAATTGCTCCCTCTTCTTATTGGTTTGAGCCTGAGCGGTTTTAGCTTAATGAGTCAGGCGGAAAACCTGTTACAGGTATACCAACAAGCGAAAAATACCAATCCAGACTTACGTAGCTCAGCAGCCACCCGCGATGCCGCGTTTGAAAAGATCAATGAAGCACGAAGCCCATTGCTGCCGCAATTGGGTTTAGGCGCGGATTATACCTATACCGATGGTTTTCGAGATAGCAACGGCATTAACAATGATGTCAAAAGCGCATCATTACAGTTAACCCAGACGCTGTTTGATATGTCTAAATGGCGCGCGCTGACCTTGCAGGAAAAACAGGCCGGGATTGAAGACGTCACCTTCCAGACGGCCCAGCAGAATCTTATCCTGAATACGGCGACCGCCTATTTCAACGTACTGCGCGCCATTGATTCCCTGTCTTATATCGGCGCTCAGAAGCAGGCGATTTATCGCCAGTTGGATCAGACGACCCAGCGTTATAATGTCGGGCTGGTGGCGATTACCGACGTGCAAAACGCCCGCGCCGAATATGATAACGTCCTTGCCAACGAAGTGCTGGCCCGCAATACGCTGGATAATAATCTGGAAGCGCTGCGTCAGGTCAGCGGTAATTTTTACCCGCAGTTGGCGGGCCTGGACATCAAACGGTTTTCCACCCAGACGCCCGGCGGCGTCAGCGTTCTGTTGAAAGAAGCGGAAAACCGCAACCTGAACCTGTTGTCCGCCCGTCTGAGTCAGGATCTGGCGCGTGAGCAAATCCGCTATGCCCAGACGGGTCACATGCCGACGCTCGATCTGACCGCCTCCAGCAGCGTCAGCGATACCCGCTATTCCGGTTCGAACGCCCGAGGCAATTCCTATAACGACAGCGATATCGGGCAGAATAGAGTCGGCGTCAGCTTTAACCTCCCGCTCTACAGCGGCGGCGCGACCAGTTCGCAGGTGAAACAGGCGCAGCACAGTTTCGTCAGCGCCAGCGAACTGCTGGAAAGCGCCCACCGTTCAGTGGTTCAGACCGTACGCTCTTCATTTAATAACATTTCGGCGTCTATCAGCAGCATCAACGCGTATAAGCAGGCTGAAGTTTCGGCGCAAAGCTCTCTCGATGCGATGGAAGCGGGCTATCAGGTCGGTACGCGAACCATTGTCGATGTGCTGGATGCCACGACGACGCTATATAACGCCAAACAACAGCTTTCCAGCGCCCGTTATGATTACCTGATTAATCAGTTGAACATTAAATCCGCGCTGGGCACGTTGAATGAAAGCGATCTGCAAGCGCTGAATGCCGCTTTAGGTCAGCCGGTTTCAACCACGCCGCCGGTCACAGACGGCAGCGGCAGCGCGTCATTGCTCCAAACGACATCCGCTGCGCCGCGTCAGTAATCGTTAAGCATTGCGAATCAGGGGAACCGGGTGTTCCCCTTTTTTATGGCGGGTTATCCTGCCCGTCCGGCCGATAAAGCGAAGCACCGCACAACCGAATGTATAGCAACGTAAAGAGTCGTCGGGTTACCGCCATTGACGCTTTAAATTCAGACCGCCTTCCCCTATTCTTAAGCGCAATTGTCAATCATTGGGCTTGATGTCTTTTCTCTGGGATAACACGATGAAACGTACCAAAAATATCAATCAGGAAACGTTCCGTAAGGGGTGGCGGATGTATCGTCTGGCGCCCGTCGCGCTTGCGGTCAGTACGGTATTTGTCCTGGCCGGCTGTGAGCAGGCTGATGAAACGGTTTCTCTTTATCAGAATGCCGATGACTGTTCGCGCGCCAATCCCTCCTTAGGCGAGCAATGCACCACGGCTTACAATAACGCGCTGAAAGAAGCGGAAAAAACCGCGCCTAAATACGCCACCCGCGAAGACTGCGTCGCCGAGTTCGGCGAAGCGCAATGTACCCAGGCGCCGGCGCCCGCGCAGGCCGGGGTAGGCGCGGCCGCGGAATCGCAACAGAGCGGCAGTTTCTGGATGCCGCTGATGGCGGGTTACATGATGGGCAGAATGATGGGCGGCGGCGCCGGTTATGCGCAACAGCCGCTGTTTACCTCAAAATCGCCGACCAGCCCGGCCAACGGTCAATTTGTTGACGCCAGCGGTAAAAACTACGGCAACGCGACCACGGGCCGCACGATTAACGTGCCGAAAACGGCGCTGGCGCCGAAGCCGGCCACCACCTCCACCATCACCCGCGGCGGATTTGGCGAAACGGTAGCCAAACAGGCTACCATGCAGCGCAGCAGCGCTTCCGGCTCTACCCGCTCCATGGGGGGCTGAGGACCTGTTTAATGAAACGGATTGAAATAAAAGAGCGCCCGGACTGGCGTGAAAAGGCTACGGAGTTCGGCTTCCAGTTTCATACCATGTATGGGGAACGTTACTGGTGCGAAGAGGCTTATTATCAGTTCACGCTGGCGCAAATTGAAGAGCTGGAAGACACCACCGCGGAACTGCATCAGATGTGTTTGCAGGTGGTGGAGAAAGTCATCGATAGCGAACAACTGCTGAGCAAATTCCGCATTCCCAAACACACATGGGAATTCGTCCGACAGTCATGGCGCACCCATCAGCCATCGCTCTATTCGCGTCTTGATCTGGCCTATGATGGCAAGACGCCGGCCAAGCTGCTGGAAAACAACGCCGATACGCCGACGTCGCTTTACGAAGCGGCATTTTTCCAATGGCTATGGCTGGAAGATCAAATCAAGGCCGGGCAACTGCCGCAAACCGCCGATCAGTACAACAGCATTCAGGAAAAACTGATCGAACGATTTGAAGATCTGAAACTTAATCACGGGTTTAATCTGCTGCATTTCACCTGCTGTAAGGATACCGAGGAAGATCGCGGTACGGTGCAATACTTGCAGGATTGCGCGCTGGAAGCCGGCTTGCCGAGCGAGTTCCTTTATATCGATGAGATTGGCCTCGGCGAAAAAGGCCAGTTTACCGATCTGGAAAATCAGGTCATCAGCAACCTGTTTAAGCTCTACCCGTGGGAATTCATGCTCAGAGAGATGTTTTCCACCAAGCTTGAAGATGCCGGCGTACGCTGGCTGGAACCGGCCTGGAAGAGCATTATTTCCAATAAAGCGTTGCTGCCCATGCTGTGGGAGATGTTCCCGAATCACCCGAATCTGCTCCCCGCTTACTTCACCGAAGATGAGCACCCGGCGCTGGAGAATTACGTCATCAAGCCGCTGTTTTCACGCGAAGGCGCCAATATTCAAATCGTGGAAAACGGCAAGGAGATTGCCGCCGTCGGCGGGCCGTATGGTGAAGAAGGCAAAATTATCCAGCAGTATCATCCACTGCCGAAATTCGGCGACAGCTATACGCTGATCGGCAGTTGGCTGGTGAATGATCAACCTTGCGGCATCGGTATGCGCGAGGATCGGGATCTGATTACCCAGGATTTGTCGCGCTTCTATCCGCACATCATTCTGGACTGACGACGTTAAGGCACGGTTTGCCCCGTGCCTGTCTGCGCATCAATGCTCAACCCACCTGCACCGACAGCATACTCAACGACCCCATTTCAATGCCGTCCACCGGAATGCTCATCGCTTCTTTGCCATCCCAGCTTCCCAGCACGTACAGCAGCGGCAGATAGTGGTCGGGCGTCGGATTGGACAATGCCGCGCCCTCATGCTGCATAAAGTTTATCAGCGGGTGATTGTCTCCCTGATAGGTCAGGTTATCTCGGACAAACTGATTGAACGAGATCGCCCAGGGATAAGGCTCCGCCGCGCCGTCCCATTTGACCATCCGCAGGTTATGCACCACATTGCCGCTGGCGACGATCATGATCCCCTCGTCACGCAGCGCCGCCAGCTTACGCCCCAGTTGATAGTGGTACTCGGCAGGCTGCGTGCCGTCCACGCTAAGCTGCACCACCGGAATGTCCGCCTGTGGGTACATTTTTATCAGCACGCCCCAGGAACCGTGGTCCAGTCCCCATTCGCCGCGATCCGCCGCCACCGGGATCGGCGCCAGAAGATGTTGAATTTTTTCGGCCAGTTCAGGCGAACCCGGCGCCGGATACTGCGTATCAAACAACGCCTGCGGAAAACCGCCGAAATCATGAATTGTCCTGGGCTTTTCCATCGCCGTCACCGCCGTGCCGCGGGTGTACCAATGCGCGGAAACGGCAACAATGGCTTTAGGACGCGGTAATGTTTTCCCCAGCGTTTGCCATGCCTGAGTATAGGGATTGTTCTCCAACACGTTCATCGGGCTGCCATGACCGAGGAACAGCGCGGGCATACGGGAAGCGTTATTCATAACAGTATCCTTAATCATATCGGCGTCGTGCAACAGCACGTTATGGCGATTACTGTACGCCTTTTACGCATGAGAAAAAGTCAGATATCCGTGATGAAGAACATCAATAAATTTGAAGGGAAGCGGAGAGATAAAAAAACGGTCAACTTGCTTGGTGAAATACAGGCTGACCGTATAAAAATAGCTGGCGTTAACCGTGAAGCCCCACGCTTTCAGCAATAGCGTCGTGGACAGTCATGCATCACCGCCTGTTCGATCAAAGACGACCCCGCCGAAACGGGGCGTCATGAAATGAAGGGAGTCGACCGTTAAGCCGGGTTCTGTCGTGGACAGTCATTCATCTAGGCCAGCAATCGCTCGCTGGCTCAAGCAGCCTACCCGGGTTCAGTACGGGCCGTACCATGCGAACCCCTATTTGGCCTTGCTCCGGGTGGAGTTTACCGTGCCGCGAACTGTTGCCAGCCGCGCGGTGCGCTCTTACCGCACCCTTTCACCCTTACCTGATCCCGCTTTCGCGGGCCATCGGCGGTTTGCTCTCTGTTGCACTTGTCGTAGGCTTGCGCCTCCCAGGCGTTACCTGGCACCCTGCCCTATGGAGCCCGGACTTTCCTCCCCTCCGCCTGTCTCCCCGAAGGGACGGCAGCGAAGCGGCGACTGTCTGGTCAACTCCGGCGCGGATTGTATAGTGTTTTACTTTACCTGTCACCCTTCCTGCTGTTCGAGAGCATACTTATACAACGCGTTCTTTTTCACGCCGTGAATGTCCGCGGCTAACGCGGCCGCCTTTTTCAAAGGCAGTTCTTTCTGCAACAGGGATAAAGTGCGTAAGGCCTCGGCCGGCAGCGCTTCGGCATCCGCTTGATGGCCTTCGACAATCAATACCATCTCGCCCTTGCGACGATTCTCGTCTTCCTTCACCCAGGCCAGCAGCTCGCCTACCGGCGCGCCGTGAATCGATTCCCAGGTTTTGGTGATTTCGCGCGCCAGCACCACATAACGCTGCGGCCCCAGCACGTCGGTTATGTCCTGCAAACTGTCCAGGAGCCGGTGGGTAGACTCATAAAAAATCAGGGTACGCGGCTCTTCCGACAGTTCACGCAGCGTATCTTTACGCGCCTTGGTTTTTGCCGGCAAAAAACCTTCATAGCAAAAACGATCGGAAGGCAGACCCGCGGCGGAAAGCGCGGTAATCGCCGCGCAGGCGCCCGGCAGCGGCACAACGCGGATCCCCGCCTCGCGGCAGCGACGCACCAGGTGATAGCCGGGATCGTTAATCAACGGAGTGCCCGCGTCGGAAACCAGCGCGATGCTTTGCCCTGCCTGCAATTTTGCCAATACCGACTCCGCTTTCTGCTGTTCATTGTGGTCGTGTAATGCGAACAGCCGTGCATTAATTGCAAAATGTTGTAACAACAGGCCGGTATGACGGGTATCCTCTGCGGCAATCAAATCGACGCGCCGTAGCACGTCCAGGGCTCGCTGGGTGATATCCCCCAGATTGCCAATCGGCGTGGGGACAATGTAAAGGGTTGATGCAGAAATATCTGCTTGTTGGTCTTGATTCATTGTTTCATCCGGGTTGCCGATTTAATATTGAGCATCTTTAAAAAAAACCATTGGATACAGTATGCTTTCCTTTCGTTTCGTCCGTACTCAAGCAGGGCGCATTATTCCTGTTCTGTTAACGGCGCTGTTTCTTGCAGGCTGTCCAAGTCAGGCGCCGCAAAGCCCGCCATCCGAAGTTCAGGGCAAGGCCGGCGCATCTGCCGATTATTATCTGCAACAGATGCAGCAAAGCGGCGATAATAACAAGACTGCCTGGCAATTACTCGCGATTCGCGCCTTATTGCAGGAAGGCAAAGTGCCGCAGGCAAGCCAGCAGTTTAGCGCATTGCCGACCGATTTAAGCGCCGCGCAAAAGCAAGAACGGCAATTACTGAGCGCGGAGCTATCCGCGGCGCAGCGCAATATGGCCGCCGCCAATCAGGCGTTAAGCCAACTGGAGGTGGGCGCGTTGTCCGCGCAACAGCAGCTTCGTTACTATGATGCGCAAATTCTGGCGAACCAGGGCCAGCCGTCGGCGACCTTGCTGCGCGCCTATATTGCTCAGGAACCCTTGTTGCAGGATAGCGCCGCCCGCCAATCGAATATCGACCAAACCTGGCTGGCGCTGGTGCAGATGACGCCCCAGGCGTCAGGCGCTCTGCTGATTAACGCCGATGAGAACGTTCTTCAGGGCTGGATCGATCTGCTTGGCACTTATCAGAATAATCGCCAGTCCCCCGATCAGCTAAAATCGGCGATTGAGGATTGGCGGACCCGTTATCCGCGTCATCCGGCGGCGCAAACGCTGCCGACACAGTTGGTGCAGTTTACCGATTTTCACCCGTCGCAGGTCAGTGGCATCGCGCTGCTGCTGCCGTTAAACGGTCAGGCGCAGGTATTCGCCAACGCCATCCAGCAAGGGTTTAACGCGGCTAAAAACGGTCAGGCCGCGATAGCCGATTCACTGCCGGCGGCGCAAACCGCAGCGGACAGCGGCTATCAACCCGGCGCGACGCCGGTTCCAAACGCCGAGGGCGCCGGCGATCAGGATGAACATGCTGTTCAGAACGACCAATATGGACAAAATGCGGAGCCTCCGGCGGAATACAGCGGTGAGATTAATCCGCCCGCCGCGCAGTCGTCTACGCCCCTGCCCAGTTCGCTGCCGGTCAAAGTGTATGACACATCATCACAGCCTTTAGCGAACGTATTGACTCAGGCGCAGCAGGACGGCGCGTCTCTCGTCATCGGGCCGTTATTGAAAAACGAAGTGGAACAGCTGGCCGCCAACCACTCTCCCTTGAGTATTCTGGCGCTCAACCAGCCTGAACACGTACAGAATAGCCCTAATATCTGCTACTTCGCCTTATCGCCGGAAGATGAGGCCAGGGACGCCGCCAAGTTTATTCATCAGCAAGGCAAACAGCAGCCGTTATTGCTGGTTCCACGCGGAAACCTCGGCGATCGTATCGTCAATGCGTTTGCGCAGGCCTGGAGCCAGCAAGGCGGCGGCACCCTGCTGCAACAGCGTCTGGGCAGCACTATTGAGCTGAAACAGGCGATCAACAGCGGCGCCGGTCTGAGACTCAGCGGGCAACCCGTCAACCTGACGCCGCAGACGACGCCGTCGGGCGCCACCATAGGCGGTTTAACCATTCCGTCTCAGGTGGAGCCGGTGATCGATTCATCCATCAGCGGTAATATTGATGCGGTCTACATCATTGCCACCCCGGATGAACTGTCATTGATTAAACCGATGATCGATATGCGCACCACCTCACGCTCGCGCCCCGCGCTCTATGCCAGTTCGCGCAGCTTCCAGGCAGGCAGCGGCCCTGATTTCCGTCTGGAAATGGAAGGTCTGCAATTCAGCGAGATCCCGTTGCTGGCGGGCGCCAACCCGGCCCTGATGCAGCAGGTAAGCAACCAGTTCAAAAATGATTACTCACTGGTGCGCCTCTATGCCATGGGCATGGATGCCTGGAAGCTATCCAGCCACTTTGCCGAACTGCGCCAGATGCCTGGCCATCAGGTCGCCGGCGCGACCGGTACGCTGAGCGCAACGACCGACTGCGTAATTAACCGACAAATGACCTGGCTGCAATATCGCCAGGGTCAGTTGGTGCCGGCATCCTGAACACCCGGGCGACAGGCGCGGATTATGAGCGTCAGGCCCGGCGCTATCTTGAACGCGCCGGCTTGACCTTTGCCGCGTCCAATGTCACGTTGCGTGGCGGCGAGCTGGATTTAATTATGCGCGACCGGCAAACATGGGTTTTTGTCGAGGTTCGCTATCGGCGCAATGCCGACTTTGGCGATGCCGCCGCCAGCGTCACCCGACGAAAACAGCAGCGCCTGCTTCATGCCGCCGCCGTCTGGCTGGCGCAACGCGGAGCCAGTTTCGAGACGGCGGACTGCCGTTTCGACGTAGTGGCGATGACCGGCGACCAGATTAACTGGCTGCCTAACGCTTTCAACGCGCAGGGATGAGAGATGCCATTGATAATCCCGCAAGCAAGCCTCCGCCTACGGACGCGCATGATTAGCGGCCGCGTCAGCCCGTTATGGCGACATTGTCCGGCCACGGGGGCGCTTAATTCACGGACTCTAATTAAAGTAGGTTAAATTAACGTGCTGGATAGAATAAAAGTTTGTTTTACTGAGAGTATTCAGACGCAGATTGCGGCGGCGGAAGCCCTGCCGGATGCCATCTCTCGTGCGGCTATCGTACTGGTGCAGTGCCTGTTGAACGGCAATAAGATTCTGTGCTGCGGCAACGGAACGTCAGCGGCCAATTCTCAGCATTTTGCCGCCAGCATGATTAATCGCTTTGAAGCGGAACGCCCCAGTTTGCCGGCGATTGCACTTAATGCGGATAATGTGGTCTTAACTGCGATTGCCAACGACCGACTGCATGAAGAGATCTACGCCAAGCAGGTTCGCGCATTGGGACAAACCGGCGACGTATTACTCGCGATATCCACCCGCGGAAACAGTCGGGATATCGTCAAAGCGGTGGAAGCGGCGGTCACCCGGGACATGAGCATTGTCGCCCTGACCGGTTATGATGGCGGCGAACTGGCCGGGCTACTGGGTCCACAGGATGTGGAAATTCGCATTCCTTCCCACCGTAGCGCCCGTATTCAGGAAATGCACATGCTGACAGTCAACTGTCTGTGCGATTTAATTGATAACACACTTTTCCCACACCAGAACGATTAAGGAGCACTACATGAGGATAAGTTCTGCATTTGCCGTGCTGTCTATCGCCCTCTTGTTACAAGGCTGTGTTGGCGCGGTAGTTGTTGGCAGTGCCGCGGTTGCCACCAAAACCGCCACCGACCCCCGCACGGTGGGAACCCAGGTCGATGACGGCACCCTGGAACTGCGGGTGACCAATGCCATCGGCAAAGATGAGCAATTGAAAAAAGACGCCCGCATCGTCGCTACCGCTTATCAGGGGAAAGTTCTGCTGACCGGGCAAGCGCCCACCACCGAACTGTCAAACCGCGCCAAACAAATCGCGCTAGGCGTGGAAGGCGCGAGCGAAGTGTATAACGAAATACGTCAGGGCAACCCGGTTTCGCTGGGAACGGCCTCAATGGATACCTGGATCACCACCAAAGTTCGTTCCCAGATCCTGGCAAGCGATACGGTTAAATCGTCCAACGTGAAAGTGACCACCGAAAACGGCGAAGTCTTCCTGTTAGGTCTGGTTACCCAGCGCGAAGGCGCGTCCGCGGCTGAAATCGCCAGTAAGGTCAGCGGCGTGAAACACGTCACCACCGCATTTACTTACCTGCAATAAGCGCCGGTTTAGTCGACAATCTGACCGCTGATGGCGACATCAGCGGTTTCCACGCCGAATTCAGGGTAAGCCGTCGATCAGGTCGCGGGGAGCGACGCGACTCGCCTTGAGCGCGGTAAACAGGCGTAAGGCCGGCTTGGCTTCATCAGTTGAGCCGGCCCATTCAGTTCAGCCCATTGGAACGCAAAAACTCTTCACCGCCGATCTGGCGCATCTGCCGTAAAATCCACTGCTGGCGCTGAATCACATACCCGGACGGCGCATCGACGCGAAAACGGATCGGATTGGGCAATACGGCCGCCAGCAAGGCCGCTTCGCTGGCGGTCAATCTATGGGCGGATTTATTGAAATAACGCCTCGCCGCGGCTTCCACGCCAAAGGTACCGGGTCCAAACTCCGCGACATTCAAATATACCGTCAGGATACGTCGTTTGCTCCATACCAATTCGACCCCTGAAGTGATGCCGGCTTCGAGACCTTTACGCAGCCAGCTGCGGCCATCCCACAAAAACAAATTCTTCACCATTTGCTGAGACAGCGTCGAGGCGCCGCGGATCCGTTGCGTATTGCGTTCGTTATGCCTGAGCGCCGAATTAATCGCATCAAAATCAAAGCCCCAGTGCTGGGGGAATTTCTGATCTTCGGCGGCGATGACCGCCAGCGCCATCGAGGGGGCAATCTCATCCATGCCGACCCAGGAGGAACGGGCGACATAGGAAAAATCGCCGCGCAACCAGGCGCTTATCTGACGGTCGACCATCACCGCGGAAAACGGCACCGGCAAGAAAGAGAACAGCAGTATGCCGGCCAGCCACAGTCCCAATACGGCCAGCAGGCAGCGCACGACCCAACGTTTGACGCGCATCAGAAGGCCGTTGCCGCGGCGGTTCGATCTCATTCAATCAAGTCCAGTACGCGGGCGACCAGCTTATCAATGCCCTTTGCCGCCTCACTGATTGAGTTGGCCAACATGTAAGCGGGCGTGGTGACAATTTTGCGTTCCGCATCGACCACAATGTCGTCAACCGGGCAAGCAACGTGAATACCACCCATTTTTTCAATGATTTCAGCAGTATCAATATCATTACCAATTGTAATTCTTACCGGCTCGCCCAATAACCGCGGCAACAGCGCGGGACTGATGCAAATAAAACCAATTGGTTTATTTTGCTTATGAATTTCACGAGTAAGTATTTCCAGGTTTTCATCAACGTCGCAGGCCGCTCCCTGAGCGGCGAAGTCGCTTAAATTTTTTGCTGAACCGAAACCGCCGGGAACAATCAGCGCATCGAGTTGTTGCGCATCAGCGGCGGAAAGCGGTTGGATTTTCCCTCTGGCGATCCGCGCCGATTCAACTAAAACGTTGCGATTCTCATTGGTTACGTCGCCGGTCAGGTGATTCACCACATCAGACTGCGGCTTATCCGGCGCAAAGCAAACCGCTTCAGCCCCGGCTCTATCCAATGCAAGCAGCGTCAGCACGGCTTCATGAATCTCCGAACCATCATAAACACCGCACCCGCTGAGAACAATGCCGACTCTTTTCATGATCTTTTCCCTCATTTCATTACATCAACTAATTGATTTTTTAATTGACAAACACTAATCTACATCACACATTTTAATGATTCTTCTAACTAACGTTGCCGCTTTTGCTATTTTGTTGCTTGATGAAGATGTAGAATAATTAAGGTATGAATATCCGCACTTGCGAGTCCACAAACCCTGATATCTAAATGCAGGTGCCTGTTTTCCCTGGTGTTGGCGCATAATTCGCGCACCCCGGCTTCGGTCGGGGTCATTTTTTTTCATGACCGCCATCCCTGGCTTCCCTGACCGTTAACCCTCTTTCCCGCTGTTTTTACACGCCACCCAATCTCTCAGCACCTGAACATCATGACGCCAGTCGTGCTTGAGTTCGTCAATCCATTCCTGGACATTATCCCACCAGGCCGGCAGCGTATCCGTTTGTATCTGTTGCGCCACCTGCTGCAAATGACGAAGCCCGACCGATCCCGCCGCGCCTTTAATCTTGTGTCCTTCTTCGGTAATCCCTTTCTGGTCGCGCGCCGTCATGTTGGAATCAAGAATAGCCAGATACCCCGGCATCATTTGTTCAAACATATCCAGGCCCTGGTAAATCAATTTGGGTCCGACCAGCTCCAGATACTGTTCCAGCATCGCTATATCCAGCAGATCTTCGTTAGCCGCTGCCGCGACGCGGTTTTTTTCGGCAACGGGCGCATCGTCATCCCTAACCTGATGATCCCAATATTGTTTAATGACCGTCGTCAGCGCCGGCACCGACAGCGGTTTACTGAGCACGTCGTCCATGCCGGCGTTCAGGTACTCTTTTTTATCCTTCAATACGTTGGCCGTTAACGCGACCAGCGGCGGCAATCGGCGGTTGGCGTAACGCCTGCGGATTTCACGGGCAACGTCCAACCCGGTCATATCCGGTAGCTGAATATCCAGCAGCGCCAAATCGAACTCATCGGGATCGAACATATCCAGCGCTTCCTGCCCGGTCATCGCCACTTCCACGCTGCTGCCCAGTTTTTCCAGCACCGAACGCGCCACCACCACATTCAGCTCGATATCCTCCACCAGCAGCACATGCAGCGCCGGCAGCGGCATTTCATCATCATCCGGATTGCCGAGTTCGTCTTCAATGCCCGGCGCGGTAACCGTCAGGGTAAAGCAAGAACCTTTGCCCTGAACGCTGGTCACGTGGATATCTCCGCCCATGTTTTGCGCCAGACGTTTTGACACCGACAGACCGATTCCGGTGCCGGTCGCCGGTTTGCCGCCGTTCTGGTCTTTTACCTGATAGTACATGGCAAAGATTTTTTCCAACTCATCCGCCGGGATCCCCATGCCGGAATCCTCGACGTCGAAGCGCAGGCGGTCGCCTTGCTCATGCCATACGCGCACCACGATTTTTCCCTGCGGGGTGAATTTCACGGCGTTGCTGAGCAGATTCCACAAAATCTGCCGCAGGCGAGTGCCGTCGGTAATAATTTTCTGCGGCAGCGGCTGGTGCAACTCCATGATTAACTTCAGCCCTTTCGGCTGCGCCAGCAGACCGCCCAAATTCTCCAGATCGGCCAGAAAACCGGTGAAATCTATCGGCTGGTTATCCAGTTGCACCTTGCGACGCTCTTGTTTATCCATTTCAATCACGTCATTAAAGATATTGCCCAGCGTAATCGCGCTGACGTGAATGGTTTTCAGATACTTTTGCTGTTCCGCGTCAAGCTGCGTATCCAGTAAAATACGGCTTAGTCCGACAATGCCGTTAAGCGGCGTACGCAGCTCGTGGCTGATCGTTGAGATAAACGTGGTCTTCTCCCTGCTGGCGTTCTCTAACGCGTCCTGGTAACGCTTACGTTCCGTTATATCGCGCCCAAATCCCATCAACCCGTGCCGCTTGCCCGTGCGATCGTAAAAAGGCACCTTGCGCAACTCAAAACAGGCTTTGCGCCCGTCCGGATACACCAGCCATTGTTCATACGTCAGCGAAACGTTGTGGCGGAACACTTTCTCATCCGTTTCCATCACTTTTTCAGCGATATCCTGCGGATAAACGTCCTGCGGCGTCAGGCCGATCAGCTGTTTCTGACTTTTACCCACCAGCAACTCCATCGCGCGGTTGCAGCCGGAAAACTCTTTTTCTTCATTGCGGTAATAAACCAGGTCCGGCGAGGCGTCGAGGAAGGATCGTAATAACGCGGACTGTTGCTCCAGCTCAATCTGCGCCTGTTCACGGCGGGACATTTCTTCTTTCAGCTTGCTCACCACGTGCAAACGCGCCTCTTCCGATTTGATGCGATCGGCGATTTCCTGATTAAGCTGAGCGATGTTCTCCTGAAGCTGTTCGTTCAATTCAAGATCGCGATGACGCATCTCTTCCAGCTTCTCCACCAGCTTCGACAAACGCTGACGCGACTCTTCGAGCTGCTCCACCACAACGGAAAGGAAATAGACGGCCCACGGGGTAATCAACAAGCCGAAAAAGACCGAGCGCACGACGTCAATATTTTCCACTTTCCCGCTGAGCAGCAGGGTGACGGCCATCTGCACCACCATCGCCAGCAACACCAGCACCGAAGCCAGCAGCAGTGAAAAACGAACGAGTCCCAGTTTTACCATTAAATCAACGTAGTACTGAGCTAACAGGCGGATTTGCTTCATAGTGGTTTCCTTAAACGCGAACCACCGAATCATATCGTAAAATGGCGACGCATGCGGTAGCGGCGCCACATATAGTTCGCCCGCCGCCGGGTGAATTTGCGTTTTATCCTGCGCGCCCGACGGCGCTAGATGGGTTGGTACTGATAAGGCGTACCCAGCGCCGAACCCTGAACGCCGAACTGCTGTAGATAACGGTCCAGCTCCACCATGCCGGTCCAGCGATTTTCGCACCAGAGCGGCGCCAGCAGGGTCGGGCGTCTGGCGCTGGCGGAAATGCGGTGATAGATAATTTCCGGCGGCGTACGGCGGATCATCTCGCCGGCGGTCGACACATACTCTTGCAACGACAGCGCGGACAAGCGGCCCGCACGCCAGGCTTTCGCCATAATGCTGCCGTCGACAATGTGCAGCGGATGAAGCTTGATGCCCTCCACGCCGGTTTCAACCACCCGATCGAGCGTGGAGAAACAGCACTGCGCATCCTCTCCCGGCAAACCGACGATAAGATGACAGCAAACCTTCAGACCACGCTCGCGGGCGCGCCGAACCGTCTGTTGGTAACAGGCAAAATCATGACCGCGGTTTATCCGGTGCAGCGTTTTGTCGCTGGCGCTCTGTAACCCCAGCTCCAGCCAGACCTCATACCCGCGTTCATGATAGCCGGACAATAAATCCAGTACGGCGTCCGGCACGCAGTCAGGCCGGGTGCCGACGCACAGCCCCACCATATCCGCCTGATCCAGCGCCGCCTGATACATGCTTTGCAAGACATTCACTTCGGCGTAGGTATTGGTATAGGCCTGGAAATAGGCCAGATAGCGGCTCGCCCGGTTTACTTTCCCGGCCTGGGCGGCCAGCTGCTGCGCAATACTGCTCTGCTGCATCTGTTCATCGGCGAACGACGCGACATTACAAAACGTACAGCCTCCCCGTCCCAGCGTGCCGTCCCGGTTCGGGCAGCTAAAACCGCCATGCAGCGTGAGTTTGTGGATCTTCTGTCCATAGCGACGTTGAAGATTTCCACCAAACATGTTGATTAATTTTTGTAATTGCATATTCTGATTAGCCCTCTTTAGGAAGAGCAGCCTACTCCTTCGCCTCCTTTGTCGCGATGACGCCGATCAATCCCCTTTCTTAGAACAAAGTGAATTATTATTCGGTTTTAATGCAAATAAACGCATATTTTCCTTGATTAATTTTTCTAATCTTCCCACCGGGATTCATTAGAAGATGACGCGAAAATGAAAAACAGTGGCATAAGTTATAATACTTAATCAAAGCAGTATAAGATTCCAAAAAGCAGAAATATTGCAGCATGTCGGGGAGATATTATGATATATGTATAGTGATACAGCTCACAGTCCTGGCAAATCCGACAATCCCCCACCGGCAGATTTTAACTAAAAAAATCATTATCTTTCATAGATATAACTAAAAATTATTCCTTAATAACCTATTTTGCACGGGTATTTGACCTGAACAGGCTTTCTCGCTAATTTGGGGATCCGCTGGAAGCTTTCCCGATGAGTCATCGACTCGTCATATTTATGCAGTAAATGAAGACTCCCTCTAAAACAAGTCATTCATCACTTGTGAGACCGTCACGAGAGGCCAAAGAAAGAGAGCGGCAGGCATACGCAGCTCGACGCCACAGCGCCTTCTTGCGGTAGGTTACGAGAGTCATACAGAGCCCGGGGAGGTTCACTATTATGTTGTACGATGCATCTCAAGAGAGAGACAACTGTGGCTTTGGCTTAATCGCCCATATAGAAGGCGAGCCGAGCCACAAGGTAGTGCGTACCGCGATTCACGCACTTGCCCGCATGCAGCACCGTGGCGCGATCCTTGCTGACGGCAAGACCGGCGACGGCTGCGGCTTATTGCTGCAAAAACCCGATCGTTTCTTCCGGATGGTGGCGGAAGAGCGTGGCTGGCGCTTAGCCAAAAATTACGCCGTCGGCATGATGTTTCTCAATCAGGATGAAGAGCTGGCCCAGGCCGCCCGCCGAATTGTCGAAGAAGAGCTGCAAAACGAAACGCTTTCCGTCCTTGGCTGGCGTGAAGTGCCGACCAATCCTGACGTATTGGGTGAAATCGCGCTTTCCTCACTGCCGCGTATAGAACAAATCTTCGTCAATGCGCCGGCCGGCTGGCTGCAAAGCGATATGGAACGCCGTCTGTTCATGGCGCGTCGCCGCATCGAAAAACGGATTCAGGACAAAGAGTTCTACGTTTGCAGCTTCTCCAATCTGGTGACGATCTATAAAGGCCTGTGCATGCCGGCGGATCTGCCGCGCTTCTATCTCGACCTGGCCGACCTGCGTCTGGAATCCGCCATCTGTCTGTTCCATCAGCGTTTCTCGACCAACACCGTGCCGCGCTGGCCGCTGGCGCAGCCGTTCCGCTATCTGGCGCACAACGGCGAGATCAACACCATTGCCGGCAACCGCCAATGGGCGCGCGCCCGTGCTTATAAATTCAAAACCCCGTTGATCCCCGACCTGCAAGATGCCTCCCCGTTCGTCAACGAAACCGGCTCTGACTCCAGTTCGCTGGATAACATGCTGGAACTGTTCCTCAGCGGCGGGATGGATATTATCCGCGCCATGCGTCTGCTGGTGCCGCCGGCCTGGCAGAACAACCCGGATATGGATCCGGAACTGCGCGCCTTCTTTGACTTCAACTCCATGCATATGGAGCCGTGGGACGGCCCTGCCGGCATCGTGATGTCCGACGGGCGCTACGCCGCCTGTAACCTGGACCGTAACGGTCTGCGCCCGGCGCGCTACGTCATCACCAAAGATAAGCTGATCACCTGCGCCTCCGAAGTGGGCATCTGGGATTATCAACCGGATGAAGTGGTGGAAAAAGGCCGCGTCGGGCCGGGTGAATTGATGGTTATCGACACCCGCCATGGGCGCATTCTGCACTCGGCCGAAACCGATGACGACCTCAAAAGCCGTCACCCGTATAAAGAGTGGATGGAGAAAAACGTCCAGCGCCTGGTGCCGTTTGAAGATCTGCCGGACGATCAGGTCGGCAGCCGCGAATTCGACGATACTCTGCTGGAAACCTATCAGAAGCAGTTTGGCTACAGCGCCGAAGAGCTGGATCAAATCCTGCGCGTGCTGGGCGAAAACGGCCAGGAAGCCACCGGCTCCATGGGCGATGACACGCCGTTTGCCGTGCTTTCCAGCCGTCCGCGCATTATTTATGACTATTTCCGCCAGCAGTTCGCCCAGGTGACCAACCCGCCGATCGATCCGCTGCGCGAAGCGCACGTGATGTCGCTGGCGACCTGTATCGGCCGTGAAATGAACGTCTTCTGCGAAGCGGAAGGTCAGGCGCACCGTCTGAGCTTTAAGTCGCCGATCCTGCTCTACTCCGATTTCAAGCAGTTGATCTCTCAGGATCAACAGCACTATCGCGCGGATGTGCTGGATCTGACGTTCGAGCCTGAAAAACAAACGTTGCAACAGACCATTGATACGCTGTGCGACGCCGCCGAACATAAGGTGCGCGACGGCGCGGTGCTGCTGGTGCTTTCCGACCGCGGCATTAGCGAAAAACGCCTGCCGGTGCCGGCGCCGATGGCCGTCGGCGCCATTCAACGCCGTTTGGTCGAGAAGAGCCTGCGCTGCGACGCCAACCTCATTGTCGAAACCGCCAGCGCGCGCGATCCGCACCATTTCGCGGTGCTGCTGGGCTTCGGCGCCACGGCGATTTATCCTTATCTCGCCTACGAAACGCTGGCGCGTCTGGTGGATAACCGCACCATTGAAAAACCGCATCGCGCGGTGATGCTGAACTACCGTAACGGCATCAACAAAGGGCTGTACAAGATCATGTCCAAGATGGGCATCTCCACCGTCGCATCCTACCGTTGCTCCCGGTTGTTCGAAGCCGTCGGCCTGCATCAGGATGTCTCGACCCAGTGCTTCCAGGGGGTGGTCAGCCGTATCGGCGGGGCCAACTTCAGCGATTTCGAGCAGGATTTGCTGAACCTGTCCAAGCGCGCCTGGCTGAAGCGCAAAACGCTGGATCAGGGCGGACTGCTGAAATTCGTACACGGCGGCGAGTACCACGCCTACAACCCCGATGTGGTCACCACCTTGCAAGCCGCAGTGAAGAGCGGCGAGTACGGCGATTACGAACACTATGCCAAGCTGGTTAATCAGCGTCCGGCCGCCACCCTGCGCGATCTGCTGGCGTTGAAACCACAGGAAGGCGCCGCGATTTCCATCGATGATGTCGAACCCGCGACAGAAATGTTCAAACGCTTTGATACCGCGGCGATGTCAATCGGCGCTCTCAGCCCGGAAGCGCATGAGTCGCTGGCGGAAGCGATGAACGGCCTGGGCGGTTTCTCCAACTCCGGGGAAGGCGGGGAAGATCCGGCGCGTTACCGCACCAACAAGGTTTCCCGTATCAAACAGGTCGCGTCCGGCCGCTTTGGCGTCACCCCCGCCTATCTGGTCAACGCCGACGTCATTCAGATTAAAGTGGCGCAAGGCGCCAAGCCCGGCGAAGGCGGACAGTTGCCTGGCGATAAGGTCACGCCGTACATTGCCAGACTGCGTTACTCGGTGCCGGGCGTAACCTTGATTTCACCGCCGCCGCACCATGATATTTATTCAATCGAAGACCTGGCGCAGTTGATTTTCGATCTGAAACAGATCAATCCGAAAGCCATGATTTCGGTAAAACTGGTTTCCGAACCCGGTGTCGGCACCATCGCCACCGGCGTGGCGAAAGCCTATGCCGACCTGATTACTATCGCCGGTTACGACGGCGGTACCGGCGCCAGTCCGCTAACGTCGGTGAAGTATGCCGGCTGCCCGTGGGAATTGGGGCTGGTGGAAACGCAGCAGGCGCTGGTCGCCAACGGTTTGCGCCACAAAATCCGTCTACAGGTGGATGGCGGTCTGAAAACCGGGCTGGACATCATCAAGGCGGCGATACTGGGCGCGGAAAGTTTCGGCTTCGGTACCGGCCCGATGGTCGCGCTCGGCTGTAAATACCTGCGCATCTGCCACCTGAACAACTGTGCGACCGGCGTCGCCACCCAGGACGAAAAGCTGCGTCGCGAGCACTACCACGGTTTGCCGGAACTGGTCGCCAACTACTTCCGCTTTATCGCGCACGAAACCCGTACGCTGATGGCGGAACTGGGCGTAAGCCGTCTGGTGGATTTGATCGGCCGCACCGACCTGCTGGTCGAACTGGATGGTTTCACCGCCAAACAGAACAAACTGGATCTCTCGCCGCTGCTGCACACCGCGCAGCCTCAGCCCGGTAAAGCGCTGTACTGCACCGAGAGCAATCCGCCCTTCGATAAGGGGCTGCTGAACAAAGAGCTGCTGACGCAGGCGCTGCCTCATGTGGAAGCCAAACAGAGCAAAGCGCTCTACTTTGATATCCGCAACACCGACCGTTCGGTCGGCGCGACCTTGTCCGGCGAAATCGCCGCACGGCACGGCGACCAGGGGCTGGCAAGCGATCCGATTAAAGTCTACTTCTCCGGCACCGCCGGACAGAGCTTTGGCGTCTGGAATGCGGGCGGCGTTGAACTGACGCTGACCGGCGATGCCAATGACTACGTCGGTAAAGGCATGGCGGGCGGCTGTATCGCCATTCGTCCGCCGGTCGGTTCGGCATTCCGCAGCCATGAAGCCAGCATTATCGGCAACACCTGCCTGTACGGCGCCACCGGCGGCAAGCTCTTCGCCGCCGGCCGGGCGGGCGAACGTTTTGCCGTACGTAACTCCGGCGCCATCACCGTGGTGGAAGGTATCGGCGATAACGGCTGTGAGTACATGACAGGCGGTATCGTGTGTGTACTGGGCCGCACCGGCGTCAACTTTGGCGCGGGCATGACCGGCGGTTTCGCCTACGTGCTGGACGAAGACGGCGAATTCCGCAAGCGTGTCAACCCTGAACTGGTGGAAGTGCTGGATGTAGAACAGCTGGCTATTCATGAAGAACATTTGCGCGGACTGATTACCGAGCATGTGCAGCATACCAGTTCGCAACGCGCAGAAGAGATCCTCGCTAACTGGCCGGCATGGGCATCGAAATTTGCTCTGGTGAAACCGAAGTCAAGTGATGTGAAGGCATTGTTGGGTCACCGTAGTCGTTCCGCAGCCGAGCTGCGGGTTTTGGCGCAGTAAGAGGTCATCATGAGTCAGAATGTGTATCAATTTATCGACCTACAGCGCGTTGATCCGCCCAAAAAACCGCTGAAAATTCGTAAAATTGAATTTGTTGAAATTTACGAGCCGTTCTCGGAAAGTCAGTCCAAGGCGCAGGCGGACCGCTGCCTGTCATGCGGCAACCCCTATTGCGAGTGGAAATGCCCGGTCCATAACTATATTCCCAACTGGCTGAAGCTGGCCAATGAAGGCCGGATTATCGAAGCGGCCGAGCTATCGCACCAGACCAACAGCCTGCCGGAAGTCTGCGGCCGGGTGTGTCCGCAGGATCGCCTGTGCGAAGGCTCCTGTACGCTGAATGACGAATTCGGCGCCGTCACCATCGGCAACATTGAGCGCTATATCAACGACAAGGCATTGGAGATGGGCTGGAAGCCCGATGTTTCCAACGTGCAGCCGACCGGCAAACGCGTGGCGATTATCGGCGCCGGCCCGGCGGGACTGGCCTGCGCCGACGTATTGGCGCGCAACGGCGTACAGGCGGTGGTGTTCGATCGTCACCCTGAGATCGGCGGTCTGCTGACCTTCGGTATTCCGGCATTCAAGCTGGGTAAAGAAGTCATGGTCAAGCGCCGTGAGATTTTCAGCGGCATGGGCATTGAATTCCGTCTGAACACCGAAGTCGGTAAAGATGTGCAGATGAAAGAGCTGCTGGATGAATATGATTCCGTATTCCTCGGCGTGGGGACGTATCAATCCATGCGCGGCGGGTTGGAAAACGAAGACGCGTCCGGCGTTTATGACGCGCTGCCCTTCCTGATCGCCAACACCAAGCAATTGATGGGCTTTGAGGCATCGGTTGAAGAACCCTATATCTCCATGCAGGGCAAGCGTGTGGTGGTGTTGGGCGGCGGCGACACCGCGATGGACTGCGTACGGACGTCAATTCGTCAGGGCGCGACGCACGTTACCTGCGCCTATCGTCGTGATGAAGCGAACATGCCGGGCTCCAAACGCGAAGTGAAAAACGCGCGTGAGGAAGGGGTGGAATTCAAATTCAACCTGCAACCATTGAGCATTGAAATCAACGGCGCCGGTCAGGTTTGCGGCGTCAGGATGGCGCGCACCGCGCTGGGCGCGCCCGATGTCAACGGCCGCCGGCGTCCTGAAATCGTTGAAGGTTCAGAGCATGTGCTGGAAGCGGACGCTATCGTCATGGCATTCGGTTTCCGTCCGCATAAGATGGATTGGCTGGCGGAATACGGCGTGGAGCTGGACGGGCAAGGTCGCATTATCGCGCCGGAAAGCATTGAAAACGCCTTCCAGACCAGTAATCCCAAAATCTTTGCCGGCGGCGATGCCGTACGGGGTTCCGATCTGGTGGTGACCGCCATTGCCGAAGGACGTAAAGCCGCCGACGGTATCATGAACTACCTGGAAGTATAACCTCCCCTTACCTGAGCCGATTCTCCGGCTCAGGTAACATCCTGCTACATTATCTCACTTAATAGCCATTAATCATCATAATCAACTAGTTGTCATCTGCTATCATAGTAGCCAGTATGGCTATATGGCTTTATATCGATATTAACTATAAGTTTAGTTTATCTTAAGGAGATCACATGACAGCTAAAGTAGCGCTGGTAACCGGCGCAGGACAAGGGATTGGTCAGGCTATCGCCCTGAGACTGGCAAAAGACGGTTTTGCCGTTTCCGTCGTGGATTACAATGCCGATACCGCGAAGAAAGTGGCTGAAGAGATCAATCAAGCCGGCGGAAAAGCGATCGCTGTTCAGGCTGATGTTTCCGATCGCGATGCGGTTTTTGCCGCAGTAGAAGAAACGAAGAAACAGCTCGGCGACTTCAATGTCATCGTCAACAATGCCGGTATCGCCCCCAATATGCAGTTTGAAGTGACGCCGCCGGAAATCATTGAGCGCGTTAATAAAATCAACGTCAACGGCGTTATCTGGGGGATGCAGGCCGCGATTGAAGCCTTTAAATCCCTCAAACACGGCGGAAAAATCGTTAATGCCTGTTCACAGGCCGGCCATCTGGGCAACCCTGACCTGGCGGTTTACAGCGCGAGTAAATTTGCCGTTCGCGGCCTGACGCAAAGCGTCGCGCGCGAGGTGGCGAAATATGGCATTACCGTAAACGGTTATTGCCCTGGGGTAGTGAATACGCCGATGTGGCGGGAACGAGATCGCATCGTTTCAGAAGAAGCGGGCAAGCCCGCAGGTTATGCGACTAGCGAATTTGCCAAGCAAATCGCGCTGGGCCGTCTTTCCGAACCGGAAGATGTGGCCGCCTGCGTGTCTTATCTCGCCGGCCCTGACTCTGACTATATGACGGGACAATCCTTACTGATCGATGGCGGTATGGTGTTCAGCTAATCGCTGACTCGCATATCGATGCGTAGCCGGGCCGCAGGCCCGGTTGTTCCCCGCCGCGCCTTATCTGAAGCGTCAGGTGTTGTATAAATCCACAACCTCCTGCTCCGTCATTTCCAGAGTTTTCTCCGCAAACGAATAATAGTTGGGTTTTTTGTCGATATAGATCTGAGCGACAAGTTTTTTCTCGGTATTGTCGTCAAACAGTGAAACCGGCACGAAATAGTTCTCTGGCGAGAGTAGTCTAAAAAACAGATGCGAGCCGCATACCTTACAAAACGCCCGCTCAGCCCATTCTGAAGAGCGATATGACGTGATATTGTCTTCACCTTCTATCGATATATCATTCTGACAATCCACCGACATAAAAGGCCCGCCGCTCCACTTCTCGCACATACCGCAATGGCAGGCCGTTACCCCTTTAATCGCTTTCGTGGTCGTAATCGTCACGCCGCCGCATAAGCAGGTTCCCCTATTCATCATATCCTCCGTTACAGAATATAGAGATCAGGGTAACAATGATAATCTGACAATGTAGATCGTCAACTCAGGATGTAGAAAGGGCACAATCGCTGTGCCCTTGTTTGAATGAACTATTTAACGACCCGCAACGAGGGTCTTCCCCCCTTGGGAGGCTCGGGAGGTTCATCATCAGGATTACCGTCTTCATCCGTCACGACTGGCGGATTATTATCGACGATCGACATCACCGTGCCGGATGTGGCAGTTTCATCCTGGAAATTGTCAAACTCTCCCGCCGACTCATACGCGGGTTCTGGCTCAAACATCGTGCCTGCGCCATTTTCACGAGCGTAAATGGCCAGCACTGCCGCCATCGGTACGTAAACCTGACGCGGCACGCCGCCAAAGCGGGCGTTAAAACGAACGCTGTCATCTGCTAACTCAAGACCGCCGACGGCTCGGGGGGCGATATTCAGCACTATCTGCCCGTCACGAGCAAACTCCATCGGAACCATAACCCCCGGCAGAGTCACGTCGACCACCAGGTGAGGCGTCAACTGGTTATCGAGTAACCAATCATAGAAAGCCCGCAATAAATACGGACGACGCGGAGACAGTTGAGACAACGCCATGTCGTTTAACCTCTGGTTTGCAAACGCATTTCACGCTCAGCTTCCGTCAGGGAAGCCAGGAACGCATCACGCTCGAATACGCGTGTCATGTAACCTTTCAGTTCTTTCGCGCCGGAACCGCTTAACTCAATCCCTAATTGCGGCAAACGCCATAACAGGGGAGCCAGATAACAGTCTACCAGGCTGAACTCTTCGCTCATGAAGTAAGGCGCTTCGTTGAACACCGGCGCAATCGCCAGCAGCTCTTCTCGCAGTTGTTTGCGAGCGGCGTCGGCTTCCTGTGCGCTGCCACGCATGATTTTCCTCAGCAAAGAGTACCAGTCATTCTCAATACGGTGCATCATCAGACGACTGTTGCCGCGCGCAACCGGGTAAACCGGCATCAGCGGCGGATGAGGGAAACGTTCATCCAGATACTCCATGATAATGCGTGATTCATAGAGCGTCAGTTCGCGGTCGACGAGGGTCGGAACTGAACCATAAGGATTGAGGTCAATAAGATCCTGCGGCAGATTATCCATGTCTACCTGCTCAATCTCGACACTCACACCTTTCTCCGCCAGGACAATGCGGACCTGATGGCTAAAAATGTCGGACGGACCAGAAAACAGCGTCATTACCGAACGTTTGTTGGCAGCGACAGCCATGAAAACCTCCAAGTTTATCGAAAAATACGGCGAATAGCCGATCTGCTATTATCCTGCAAACCCATCTCTTGCATTTTGTCATTCGGGATAAAAAACCACTTGGCAAAATTAGTCGTTTTAGAAAAAAACCACTTGCTGGCAAACAGGCATAAAATCGGCGAACAGTTTATCAGATTTTGTTCGTTCTGTGGGGCCGGTAGCGTAACTTCATCATTAACACACAGAAAATAAAGACTATTTTTTTTCGATGAAGATAATCTTTGCGGCCAGGCAATTTCCGCCTCGGCCGAAGGGTAGAGGCAACATGCCGCCATAAATTTTCAACATCGCCGGTTGCGATCCGCAAGATGGCGCTCAGGGAGAGACCGGCATAAAAAAACCCGGCGACAAGCACCGGGTTTTTCGCATTGATTTCGCAGCAGTTGCAGCAAGAAATTAACGCTTGGAGAACTGAGGACGACGACGTGCTTTACGCAGGCCGACTTTCTTACGTTCAACCTGACGAGCATCACGGGTAACGAAACCAGCTTTACGCAGTTCGCCACGCAGGGACTCATCATACTCCATCAGAGCGCGGGTGATACCGTGACGGATCGCACCAGCCTGACCAGAGATACCACCACCTTTAACGGTGATGTACAGATCCAGTTTTTCAACCATGTCTACCAGTTCCAGCGGTTGACGAACTACCATGCGGGCAGTTTCACGACCAAAGTACTGTTCCAGACTACGCTGGTTGATAACGATGTTACCACTGCCCGGTTTGATAAATACGCGAGCGGCGGAGCTTTTGCGGCGACCAGTGCCGTAGTATTGATTTTCAGCCATTGCCTATAATCCCGATTAAATGTCCAGAACTTGCGGTTGCTGTGCCGCGTGATTGTGCTCAGTACCCGCGTAAACTTTCAGTTTACGGAACATTGCACGACCCAGCGGGCCCTTCGGCAGCATGCCTTTAACCGCGATTTCAATCACACGCTCAGGACGGCGGGCAATCATCTCTTCAAAGGTCGCTTGTTTGATACCACCGATGTGGCCGGTGTGGTGGTAATACATTTTGTCTGCGCGCTTGTTACCGGTTACGGCAACTTTGTCTGCGTTCAGAACGATGATGTAATCACCGGTATCAACGTGCGGAGTATATTCCGCTTTATGCTTGCCGCGCAGGCGACTAGCCAGTTCAGTTGCGAGGCGACCTAAGGTCTTACCGCTCGCGTCAACAACGTACCAGTCGCGTTTTACGGTTTCTGGTTTAGCTGTAAAAGTTTTCATTAAAAGCTTACCCAATAATTAGTTACACGTTGGTGAACACCCAAACGCTCAAAAACAGTTGAGGCTCACACGACCATCAAGTCCAGCAAACCTACCCCTTCGAATAGCCATTGCCGGCACTATAAAGTTTTTGGGAAAAAAACTTCGTTGTAACGTGGGGTCGCAAGATTATAGAGAAGTCGCTATCAAAAATCGACCTTTTTTCTTCTTAATTTCCACCAGGAAGCCGCGCCCGCTTAGGCTAAATGCGGCTGGCGCAAATATTCCTCGCTCTGCATCTCCTGTAAGCGCGATAAACAACGCTGGTATTCGAACTTCAGATGCTCGCCCTGGTAAATTTCATACATGGAAACCTGCGCGGAAATAATCAGTTTTATCCGCCGTTCATAAAACTCATCGACCAGCGCCAAAAAGCGGCGCGCGGTGTTCTCCTCGGCGCCGCCCATGATCGTCACGTTGTGCAGCAATACGCTGTGGTAAAGGCGGGAAAGCGCAATATAGTCATTCTGGCTGCGCGCCTGCGCACACAACGCGGCGAAATCGACGGCCAGCACGCCCTCGCTCGCGCCAAGGGTTGGCAACGGATGATGGTTTATTTCAAGAGTCGGCCCCGGCGTCGCCCATTGCTGCCCCGACAGCCGGGTGAACATCTGCCGCATTGCGGATTCGGTTTTCTCGTCCAGCGGCGTCAGGTAAAGATGCGCCTGCGTCAGCGTGCGCAACCGGTAATCAATGCCGCCATCGACATTGCGCACATCGCAATATTGTTTAATCAACGCGATCGCCGGTAAAAAGCGCGCCCGTTGCAAACCGTTACGATACAAATCGTCCGGCGGAATATTAGAGGTCGCCACCAGCGTGATGCCGCGGCTAAATAAGGCTCGCAACAACTCGGCCAGCAGCATGGCGTCCGTAATATCGGAAACGAAAAACTCGTCAAAACACAGCACGTCCGTTTCGGCTTTAAATCCATCGGCCACTTTTTCCAACGGATTTTCCTGCCCCTGAAGCCCGTTCAGTTCTTCATGTACCCGCAGCATAAAACGGTGGAAGTGCAGGCGTAATTTCCGCTCGGTCGGCAAACTGTGAAAAAACAGATCCATCAGCCAGGTTTTGCCGCGCCCCACGCCCCCCCACAGGTATAAGCCCTGCACAGGAACCGGGGGGCGCTTTTCGCCCATGCCCAGCCACGCGCGCCATTTTCCCTGGCGTCCGGCGGTATCGCCGGCAGAACGCGCGCACAACTCCCGATAGACCTTGTCCAACTGCACCATCGTCTGATGCTGTACGTCGTCGGGTTGATACTCTCCGGCTGACAGAGCCTGCTGATAAAGCGCTAACGGTGTCGTTTGCTGCATAATGTCGCTGTCCCTGAGAAAAAATTTAATGGCGTTTTGTCGCGCGTTGCCGTCGATTTGAGCCGTAATCGTAGCAGTTAACTACCTTGATGCCAGAGATGAGTCAACATTCCTCTCACTCATCACGCTTCAGGATTCCACTCAGACAAGGTTAGCGGTTATAGTGACTATTATGTAAGTGAAAAACCCTACGGAACAATGAAGTCAAAATAGGAGTGATTATGACCTGGGAGTATGCGCTGATTGGTTTAATTGCCGGTATTATCATTGGCGCTGTCGCCATGCGTTTTGGCAATCGGAAGATGCGGCAACAGCAGGCATTGCAACATGAACTGGAAAAAAACAAAGCGGAGCTGGAAGAGTATCGTCAGGAACTGGTCGGGCATTTCGCCCGCAGCGCGGAGCTGTTGGACAACATGGCGCATGATTACCGTCAGCTTTACCAGCATATGGCCAAAAGCTCCAACAACTTATTGCCGGACGTTCCCGGTCAGGATAATCCCTTTAAATATCGCTTAACCGAGGCGGAAGCGGATAACGATCAGGCGCCGGTGGATATGCCGCCGCGTGATTACTCCGATGGCGCATCCGGTTTGCTGCGCGGCGAACCGCCGGTCCGCAAGTAAACCCGCCTGTGATTTACTGCGTGAGGCATGTCCGGCCTCACGTCGCCAGCCATAAAAATCCATCGCCTCGTCTATAGTTACAATCTACTGACGAAACATCAGTGAACTTTACACATTGATTGCCCGTCTGACTCTTCACCATAGGTTTAAGTTTATATATCATCATTTTATTCATCCGCAGGTTGTGAGAGAGTTGATCAGCAATGAAGAAAAAATCTTTATTATTTAATGCATTGGCAATGAGCATAAGCTTAAGTCTGTTATCGCTCCCGATGGCGCACGCCGCGCTGCCTGCGGTCGTTCCAGGGCAGCAGCAGCTTCCCAGTCTGGCCCCCATGCTGGAAAAAGTGTTACCCGCCGTGGTCAGCGTGCATATCGAAGGCACCAGAACGCAGAACCAACGCATACCGGAAGAGTTCAAATTCTTCTTTGGTCCCAACATCCCGCAAGACAAGCAAAGCGCCCGTCCCTTCGCCGGGTTGGGCTCCGGCGTCATTATCAATGCGGCGAAAGGCTACGTTCTGACAAACAACCACGTCATTAACAATGCCGACAAGATCCGCGTGCAGCTGAATGACGGACGTGAATACGAAGCAAAACTGATCGGCCGCGACGAGCAGAGCGACATCGCCTTGATTCAGCTAGTCGATGCCAAAAACCTCGTCGAAGTTAAAATGGCGGACTCCGATCGTCTGCGCGTCGGCGATTTCGCCGTTGCCGTGGGCAACCCCTTCGGGCTTGGACAAACGGCGACATCCGGTATTATCTCGGCGCTTGGCCGTAGCGGGCTAAACCTGGAAGGGCTGGAAAACTTTATCCAGACGGACGCCTCAATCAACCGGGGTAACTCCGGCGGCGCATTAGTTAACCTGAACGGTGAACTGATCGGTATTAACACCGCCATTCTAGCGCCCGGCGGCGGGAATATCGGCATCGGCTTTGCCATCCCCAGCAATATGGCGCAAAACCTGGCTCAGCAGTTAGTGGAGTTTGGTGAAGTCAGGCGCGGCGTACTGGGTATCCGCGGCAGCGAAATGACGTCCGAAATGGCGAAAGCCTTTAAGGTTGACGTCCAGCGCGGCGCCTTTGTCAGTGAAGTGCTGCCACAGTCCGCCGCCGCCAAAGCCGGTATCAAGGCGGGCGATGTTCTGACCTCGCTGGATGGCAAACCGATCGGCAGCTTTGCTGAATTGCGCGCCAAAATCGGCACCACCGCGCCCGGTAAAACCGTAAAAGTGGGTTTGCTGCGCGATGGGAAGCCGTTGGAAGTCAGCGTGGTATTGGATAACAGCAGCACGACCACGACCAGTGCGGAAACGCTGTACCCGGCTTTACAGGGCGCATCGTTGACTAACGGTCAGTTGAAAGATGGCGGCAAAGGTATCCAGATCGATAACGTCGTCAAAGATTCGCCGGCCGCTCAGTTGGGCTTGCAGAAAGGCGATATCATCGTCGGCGTTAACCGTGAACGCGTAGAAAACATCACGCAATTACGCAAGATTCTGGAAGCGAAACCCTCCGTGCTGGCGCTCAACATCGTGCGCGGCGACGATACGATTTATCTGTTATTGCGTTAACCCCAAAAGCTCTTTTTAACCCAACCGGCGTCGGGCGCGTTGATTAAACGGCCCGACGCCGGAGTAAAAAATCGGGTACTGCATCATGCGGCATCCAATCATCTCATGATATTCTCACGTCATATTTCTTTTATCGTAAAAACATGCCCATGCTTGTTAAATTATCCCGTTCCATACTGATTGGAGTGATCGTCGCCGGCCTTCTGCTGTTCGCGCTTCCGGTACTGCGAACAGGTTCGGCTTTGTTTAAGTCCAGTAACGATAATAACGACAACGCCGCCGAGAGCGCGCCGTTAAGCTATTATCAGGGCGTGCGCCGGGCGGCGCCCGCCGTGGTCAATGTTTATAACCGCGTCCCCAATCCGGAACAGTCAAAGGAACTCAATGTCCAGACGCTTGGCTCCGGCGTGATCATGAGTGAAAAAGGTTACATTCTGACCAACAAGCACGTAATTAATAACGCGCAACAAATTCTGGTCGCACTTCAGGACGGCCGACTCTTTGAGGCGATGGTGGTGGGGTCAGACAGCCTGACCGATCTCGCCGTACTGCAAATTGACGGCGTCAATCTGCCCGTCATTCCGATTAATCCAGACCGCACGGCGCATATCGGGGATGTAGTGATGGCTATCGGCAACCCCTACAATCTGGGACAAACCATTACGCAGGGCATTATCAGCGCCACCGGCCGCGTCGGGCTTAGCGGCGCCGGCGAGGATAACCGCCAGAATGGTCGGCAAAACCTGCTGCAAACCGATGCATCGATCAACCGCGGCAACTCTGGCGGCGCCCTGGTTAATACGCTGGGCGAACTGGTCGGCATCAACACCTTATCTTTTGATAAAAGCAGCGACGGAGAAACGCCGGAAGGGATCAGCTTCGCCATTCCCGTCGCCCTGGCGACCAAGGTCATGGGCAAACTTATCCGCGATGGCCGCGTCATCCGCGGTTATATGGGCGTCAATGGTATACAAATGGAAAATATCGACAGGAAAGGCATCGGTCAGGGCCGGTTTGCCGGCATCCTGGTTAAAACCATCGATCCGGGCGGCCCGGCGGATAAAGCGGGTATCCAGGTGAATGATATTCTGCTGAGCGTCAACAATAAACCCACCCGCTCGGTTATTGAAACCATGGATCAGGTGGCGGAATTACATCCGGGTACCGTCATTCCGGTGACTATCGAGAGAGATAAGAAATCGATAACGTTGAATATGACGATCCAGGAGTTTCCGGTCAATTAACCGCGTTTACCGCGTGGATAGACAGATAATCAGAAAAAAACCGGGTAGCGATAAGCCGCCCGGTCCGCTTTCATTGGCTAGTCGCTTTCTTTGACGCGTTCGATATTGGCGCCCAACGCGCGTAACTTATCTTCGATACGCTCGTAGCCGCGATCGATATGATAAATACGATCGACCACCGTCACGCCGTCGGCGATACAGCCGGCCAGCACCAGGCTCGCGGAGGCGCGTAAATCCGTCGCCATCACCTGCGCGCCGGACAGTTTTTCCACGCCGTGGCAAATCACCGTGTTGCTCTCGATTTCAGCCTGCGCGCCCATGCGGATCAGCTCCGGCACATGCATAAAACGGTTTTCAAAAATCGTCTCGGTGATTACGCCGGTTCCTTCGGCAACCAGATTCAGCAGGCTGAACTGCGCCTGCATATCCGTCGGGAAACCGGGATGAGGCGCGGTGCGGATCGTCACGCCTTTCGGACGCTGACCGTGCATATCAAGGCTGATCCAGTCCTCGCCGGTTTCAATATCCGCCCCCGCTTCACGCAGTTTCGCCAGCACCGCATCCAGGGTGTCGGGACGAGTATGCCGGCAGATCACCTTACCGCCGGAAATCGCCGCCGCGACCAGAAAGGTTCCGGTTTCGATACGGTCGGGCAAAACGCGGTATACGCCGCCGCCCAAACGCGCGACGCCTTCAATGATGATTTTATCCGAACCCGCGCCGCTGATTTTGGCGCCCAGCGTATTCAGGAAATTTGCCGTATCGACGATTTCCGGCTCGCGCGCCGCATTTTCAATCACGGTGGTGCCTTCGGCCAGCGTGGCCGCGCTCATAATCGTCACCGTGGCGCCCACGCTGACCTTATCCATGACGATGTGCGCCCCTTGCAGACGACCGTTCACCGAGGCCTTGACATAGCCTTCTTCCAGCACAATCTCGGCGCCCAACTGCTCAAGGCCGTTGATATGCAAATCAACCGGACGCGCGCCGATGGCGCATCCGCCCGGTAATGACACCTGCCCCTGACCAAAACGCGCCACCAACGGTCCCAACGCCCAAATGGATGCGCGCATGGTTTTTACCAAATCATAGGGCGCGCAGAATACATTAACCTTGCCGGCGTCGACATGTACCGAACCATTACGTTCAACACGCGCGCCCAGTTGGCTGAGCAGTTTCATTGTCGTATCAATGTCTCTCAGCTTTGGTACATTCTGGATCTCCACCGGCTCTTCCGCGAGCAAGGCGGCAAACAGGATGGGCAGAGCAGCGTTCTTGGCTCCGGAAATGGTGACTTCACCAGTAAGCCGGGTTGGCCCCTGCACACGAAATTTATCCATAGCGGCTGTTTCTCAGTGTTCTAAATTCAATATTGCATCACAAGCCACTGGCTTAAAAACCATTAAGCTTGCGGTCACGCTGCCATTCTTCCGGCGTATACGCCTTGATCGACAGAGCGTGAATACGGTTATCGGCGATATATTCCATCAACGGAGCATAAACGGCCTGTTGTTTCTTCACCCGGTTCATTCCGGCGAACAGCTCACCCACAACAATCACCTGAAAGTGGCTGCCGTCGCCCGATACGTGGGCTTCGTCCAGTGCCAATGCATTCATCAGCACGTCTTTAATTTCATTATTTTCCATCGCTCTCGATTTCTATGTCTGGGGGGGATGATAAACAGGTTGGTATATTAGATGAAACCGGCGCTATCTTAAACAAAGAAAAAGCCCCGCCCCTTCATCTTTCAAGCCGCAGGCGGGTCGGCCGCCAGCGGCTTGAAAGCGATGGGATAGATGTCTAACGCCTGAAGGAGATACGCATAAGAGACTGGCTATGCAACCGGTTCGACAGGGATGATTTCTTTCAGGTTATACAGCGCTATCAGCGTTTTTAACCGATCGCCCGCCCCGATAATTTTCAATTCTCCCCCGTTTTGGGAACGTTGATAATAAAAATGAATCAACAAGGCCAGGCCGGCGGAGTCGACGCGGCTTAGCCCGGACACATCCAGCGTTGTCTTATCGGCCAGTAACGGGTCGCGTTGCTGCCAGAGCGGCAACAACGTTTCACGATCCAGCCCGCCGGTTAAAACCAGCGTTGATTGCTGCGACTGCCAGCTCAGTGCATTATCCATTCGTTCTTACTCTGCTCAGTTTTGCTTATCCAGCGTAATCGGTTGTTTTGCAGCGGCTTCCAGCTGCTGAGTCAGGCCGTCGACGCCTTTCTGACGCAGTGTCGCCGCCCATTCATTTTGCTTGGTGGTGATCATGCTGACGCCTTCGGCAATCATGTCATAAGCCTGCCAGTTGCCGGATTGGCTGTTTTTACGCCATTGGAAATCAAGACGCACCGGCGGGCGGCCGCCTTGATCGATAATGGTGACGCGGATAGAAATAATATTGGCGTCGCCCAGCGGCTGATCGGGGGCGATCTGGTAGGTCTGCCCGTGATATAACGCCAGAGCCTGACCGTATGCCTGCTCCAGATAGGCTTCAAACGCTTTGAAATAGGCATCGCGCTGCGCCGGCGTCGCCTCTTTATAGTAACGGCCCAGCACTAACGCCCCGGCATATCTGATCTGCACATACGGCAGCAGTTCTTCACGCACCACGCTGCGCAGATAATCCGGGTTTTGTCTGATACGCGGCTGTTCGTTTTTCAGGCGATCAAAGGTTTTTTGCGCCGCCTCGCTCATCAAACGATAAGGGTTGGTTTGATCCACGGCGTTGGCTAACGGCGCAACCACCAGCAGAGCTGCCATCAGTAAACGTTTAAACATACAGCTATCCTCTTATGGATGTGAAGTAACGGGTTGGTTCTGCGGCGCCGGCGTCGCCGTAGCGGCCGGCGCAGAATTTTCCTGACCGGCATTATCTTCGTTATTGCCGCCGCTCTTATATAAGAATTGGCCGATGAGATCCTCCAGCACCATAGCGGATTTGGTATCCTGAATAACCCCGCCGTCTTTCAGGATCGAGGTTCCCATCTCTTCATCCTCAAAACCGATATTCAGCGCCAGATATTGCTCGCCCAACAGACCCGATGTCCTAATCGCCAGCGAACTGGTGTCCGGAATATGGTTATAACGTTGCTCAATGTCCATCGCCACGCGAGGAAGGTAGGTTTTCTCATCGAGCGAAATATCCGCGACTCTGCCGGCCACCACGCCGCCAATCTTGATCGGCGAACGGGCTTTCAGGCCGCCGATATTGTCGAACGTCGCGTATAAACGGTACGTTGGCTCACTGCCGATTGACTTGAGATCGGCGACTTTCAGACACAAAAAGATGATGGCGCACAGCGCAATCAACATAAATGCGCCAACCCAGATTTCACTTTTTTTCGTTTGCATCGACTCAGTTCCCAAACATCAGTGCTGTCAGCACAAAATCCAATCCCAATACCGCTAATGATGAATGCACGACGGTACGGGTCGTTGCACGGCTGATCCCTTCTGAAGTAGGAATCGCATCATAACCATTAAACAGCGCAATCCAGGTCACGGTAATGGCGAAAACGACGCTTTTAATCACGCAGTTCAGTATGTCCTGCCGCCACTCGACCGCTCCCTGCATGGCCGACCAGAAAAACCCGCTGTCTATGCCTTTCCAGTTCACGCCGACCAGCGCCCCGCCCCAGATGCCGATGGCGACGAAGATGATCGACAGCAGCGGCATGCTGATCGCGCCGGCCCAGAAGCGCGGCGCGACCACGCGCCTGAGCGGATCGACGGCCATCATTTCCATACTGGACAACTGCTCGGTGGCCTTCATCAGGCCGATCTCCGCCGTCAGCGCCGACCCGGCGCGACCGGCGAACAACAATGCCGTCACCACCGGGCCGAGTTCCCGCAGCAACGACAAGGCCACCATCACGCCCAGGCTGGCCTCGGCGCTGTAGGTGTTCAAAATAAGATAACCTTGCAGCCCCAGCACCATACCGATAAACAGGCCGGACACCATAATAATCAGTAGCGACTGAACGCCCACGCTATAAAGCTGTTTGATCAACTGCGGCCACTGCCGCCTGAATTCAGGCTTGCCCACTAATGCATTAAACAGCATCAGTCCGGCGCGGCCAAAAGAAGCGCAGGTCGCGATTCCCTGACGTCCGAGCGACGCCAATGCCTGTAAAAACATGAATTTTTTAACCCCCAACCGAACCTAACAGCGCGGTTTTATAATCACCCGCCGGATAGCGAAAAGGAACGGGCCCATCAGCAACGCCGTCCAGAAACTGGCGAACGCGCGAATCGTCGTTCACTTGCAACTGCGCCGCCGTGCCTTCGGCGATGACCTGCCGATCGGCAATGATGTAGGCGTAATCGGCAATGCTCATCACTTCCGGCACATCATGGGAAACCACGATGCAGGTGACGCCCAATGCGTGATTCAGCTCATCGATCAGCTTCACCAGCGTTCCCATGGTTATCGGGTCCTGCCCGACGAAAGGCTCGTCAAACATAATCAGTTGCGGATCGAGCGCAATCGCCCGCGCCAGCGCGGCGCGGCGCGCCATCCCGCCGGACAGCTCCGCGGGCATCAGGTCGGCCGCGCCGCGCAGGCCCACCGCTTCCAGCTTCATCAGCACGGTGCTGCGTAACAGCGGCTCCGGCAAACGGCTGTGCTCGCGCAGCGGCCAGGCGACATTATCGAACACGTTCAAATCGGTAAATAACGCGCCGGACTGAAACAGCATGCTCATTTTTTTACGGGACTCATACAGCGCCGAGCGCGAAAGCGCCGGGATATTGTCGCCGTCGAACCAGATCTCGCCGCTATCGGGCGGTATCTGCCCGCCAATCAGACGCAGCAACGTGGTTTTACCAATACCGGACGGCCCCATAATGGCGGTGACCTTCCCCCTGGGGACATTGAGCGTGATATCGGTGAAAATCTGTCGTTTCCCGCGACGAAAACTCAGACCGCGAATTTCAACCAGATTAGTAATCTCATGGTCCATTATCTTATGTTCCTTACCAATCAGCAGGTTACGTATATTCGTCGCTGTTTGACGAATAACTGTAATGTGAACGCCACTGTAAAGCGTAACGGCTGACCTTGTTTGTGGGCCGAGTTTTACAAAAAATTACGGCGCGTTCTTGTCCAAAGGAGCGGAACAAAACCGCCATAGGTTTTACTTTTCCGTCTCACACAGTCAGAATTAGCGCTAATGATGAGAAGCACCCTTTTCGTTCAGATTTCGTCCAGAACGGCTGGTTTATATGGCTAATAAACCGGTGATTATACCTCAATAAAGGACGCTGCATGCTTTTTGCAACAGTACTCTTGATAGTTGGTTTAGTTTTACTGGTTTATGGTGCCGATCGTCTGGTCTATGGCGCCGCGGTGCTGGCGCGTTCCCTGGGTATCTCCCCGCTGATTATCGGCATCGCCATCGTGGGTTTCGGCACTTCCCTGCCCGAACTGATTGTGTCCGTCACGGCGGCGTTAAACCAGCAGATCGATATGACCGTGGGAAATGTTCTGGGTTCAAATATAGCGAATATTCTGTTAATCCTCGGCAGCGCGGCGCTGATTCGTCCGTTGACGGTTCATTCCGAGCTGTTGCGCCGCGAATTCCCGCTTATGCTGTTGGTCACCGTCTTGTGCGGTTTTTTGCTGCATGATAGCTACCTGAGCCGCATCGACGGCGTGATACTGCTGATCGCCGCCGCGCTGTTCGTCTTGCTGATGTTCAGAATGACGCGTCTGGCCCAGCAGGAAGGATCCGACAGCCTGACCCGGGAGCAAATGGCGGAGCTGCCGCAGGAAGACAGTAATCAGACGGTCGCCATTTTATGGCTCATCCTCGGCTTGATTATTCTGCCGATGGCCGCCCGCATGGTGATCGACAACGCCACCGTGATCGCCCGCCATTTCAATATCAGCGAACTGACCATCGGCCTGACCGTGCTGGCGATCGGCACCAGCCTGCCGGAGTTAGCGACGGCGATTGTTGGTACGCTGAAAAAAGAAGATGATATTGCGCTGGGCAATCTGATCGGCTCGAATATTTTTAACATCGCGATCGTTCTGGGCGTACCGGCGCTGCTTTCTCCGGGCGTGCTTAATCCGCTCGCATTCCAGCGCGATTACTGGGTGATGCTGGGGGCCAGCGCGCTGCTGACCGCGCTTTGCCTCAGCAGGAAACGCCGCATCGGACAGGGCGCCGGCGCGCTTTTATTGTGCGCTTTCGTCGTTTACCTTTCGGTATTGTTCTTTTTTTCCTAACCAGAACATCAAAACAAGCAGGATTATCCAGCTATGTCACATTTTGAACTACAACCCGGTTTTGATTTTCAACAGGCGGGCAAACAGGTTCTGAACATCGAACGCGACGGACTGGCGCAGCTCGATCGCTACATCGACGACAACTTCACCCAGGCCTGTAAAAAGATATTCTACTGTCAGGGGAAAGTGGTGGTGATGGGCATGGGGAAATCCGGCCATATCGGTTGCAAGATGGCCGCCACCTTCGCCAGCACCGGCACTCCGGCCTTTTTCGTTCATCCAGGGGAAGCCAGCCACGGCGATCTGGGCATGGTCACCCCGCATGATATTGTGATCGCCATTTCCAACTCCGGCGAATCCAATGAGATTTTGTCGCTGATCCCGGTATTGAAACGCCAGAAAATATTCCTGATCTGTATGACCGGCAATCCCGACAGCACCATGGGTAAAGCCGCCGACATCCATTTATGCGTTCACGTTCCGCAGGAAGCCTGTCCGCTGGGGTTGGCGCCGACCAGCAGCACCACCGCCACGCTGGTGATGGGCGATGCCCTGGCGGTGGCGCTCTTGCAGGCGCGCGGCTTTACTGCGGAGGATTTCGCCTTATCCCATCCCGGCGGCGCGCTGGGACGCAAACTTTTGCTGCGCGTCAGCGATATTATGCACTCGGGCGACGAGATCCCGCACGTTCCCCTGGACGCCTCCCTGCGCGACGCGCTGCTGGAAATTACGCGCAAAAATCTCGGGATGACGGTAATCTGCGATGCGGAGATGAACATTCAGGGGATCTTCACCGATGGCGACCTGCGCCGGATTTTCGACATGAATATAGACTTGAACAGCGCGCGCATTGCTGATGTGATGACCGCGGGCGGCATTCGCGTTACGCCGCAAACGCTGGCGGTAGATGCCCTGAATCTGATGCAATCCCGCCATATTACATCGTTGCTGGTCGCCGAGAACAGCCGGCTGCTGGGTATCGTTCATATGCACGACATGCTGCGCGCCGGCGTAGTGTGATGCCCCAGCCGTATAAAAAACAACCAAGGATAAACCTGAATGAGTAAAACCGGGGCGCAAATCGATACCTGTTACGGACCTGTCGATCGTCGGGTAGTGGATAAGGCCCGTGATGTTCGTCTGTTGATCTGCGATGTGGATGGCGTACTGTCCGACGGCTTGATTTACATGGGCAATCAGGGCGAAGAGCTGAAAGCGTTCAACGTCCGTGACGGTTACGGCATCCGCTGTTTGCTGACTTCCGGGATCGAAGTCGGCATCATTACCGGTCGTTCGGCCAAGCTGCTCGACGATCGTTGCAAGACCCTGGGGATCACGCATCTTTATCAGGGGCAGTCGGACAAGATTTTGGCCTTCAACGATCTGTTGGATAAACTGTCGGTGCAAGCCGCTCAGGTTGCCTATATCGGCGACGACCTGATCGACTGGCCGGTGATGTCCCAGGTGGGCTTAAGCGTCGCCGTGGCCGATGCGCACCCGATGCTGCTGCCGCGTGCCGATTATGTCACGCGTATCGCCGGCGGACGCGGCGCCGTGCGTGAACTTTGCGATTTGATTCTGCTCTCGCAGGATAAGCTGGAAGATGCCAAAGGGTTGTCGATATGAGTAAAGCAAAGCGTTGGCTGACGGCCTTGCTGGCACTGCTGGTGCTGATTTTGATCGGCTTGAATCTGAGCGGGCAGGATGCGGAGTCGCCGCCGGAAACCCCGGCTAACGTCAAACCGGTTTACACCAGCGAAAAAACCACCACGCTGGTTTACAGCCCGGCCGGGAGGCTGAGCTACCGACTGATTGCCGACAAAGCGGAGTACTTCGATGAAGAGCAGTTGAGCTGGTTCACGACGCCCGTCGCCACGCTGTTTAACGAACAGGGCGCCGCCACCTGGTCGGTGCGGGCCGATCGCGCCAAGTTGACCAAAGACAAAATGCTCTATCTGTATGGTCACGTCGAGGTCAAAAGCCTGACGAATGATTCGCAACTGGAGCGGATTAAAACCGACAACGCTCAGGTCAATCTGGCGACGCAGGATGTCTCTTCCGACGACGAGGTCACCCTGTATGGCGCGAGTTTCACCTCTAACGGAATGAAAATGCGTGGTAATCTGCGTGAGAAGACCGCCGAGTTGATCGAAAAGGTAAAAACCTCTTATGAAATTCAAAACAATAAATAACCGGATGCGCAACACCCTGCTCGCCAGCTCGCTGTTGGCCGCCAGCGTTTCAGCCTTCGCCGTGACGGGAGATAGCAATCAGCCGATTCACATTGATTCAGAGCAGCAATCTCTGGATATGCAAGGCAACACCGTAACCTTTACCGGCAACGTGGTGGTCAAACAGGGAACGATTGAGGTCAAAGCCGATAAGGTGGTGGTCACCCGTCCGCAGGGCGCGCAGGGACGCGAAGTGGTGGAAGGCTACGGCAATCCGGTCACCTTTTACCAAATGCAGGACAACGGCAAGCCGGTAAAAGGCCGCGCCCAGAAGATTCGCTACGAGTTGGCCAATGATTTTCTGATCCTGACCGGCAACGCCTATCTGGAGCAGATGGATAGCAACGTCAAAGGCGATCGCATCACCTATCTGGTGAAGCAGCAGCAGATGGAGGCGTTCAGCGACAAGGGCAAACGCGTTACCACGGTATTGGTTCCTTCCCAGTTGCAGCAGAAAGACGACAAGGGACAAACGCCCAACTCTCAACAACAGAAACCACGAGTCACCGAATAACTTATGGCAACATTAATCGCAGAAAACCTGGCTAAGGCGTATAAAGGCCGTAGGGTGGTGGAAGATGTCAGCCTGACCGTTAACTCCGGTGAGATAGTCGGCCTGTTAGGCCCGAACGGCGCCGGGAAGACCACCACGTTTTATATGGTCGTGGGCATCGTTCCGCGCGACGAAGGACGGATCGTGATTGACGACGAAGACATCAGTCTGCTTCCGCTGCACGATCGCGCGCTCAGAGGGATCGGCTACTTGCCGCAGGAAGCCTCGATTTTTCGCCGCTTAAGCGTGTATGACAACCTCATGGCGGTATTGCAGATCCGCAAAGATCTGACCGCCGAGCAGCAGCAGGATCGCGCCAACGAACTGATGGAAGAATTCCATATTATTCATTTGCGCGATAGTCTGGGACAATCGCTTTCCGGTGGGGAAAGGCGCCGGGTGGAAATCGCCAGGGCGCTGGCGGCGAATCCGAAATTCATTCTGCTGGATGAGCCTTTTGCCGGTGTTGACCCCATTTCGGTGATTGATATAAAAAAAATAATCGAACACCTGCGTGACAGCGGACTCGGCGTGTTGATCACCGATCATAACGTCCGCGAAACGCTGGATGTCTGTGAGCGCGCCTATATCGTCAGTCAGGGCCATTTGATCGCTCACGGTTCACCGGCGGAGATACTGGCCGACGAGCAGGTAAAACGCGTCTATCTGGGCGAAGGCTTCAGACTCTGATAGGGTAGAGTTTTTATTGCATGTCCTATGGCGGGCTGCCCTGCCCGTCTTCTGGGGCCGACGCCGCGCGTTGTTAAAAAATGCTCCCGGCGTTTTCTTCAAGGTATAACAAGGCGACAACCGCATGATTTTCCAGGATTTCAGACCGGAACACGCGCCGCTATAACCGGAAAACACAACGGAATATAAGGAATTTAGCGCAACTTATGAAGCAAGGTTTGCAACTCAGGCTTAGCCAGCAACTGGCCATGACTCCACAGCTACAGCAGGCAATCCGTCTGCTGCAACTGTCCACGCTTGAACTGCAACAAGAGATTCAACTGGCGCTGGAAAGCAATCCGTTACTTGAGCAGACGGACAATCACGAAGAAGTAGAGTCATTTGAGACCACGGACAGCGATTCACTGGATACCGGTGAAGCCCTCGAACAAAAAGATATGCCGGAAGAGTTGCCGCTTGACGCGACCTGGGATGAAATTTATTCCGCCGGCACGCCGTCCGGCACCGGCACCGATTATCGCGATGAGGAATTGCCGATCTACCAGGGGGAAACCACCCAGACCCTTCAGGACTATCTGATGTGGCAGGTCGAGCTGACGCCTTTTTCCGATACCGACGCCGCGATAGCGACATCCATCGTCGATGCCGTGGATAACACGGGTTATCTCACCGTGCCGCTGGAAGACATTCTTGACAGCATCGGCGATGAAAACGTCACGCTGGATGAAGTCGAAGCGGTGCTGAAGCGGGTTCAGCGTTTTGATCCCGTCGGCGTGGCGGCGCGCGATCTGCGCGATTGCCTGCTGGTTCAGCTTTCCCAATTCGCCGTCGAGACCCCTCGTCTTGCGGAAGCAAGGCTTATCGTCAGCGAGCACCTCGATCTGTTGGCGAATCACGATTTTCGCAGCCTGATTCGCGCCACCCGGCTGAAAGAAGAGGTGCTGAAAGAGGCGCTGGCGCTGATTCAGTCCCTCGATCCGCGTCCGGGCCAGTCAATCAATACCGGCGAGTCGGAATACGTGATCCCCGACGTGCTGGTGCGAAAAATTCACGGCCGCTGGGTGGTTGAGCTGAACACCGACAGCATTCCCCGGCTACAGATTAACCAGCAATATGCCGCGCTGGGCAACAGCGTGCGTAGCGACAGCGACGGTCAATTCATCCGTAGCCATCTACAGGAAGCCCGCTGGTTGATAAAAAGCCTGGAAAGCCGTAATGATACGCTGCTCAAGGTCACCCGCTGCATCGTGGAACAGCAGCAGGCATTCTTTGATCAGGGCGAAGAGTTCATGAAGCCGATGGTTTTGGCTGATATCGCCCAGGTCGTGGATATGCATGAATCCACCATTTCCCGCGTGACCACGCAGAAGTTTCTGCACAGTCCGCGCGGCATTTTTGAACTAAAATACTTTTTCTCCAGCCATGTGAATACCGACAATGGGGGCGAAGCCTCCTCAACGGCGATCCGGGCGCTGGTCAAAAAGTTAATCGCTGCGGAAAACCCCGCCAAACCGCTAAGCGACAGTAAGCTCACCACGCTGCTCTCCGAGCAGGGTATTATTGTGGCGCGGCGTACCGTTGCGAAATATCGAGAGTCTTTATCTATCCCACCATCAAATCAACGTAAACAGCTGGTTTGATCTCAACTAGAAGGAAGACGCTATGCAGCTCAACATTACCGGACACCATATCGAACTTACCGAACCTCTGCGTGATTTCGTGAATACCAAGTTTGCCAAGTTGGAGCAATTTTTTGACCGCATCAACCAGGTCAATGTGGTGCTTAAAGTGGAGAAAGTACAAAAAATCGCCGACGCCACGCTCCATGTTAATGGCGGAGAGCTGCATGCCACATCTGAGGCGGAAGATATGTACGCCGCCATCGATTTACTGATCGATAAACTGGCCAGACAGTTGAACAAGCATAAGGACAAGCTCAAACAGCACTGATTTTCATCTCCGATCGTTTGGTCGGAGAACAGACCGGGCTCATAAACCGATGGGCCCGGCTCAACTGATGTGAACGTGTCGTTAAGTGAATATAAAATGAACAACGAGCCCATTTTGCAACTCAGCACCGTGTTACGCCCCGAATGCACCCGAAGCGCCGTCCCTTGCCAGAGCAAGAAACGGGCCTTGGAAATCATCAGCGAGCTGGCAGCCAAACAGCTTAATCTGTCTTCGCAGATTATTTTTGACGCCTTGCTTACTCGTGAACGCATGGGCAGCACCGGTATCGGAAATGGCATCGCCATCCCTCATGGCAAGCTGGAAGGAGAGGATGCGCTGGGAGCAATCGGGGTCTTTATCCAGTTGGAACAGCCCGTCGCGTTCGACGCCATTGATAACCAAGGCGTTGATTTACTTTTTGCCTTGCTGGTTCCGGCGGAACAATGTAAAACCCATTTACATACGCTGGCGCTGGCAGCCAAACGATTGGCTGATAAAACCGTTTGTCGCCGCCTGCGCGCCGCGCAAAGCGATGAAGAACTGTATCAGATTATGACGGAAGCCGGTTAAGTCCGGCGGTGATACCAATGAGAAAGGTCGGCATAGTCTGTAATAAGCGTGATATAACCATTCATTGCACAAACCGTCGTTACCGAAACAATCATGACAAGAACAATGGCAACGCTCGTTCGCCATCACGTTGCCAGGGGGGAGTGGTCAGATGGTGCTGATGATCGTCAGTGGTCGCTCAGGCTCAGGAAAATCCGTAGCCCTGCGCGCGCTGGAAGATATGGGATTCTACTGTGTAGATAACCTTCCCGTGGTTCTGCTGCCGGAACTGGCTCAAACGCTGTCGGCGCGGAATATCTCTGCGGCGGTCAGCATTGACGTGCGTAATATGCCGGAGTCGCCGGAAATATTCGAGCACGCGATGGCGCAGTTGCCGCAAAGCTTCTCGCCGCAATTGCTGTTTCTGGATGCCGATCGCAATACGCTGATCCGCCGCTACAGCGATACCCGCCGTCTGCACCCGTTGTCCAGCAAGAATCTGTCGCTGGAAAGCGCCATCGATGAAGAAAACGATCTGCTGGAGCCGCTGCGTTCGCGCGCCGACCTGATCATCGATACCTCGGAGATGTCGGTGCATGAGCTGGCGGAAATGCTGCGCACCCGTCTGCTTGGCAAACGGGAACGCGAACTGACGATGGTGTTTGAATCTTTCGGCTACAAACACGGCATTCCAATCGATGCCGATTATGTGTTTGACGTGCGTTTCCTGCCAAACCCGCACTGGGATCCGAAATTACGGCCGATGACCGGCTTGGACAAGCCCGTAGCCGCCTTCCTCGACCGACATACCGAAGTCCATAATTTTATCTATCAGACCCGCAGCTATCTGGAACTATGGCTGCCGATGCTGGAAACCAATAACCGCAGCTACCTGACCGTGGCCATTGGTTGTACCGGCGGCAAACACCGCTCCGTGTATGTTGCGGAACAGCTGGCTGATTATTTCCGTTCCCGCGGCAAGAATGTCCAGTCTCGCCACCGCACGCTGGAAAAACGCAAATAATCATGACCGTCAGACAATCCGTTGAAATAAAAAACAAGCTGGGTATGCACGCCCGTCCCGCCATGCAACTGTTTGAACTGGTGCAACGCTTTGATGCCGAAGTGAAATTACGTAATGATGGCGGCACCGAGGCGGAAGCCAGCAGCGTCATCGCCATGCTGATGCTGGACTCGGCCAAAGGCCGTGTGATCGAAGTGGAAGCCAGCGGCCCGGATGAGGCGAAAGCGCTGGCCGCCGTCGTTGAGCTATTCGAAGCCGGATTTAACGAAGAGTAATGCGCTGCGCTCTCCGGCTTGATCGGCGTTAAACCGCGCCGCTTACTCGCCCGCGATCTTCATTTCCGGCAGTAATACCGAACCACATTGAATATTGCTTCGTGTTTCAATGTCATTCCCCACCGTCACGATATTGCGCAGCATGTCTTTCAGGTTGCCGGCAATGGTAATCTCGCTGACCGGATACTGAATCTCGCCATTTTCGACCCAGAAACCGGAAGCGCCGCGGGAGTAGTCCCCGGTCACGCCGCTCACGCCTTGCCCCATCAGTTCGGTGACCAGTAACCCCTTGCCCATCTGCTTGAGCAAGCCGTCGAAATCCAGCCCCTGCCCGGCAATGCGCCAGTTATGAATGCCGCCGGCATGACCCGTGCTCTTCATTCCCAGTTTCCGGCCGGCGTAGCTGGTCAGCAGCCAGGTTTGCAGCACGCCGTCTTTCACTATTTCGCGCCGGCTGGTGCGCACCCCTTCGCTGTCAAACGGCGTGGAGGCCAATCCTTTGCGCAGATGCGGCAACTCCTCAATCGTCAGCCATTCAGGCAGGATCTGCTGTCCCAGCTTATCCAGCAGGAAAGTGGATTTGCGATACACGCTGCCGCCGCTGATCGCGCCGACCAGATGGCCGAACAATCCGGTCGCCACCTCGGCGGAAAACAGGACGGGCGCCTGCATGGTGGGCAGCTTGCGCGGGGACAAACGCGACAGGGTGCGGCGAGCGCACTCCGCGCCGACCCATTCCGGAGTGCGCAGTTCATCCAGCGACCGGCCGATGGTATAGGCGTAGTCGCGCTCCATGTCCCCGTTTACTTCCGCGATCACGCAGCTGGACATGGAGTGACGGCTGGAGCAATAGCTCTGCAACATGCCGTGGCTATTGCCAAACACCTTGATGCCGTAATGACTGTTGAAGCTGCCGCCTTCGGTATTGGTGATACGCTTATCGGCTTGCAGCGCCGCTTGCTCGGCGCGGGCCGCCAGCTCGATGCCACGCTCCGCATCCAACGCCGACGGATGAAACAGATCCAGATCCGGCGCTTCGAACGCCAGCAGATCTTTATCCGCCGGGCCGGCAAACGGATCGACGGACGTATAGCGGGCAATATCCAGCGCGGCCTGTACGGTGCGGGCTATCGCGTCCGGGCTAAGATCGGTGGATGATGCGCTGCCTTTGCGCTGCTGGCGATACACCGTAATGCCAAGCGCGCCGTCGCTGTTGAATTCAACGTTTTCAACTTCACCATAACGGGTGCTAACGCCAATCCCTGTCGTTTTCGACACCGCGACTTCCGCCGCATCCGAACCCGCCCGCGCCAGCTCCAGAGCCTGAGCAACCGCCTGTTCCAGCGCCTTACGCTGTTGTGCAACCTGAGTGATTATTGTCATCGTCCTGCCATAATGAGTGAGAAAACCGAAGCCAATATATACCTGCGACTTGAAGTATGGCGGGTATAAAACGGTGTAACATCTTGTCCTTAAGTCTAACAGGATCTCGGGACAATTTCGCACAAAGCCCAAACCTGTTAGGATCAGCTTCTTTTTATCACGGGCGCCTTGCCCGTCGCCCTATGGGCCAATATGCTGCGCGCCGTTGAATAAGGATCCGACATGAATAAGAAACCCGAAGACTGGCTTGATGACGTCCCGGACAATAATGAAGATGACGATGATGAAATTATCTGGGTCAGCAAAAGCGAGATAAAACGCGATGCCGAAGCGCTGAAAGATCTTGGCGCGGAACTGGTCGACCTGGGTAAAAATGCGCTGGAACGCATCCCGCTGGATGACGATTTACGCGCGGCCATCGAGCTGGCGCAGCGTATCAAGAAAGAAGGCCGCCGCCGCCAGTTACAGCTCATCGGGAAAATGCTGCGCGCCCGCGATCCGGAACCCATTCAGACCGCGCTGGATAAACTGAGAAACCGCCATAATCAGCAGGTGGTGCTTTTCCACAAGCTGGAGCAGTTGCGCGATCGTCTGATGGCCGAGGGCGACGATGCGATCCCCGACGTGCTGGCGCTCTATCCCCATGCTGACCGCCAGCAGTTGCGCTCGTTGATACGTAACGCTCAGAAGGAAAAAGCCGCCAACAAACCGCCAAAATCCCTGCGCCAGATTTTTCAATATCTGCGCGAGTTGGCGGAAGCCGGCGAATAAGAGACGCAGTGAGCCCCAGGAATGGGGCAACTTTGTCAAAGCCAGAGTCGATGAACCGTATCAAACGCGGCGCCGTTGCGAAAAAACCTCGCCGCCGGACTCAGCGTTTGGCCAGCCCGTGGTCATGACACCAGCTTTCCAACTGTTCAGGCGGCAATGGCCGGGAGAATAAAAATCCCTGAGCCAGATCATAGCCCTGCTGCGCCAGTATTTCGCGCTGCTTTTCATTTTCCACCCCTTCCGCCACCACGCTTAAATGCAGGCTGGCGCCAATATGGGTCACGGCGTCGGTAAGCACGCGATTTCTCTGATGCGACTCGATATTATGGACGAAACTTTGATCGAGCTTCAGTTCATCAAAGCTGATACGGTTGAGGTAGCTTAAGCTGGCGAAACCGGTACCGAAATCATCCATGGAGAGTCTGACGCCCAGTTCACGCACCTTATTCAGAATATTGATGGTATCGGCATTGGTATCCAGAATCACCTCTTCGGTAATTTCAATGGTCAGGTATTCGGGTTGCAGCGACGCTTGCGATAGCGTGCGGGAAATCAGCGCCGGCAGCTCGGAATTGTGGAAATTGGTCGGCGACAGATTAATCGATACCATCGGCACATTCACGCCGCGCCGGTGCCAATCGGCAAGCTGCCGGCAGGCGCCGGCAAGCACCCATTCACCCAACTTTTCCATCAGCCCGCACTCCTCCGCCAACGGAATAAATCGAATCGGAGAAATTTCGCCGAACTCAGGATGAAACCAGCGGGAAAGCGCTTCGACGCCATGAATATCACCGCTCTTCAGACTAATCTGCGGCTGGTAATAGAGCTGCAAAGAGGATTCATCGAGCGCCTTTCTCAACGCGCTTTCCAGCGTCAAGCGCCTTCTGGCGACCTCGTTCATCTCCTTGTTGAAAAAGCCCAACCGCCCGCGCAGGTGGTACTTTGCCTGATGCAGGGCAATATCCGCGCCCTTGATCAAGGCGCTCACATCACGGCCATTATCAGGATATAAACTGATGCCGATGGTGACGGAAGGCGTCACCACTATCCCATTGATGGAAAACGGTTTCGACAAAATCGCCAGCAGCCGCTTGGCCGTTGCGGCAATGTTGCGGACATCCGCGACATTCAGCAGCATGGCGAACTCATCGACGGAAAGTTTACCCACCAGATCGGCTGCGCCGCATTGCTGGCGCAGGCACTCTGCAATATGGCGCAGCAGCTTGTCGCCGGCCGCGACGCCCAGGGAGCTGTTGACCTGCTTGAAACGATCCAGACAAATCATCAGCACCGCCAAAGAGTGTCCGCGGCGCGAGGCGTTAATCACGGCGTTCTCCGCGCTGGCGCGAAACAAATCACGGTTCGGCAACCCGGTTAGCGGGTCGAAAAAAGCCAACTGCCTGATTTTTTCACAGGACTCATCCCGCTCGATCGCCAGGGCGCACAGACCGGTACTCAGCATCACCAGATTCTGATGGCATTTACTGGGGCCGCGCTCCCGCCGAAAATAGAACGAAAAGGTGCCGATAACCTGGTTCTGGCTGGAAAAAACCGGACTGGACCAGCAGGCCACCAATCCCTGCGATAAAACCAGATCGCAACAGTCGTCCCATAATGGATTAGCGGCGATATCGCCGACCAGAACCGGCGCGCCCAACCAGGCCGCGGTGCCGCAAGATCCGGCATCGGGGCCGATAGGCGCGCCGTCCAGCGCCTGCCCGTAAGAAGCGGGCAGACTGGGCGCCGCCAGCGGCCGCAGATAGCCGAGCTTATCCACGCGCGCCACGCTGCATACCACTTCTGGAGCAATACGCTCGATCTCCAGACACAGCAGTTCAATGACCTCTTCCAACGGACGGTCGCGGGCAAGCGCTTCCAATACCGGGAATTGCAGCACCTCGTACATTTTGGTTGCCGTAATCTCGGTAAATACGCCGACGGCATACATCGTACCATTGGGCTTATCATAAAAATGATTGAACACAATAGAGCACCACAACGGATAGCCGGATTTATGGTAAACCCGGGTTTCGACATGATAACGATGGTCCGACGCCTGGAATTTATCCTTATCCGGCTGGCAACCGAACCCGGTTTCACAGCGGATAAGCTTTTCTGGTTCCTGGCCCGACGCCTCTTGCCGGCTATAGCCCAAAAGCCGCGTAAAGCCGGCGTTCACAAAAGTCGTCCGCCGATGACCGCTCACGTAACGGGCAATAAGAATCGCACTGTCGCTGCCGTTGACGGCGGCGGCCAATAGCCGTTCTTCGACCGGTTCTGTAGTAGAACTCGCCTTTAAGGGAGAATTTTCCATCAATTGAACTCCTTTCACTAAACAGAACCATCATCGAGAGCGCACCCGCGCCGGGGGCCAATCCCCTGGCGCGCAACAACGTCAAACATCAGCCGCTGACATTCCCTTGCCGACCAACCGTTATACGAGCGCCGGTCGACGCTCATTCCTTTCCGATAAGGAGGCCGCCCTCGACGGCATCGTTATTCCTGCCTGATAAGGTGAATACGCGCATTGATGCTTCCAACAAATCAGCCTGCTCGGCCAGAGAACTGGTGGCGGACGAGGCTTCTTCAACCAGCGCGGCATTTTGCTGCGCGACCTGCTCTAACTGCGTTACCGCAACATTGACCTGCTCGATCCCCTGGCTCTGCTCTTCCGAGGCTAATGAAATCCCGGAGACCAATTCCTTCACTTTACTCACCTCCGCCAGCAGGGTTTCCATATCATTGCCGGATACGGACGCCAGCGCGGCGCCTTGCTGTATTTTATGGCCGGCATCTTCAATCAACTCTTTGATTTCTTTCGCCGACGTCGCGCTGCGTTGCGCCAGATTGCGCACCTCGGAAGCCACCACCGCGAAACCTTTGCCCGCCTCGCCGGCTCGCGCCGCCTCAACCGCGGCATTCAGCGCCAAGATATTGGTTTGGAAGGCAATGGTATCGATGACGCCGATAATGCTGGAAATCTTCTCCGAACTTTCGGAGATAGCCTGCATCCGGTTAACGATATTGGTGATGTTCTCGCCATTTTTTTGCGCCAACCCAGTCATGTTTTCCGCCATGCCGGTGACCAGTCGAGTATTTTCGCTATTCTGCTTCACCGACGAGGTCAACTCCTCCATGCTGGCGGCCGTCTGCTCGATCGACGACGCCTGCTCTTCCGTGCGTGACGATAAATCCTGGTTGCCGGCGGAAATCTGGCGGGTGCCGACGGAGATGACTTCGGAAGACTCTCTGACATCGGAAACGATGACCTTCAGCGACTGCTTCATATCCTCCAGCGAGGTCAGCAGTCCCCCCATTTCCGTTTTCGGCTGGTGCGGAATATCGAACGATAAGTCGCCTTTGGCGATTAAGCCAAAGACATGCTTAGCCTCATTGATCGGGGTGAAAACAATCGCGCTCATCAACATTTTTGATAATATGATCAAGACTATAGTTAAAATGATGGCGACAATCACCACGCCCACGTTAATTTTATAAGAATCAACCGAATGTTCGATTTCCCGATCGCCGAGTTCACGGGCAAAAGCGGAAAACTCATTAATGCTCTTCTGAAGCGCTTCTCCTTTTGTCGAAACCGCGCTAGTTATCAACTCATAAAAAAGATCCAGGTTACCCGCATCCAGCGCTTGCCTGGCGGGCGTAACACCTTCTTTTATATAGGCATCGTAGGCCTTCTCGATGTCAAGACGGAGCTGCCGCCCGCGTTCCGTCACCGGAACAATAGCGTGCAGGGCCTCCATATTTTTATTCGCTGAATTCAGGTAACCGTCCGCCTTGCCCCCCATGCCGTCGACGTTTTTTCCATCTTCCTTGGCCATTGCCAGATTATAAAGAACAATCCTTCCACTTAATAAGTCGGAATATAGCGCATGGAGCGGATTAAGCTGGTCCCCTTCAATTCTGTCTATGGTATACAAAGCATCTTTACTTTTTGTCAGTGCGCTGATACTAAAAACGCTGACGCCAATAAGTGAAAGGCCGAACAACCCTATAATTATAGTCAACCCCAGACTTATTTTTATTTTCTTAAACATCTCCACCTCCAAAAATAGTTTCACCGGTGACTATCGTCCTGATCTGGCGAATCTTTATTGCAAACAGTTCATTTAAAACAATCCCCCAACATGGAAGAAAAAATAAGGCAATAATCCCGAACCCAATCGTATTAATAGCGGCAGGCATCAGATAATTTTTATTTGTTATTGCAATAATCCCAACAAGGAATAATTGACTTATCATTTGAATATCGCGAAAAAAAACCAAAGACACCCCAAAGAAAAAGATAGCGCCCTCCGCCCCCCGGACGATAAACACAAACAATTAATTGATTTTTAATGAAAAACAAATAAATACATAGCCGAAAATGAAAATGAGAATTATCAACCGCGCGGGAGAGATGAGTATTTATGGGATAATAATGAAATCGTATTCATTGATGGAGCAATACGAACGTTATAAAGCGGCTGTTAGTACGATTTCATCGCCCGAAAACAATTCATAGGCGATTTTCATATAGCAGAATAATGCCATCGATTAAATTTTAATATTGCCAACCGATTACCGAATTTAACATGAAGAAAAATCGTTGCATGGCAAGAATAAAGGATAATATTTCCATGCTGTTGAACATCGGTTTAGAAAAACGATTTAACACCACAGGGAAATAATAACAGTTCGGGAAAATAACCCGACAAACGTTTTTAATTATCCATAAAAAAAACGGCAGCCTATTACGGCTGCCGTCAGATTGGCCGGTCGTCGATTTACGCCGTGCCGCCCACCGTCAGGTTGTCCAGCTTCAGCGTCGGCTGACCCACTCCCACCGGCAGGCTCTGTCCCTCTTTGCCGCAGACGCCCACGCCTTTATCCAACGCCAGATCGTTTCCCACCATCGAAATTTGCTGCATCGCCTCAATACCGGAGCCGATCAGCGTCGCGCCTTTCACCGGGCTGGTTATCCGACCTTTTTCAATCAGATAGGCCTCCGATGTGGAAAAGACGAACTTACCGGAGGTAATATCCACCTGGCCGCCGCCGAAATTCGGCGCATACAAACCATACTCCACGCTGGCGATAATCTCTTCCGGCGTGGATTTTCCGTCCAGCATGTAAGTATTGGTCATACGCGGCATCGGTAAATGGGCATAGGATTCGCGACGGCCATTGCCTGTCGGGTCGACGCCCATCAGGCGGGCGTTCAGTTTGTCCTGCATATACCCTTTCAGGATGCCGTTCTCGATCAGCACGTTATATTGTCCCGGCACCCCTTCGTCATCCATCGCCAGAGAGCCGCGGCGACCATCCAGCGTACCGTCATCGACCACCGTACACAGCTCGGACGCCACCCGTTCCCCCACCTGACCGCTGAAGACCGATGTTCCGCGACGGTTGAAATCGCCCTCCAGGCCGTGTCCTACCGCTTCGTGCAACAGCACGCCCGGCCAGCCGGCGCCCAACACCACCGGCATCGAACCCGCCGGCGCCGCAATCGCAGACAGATTGACCAACGCCATGCGCACGGCTTCCTTCGCCCAGGCATCGACGCGCGCTTCGCCTTCCGCCGCTTGCCAGAAATAGTCATAGCCGCTACGCGCGCCGCCGCCGCTGGCCCCGCGCTCACGCTTACCGTCCGCTTCCACCAGCACGCTGATAGACAGGCGAACCAGCGGGCGAACATCCGCCGCCAGCGTACCGTCGGTGGCGGCGACCAGCACCAGTTCATATACGCCGGTCAGACTGGCGGTCACTTCCTGCACCCTGGCGTCGGCGGCGCGAGCCACGCTATCCGCGCGTTGCAACAGGGCGATTTTATCTTCACGGCTCAGGCTATCCAGCGGATTAAGCGAAGAATACAACGCGCGATGAGAAACTTCGCCCAGCGTATGCGCGCGGCCGTCGCCCTGCTCACGCACAATGCTGCGCGCCGCGTGAGCGCTCTGGTGCAACGCGTTCAGCGTGATTTGATCGGCATAGGCAAAACCCGTTTTTTCGCCGTTAATGGCGCGGATCCCCACCCCCTGATCGATATTGTAGGAGCCGTCCTTGATGATACGGTCTTCCAGCACCCAGGATTCATGATAGCTGGACTGAAAATAGAGGTCGGCATAATCCAGACGACGTTCATTTAACTGGCCCAACACAGAAGACAGGTCTTGAAGGCTCAAGTTGTTTGCGGTGAGTAATTGCTCACTGACAAAAGACAGACTCATATTTTTTCACTCTTTATTCAATGAAATCGGGTGGACGAACCGCGCTAACCCTCTCTGCCGCTTTCCATCAGGGAAAAGGGGATAAGGTTTGCCGCTATCTCTCCGGCATGGCGCTACTTAGCTTTATTGTTACTCGGTTCACGCAGTACTTCCTGAATCTTCGGCTGATCAAGGCTACCGGAAATCTGATAGCGGATCAGCGAAATCTTATTCCATAACGGCGCCAACACCTTACTGGCGGCAAACACCGCGGCGCCCACCACCGGGTTGACGACAAACGCCGTCGCCACCCCCACGGTCGCGGAGATTTCCGGCGCGATCACCGCCTCCATATTGATCTGGCGATTCGCCAAATCGACGTCCCCCTTCATGGCGATATCCGCTTCCAGCCCATCCACCAGCATATCGTCGGTACGCAAAATACCGTCCTTAATCCATGCCGTGCTGCGAATGGAGTCAAAGTAAAAGCCATGACCAAAGGTATCACTGAAATCAAACTTAAGCTTGCGCAGCAACGCATCAAAGCTGACCAAACGCAACAGTTGCCCGGCCTGTCCCGTACCCGCATCGGCTATTTCGCCCTTGCCGATTCGGGTATGCAGTATGCCGCTCAGACTGGCGATATCAGGCGCCCATGGCGTACCGCGCCAGTAAAGATCGTAATCGACATGGAAAGACCCGGCGCGCAGCGGCGTATCAATGCCAAACCACTCGGCATTCTGTATCAGGCTATCGCCCGATACGCTCCCCTTTAGCGCGGTGCGCACGCCTTCGGCGTTTTGCTGCCAGCTGCCATTCGCCGTCAGGCGCGCTTTCCCGGTATCAATGATGCCATCACTGAGCGTTAATTTCCCTTTTTCCGGCTGCAACGTTGCCTGAATCCGGCCGAAATTCTGCCCGACGAACCAACACTGACGGCAATTTATCTGCAATGCAGGCCAATTCTCAAAGCTGATGCCTTTCTCATTCAGCGGCGACTTGTTCTCGGCCAGCGCGATAGGGTTGGTCGCCTCATCGCCTTTCCATTGCGGATTGTAGTAGAGATAATGAATATCGCTGCGCCACATCCCGCGATCGGGGATATCCAACGTGGCGTCGACTTCACGCCCCTTAAGCCGCACCCGGTTACCGTTACTCAGGAGACTTTCACTACTCGCCGACACATCGTGCCATTGCTGTCCCAGCAGATTCAGCGACGGCGTGCGCAACGTCACCGCCGCGGGGAGAGCGACGCGGCTGGTTGCCGCGCCGTTGTTCATCGATGAACGCGCGGCGGGCAATAACCCAAGCCAGCGTTCGCCGTCCAGCGCGGGAAGATCGAGAACCAACGCCGACGCTTCCGGCAACGACGGCGTTTTCGCCCCTTTGCGCCAGGCGGCCCGCGCCAACGCCAGCGTATTGCCTTTCAGCAGCCACTGACTGTTGAATGCATGGTCTTTACCCAGACTGCCATGCAGATCAAAACCGTTCATATCCCCTTTAACCTTCACCTGCAAAGGGAGGTTCTCGCCGGAGGATTTGCTCAACGGCGCAGGTAAGTGACTGCTTACTTTATCGAGAGCGGCCAGCAGATCGACGCGATAAGTCGGTTTGCCGCCATGAGGCAGCGTCACGGACACCGTACTTTTCCAATCCGCGCTGCCGGAGAGATTATCGGCCGCCAGCTTCGGCAGACCGGGGAAACGCGCAGGCTGCCACGCGCCCTGAAGATCGACATTAACCAGAAACGCTTTATCCTGTTCCTCAGTGGTGAAATTCACCGTCATCGGCTGATTCAACCAATTGCCTTGCAGCGTTTCACTGCGCAGATTGCCGTTGTCATAGCGGAATTGACCGGTCAGATTTTTTATCGTGCTGGATAGCGGTTTGATGTAAAGGCTATTGTCGTTCAATGCGACATTACCGCCGGCCTGCACCAGCCCCCCCGCCAGCGGAATATCCAGATGCAGCGACCCTTTTACCACGCCGCCGATTTGCAGTTCTTCAAGTGCGGCCCCCAGCGACGGTTTCAGCGGCGTCTGCTGGAAGTAATCGCCGATGTCCTTACCCTCGCCTTCCAGCTCGCCGTCGACCAGCAAGTGTTCTTTGTGATAATCAGGGATCGCCGCGCTGATGTTTCTGCCATCCACGTTCCCCAACGAGGTCTGCGGCGCCAGCATCCATAAGCCGTTATTGACGAAATCGAGATTGATATCCAACTGCGTCAACGCCGGCCACCCCGGCTGAAACTCAAAGGTGGAATTTTTGACCGGCGCCCAGACTTCAAATTGCCCCTCATTGCGCAGGTAAGGGAAATGCTGTGGATTACCCGCAAAAATCAGCGTGCCGTTATCCACCGATCCGCTTTTTAACGCGCCGCTCAGATAGTCGACCAGACGCTTGCCCATAAAAGGTTCCGGGTAATAGCGCCAGGCGTCCGCGGCGTCCGTCAAACGCAGACCGGCCAGAATATCCAGCCTTGGCTCGCCGGTTGCAGGCTGCTGATAATGGAAATCACCGTTTACCCATAGCGATTTGGCCTGCACGTCAAGCCCATGGCTCCAAAGCGCCCAGCCATCGCCATCGTTACGCCAGTCAATGGCGCCGCCGGCCCGACGGATTTCCAGCGGCGCGCGGAACATACCGTTATTAGGCAGTTGACTGTTTTCCAATGCCAGTTGCAGACGTCCGCGCCCGGCGCTGCCGCGTACCGACCCCGAAAAGTGCTCCACGCCCGGCAAATGCTGCCACGCCTGCCAGCTCACGTCGCGCCACCGCGCCTGAAAACGGCTTTTTTCCGTCTGATGCAGGGGAATATCCAGCGCCAGCGCATCGAGCGCGCCTTTGGGCCGCATGGCATCCCAATGCGCTTTCAGCGCCGGGGTGGTGGTGGATAACAGCGGCAGCAAGCTTCCCAGCCGCGTCAGTTCCAGGTTGCTGGCCCGGATACGTAATTCTGCCTGGTCGTCCGCGCCCGGCGCATCTTCGCCCTTCGGCAGCCAGAGTGCCGAGAGCTGGCCCTTCGGCCAGGCGACGTCATCGGTCGCCAGATTCAGCGCGGGGACGGCCAACCGCCAGCCGTTATCCTGACGACCAATGCGCAACACCATGTCGTTCACGCTCAGGCGATGAGTCTGTTCGCCTTCGCGCCAGCTGGCGGCGCCCTGATTAAGAAACACGTCCGCGCCCCGGATATCGCCCCCGCGCACGTTCAGCCAGGCCGCCAGGCTGAAATCCGCGCTTTCCAGTCCGGTGTTATTCTGCAACCAGCGACTCAGCCAGGGCTTCATATCGATATTGTCGGCCTGTAAATAGAGAGTGCCGTTATTGAGCCGCCCCTGCGCATCATCCAGATCCATCCGCATCTGAACCACGCCATGCTGGCCGTTAAAGCTCGACAGGCTGATCAGTCCTTCGGCCCGGTGGCGCTGGTCGGCGTTCAGCCAGGTTAATTGAGGAATGCTGAATTCAGCGCGAGAGCCGGAGGGCGTAAGAAACGAGATATGGCTGTCGCGCAGATCGAAATGGTCAAATTGACGCAGGAACAGGTCGTTCAACCGGCCGGACGGCATCAGATCGCCATCCCGGCTTTGCCCGGTCAGCGTAGTGTTGAGATTAAGCCGCAGTTGATAGAAGGTCAGATCGCGGAACTGCCAGCGCCCATGCAGTAAAGATTGCCAGACATCCAGCGCCAGCGTAATCCGCTCAACCCGCCAATCGGACTCAGGCAGGGTGGTTTGCAGCTTTTCAATTTCCAGCGAGGGGCCGAAAGACGCCCAGCGGCCTTTGATCGAGCCGATCTCCAGCGGCGCCCCGGTGACGGACTGAACCCATGCCGCCAGCTGTGGCCGGAAGCGATCGAGCTGTGGCAGCACCAATCTTAAGCCGCTGACTAACAGCGCAACAATCACGATAAGAGTGGCGCCCGTTGCGAATAATATTCCGGGCAGTCGCCTCACGTATTTCTCCTTGTTTTCGTCACCGACGACGAGCGAAAGCCGCTTTCATAAGGCCGATCTCCAACGATCGGGATACTGGGAACGGCGACGGCGCAAGGCGTCCCGACGGGAAGCTTATCGCCGTGTTTTCCCTAACTCCGGGCTTAATATCATAAGGGGGAGTTATGCTGCCCGCGCGCGTTCGGAAAAGCGCGCCGGGGCCGACATGCATCGCCAGTTGGTTTACATCATGACAACGTCGAACTGTTCCTGACTATACAGAGGTTCAATCTGCACTTTGACCTGTTTGCCCACGAAAATTTCCACCTCGGCCAGCGCGTGCGACTCTTCGCTTTTCAGCGCTTCGCCCACCGACGGCGATGCATACACCAGGAAGCGATCGGTATCATAAGCATGATGAACGCGAACAATCTCACGCATAATCTCGTAACACACGCTTTCCACGGTTTTCACCGTGCCGCGCCCGTGGCAAGTGGGGCATTCGTTACATAATACGTGCTCTATACTCTCACGGGTTCGCTTACGCGTCATCTCCACTAATCCTAGTTGAGAGAAACCATTAATACTGGTTTTTACCCGATCTTTACTTAGCGCCTGTTCCAGAGAATGCAGCACGCGGCGGCGGTGGTCTTCGTTGTTCATATCAATGAAATCAATGATGATAATGCCGCCGAGGTTTCTCAAGCGCAACTGACGCGCTATCGCCTGCGTCGCTTCGATATTGGTGTTGAAAATGGTTTCGTCCAGATTGCGGTGGCCGACGAACGCCCCGGTATTGATATCAATGGTGGTCATGGCCTCGGTTTGATCGATAATCAGATAACCGCCTGATTTCAACTCAACCTTTCTGTCCAGCGCCCGCTGGATTTCATTTTCCACATCAAACAGATCGAAGATGGGCTGTCTACCGGCGTAGTGTTCCAGCTTGTTGGTCATTTCCGGGATGTATTCGGCGGTAAACTCCAGCAGCGAGTCGTACGTCAGTTTGGAATCCACGCGGATGCGATCCAGCGCCTCGCCGGCGAAATCACGCAGCACACGCTGCGCCAGCGCCACTTCGCCATACAGTTTATATTTGGTCTGATTGCGTTTTTTTCGCTCCATGACCTTGCCCCACAGCCGCTTTAAAAACGCGGCATCCTGGGCTAGTTCCTCCTCGCCGATCCCTTCGGCGGCAGTGCGGATAATAAAACCGCCGTGCTCGTCGCAATAATCCGCGACCGTTTTTTTCAAACGCTCGCGCTCGACTTCGCTCTCAATGCGCTGCGAAACGCCGACGTGCGAGGCGCCGGGCATAAAAACCAGATAGCGCGACGGCAAGGTGATATCCGTCGTCAGCCGGGCGCCTTTGGTACCCAGCGGATCTTTAACCACCTGCACCATCAGATCCTGTCCCTGGCGAACCAGCTCGGCGATATCGCGCACATGAAAGTTTTTCTGTTCGTCGCCGGCCACGCATTCCGTATGCGGCATAATATCGGACGCGTGCAGGAAGGCGGCTTTATCCAGCCCGATATCCACAAAGGCCGCCTGCATTCCCGGCAATACCCGGCTCACCCGGCCTTTATAGATATTACCGACGATGCCGCGTTTGGCTTCGCGCTCAATATGGATTTCCTGCAAAATGCCGCCATCAATATAAGCGACCCGCGTCTCTGATGGCGTGACGTTTACCAGTAACTCAGCAGTCATGTTTTCCTCTTGCAATCCGCAGCGCAGCAAAATTACTGAACAATTCTTCAGTTTCCACCAGCGGCAATCCTACCACCGCGTGGTAACTTCCCTTGATTGACTTAACAAAGCATCCGCCTTTGCCCTGAATGCCATAAGCCCCGGCTTTATCCATCGGCTCGCCGCTGGCGATATAATGGGCGATATCCCGGCGGGAAAGTGTGCGAAAGACGACATCAGTAACAACCAGACTGCTTAAAATATCGTGTTTATCGGCCAGCGCCACGGCGGTCATCACCTGGTGCCGCTGGCCGGAAAGCTGGGTCAGCATCTGTTCAGCATGAGCCTCGTTCCGTGGTTTTTCCAGTACTTGTCCGTTCAATACCACAATAGTGTCGGCGCCCAGCACCGGCAAATCCAACGGCGCGACCGCGACGCCCGCCGCCGCTTTTTCATGCGCCAGCCGGCGAACATAACTCTCCGCCGCTTCATTTGGCGCTCGCCGCTCTTCCACCGCCACGCTCAGGTGCGAGAAAGGAATGTCGAGCAGCGTCAACAATTCGCGTCGACGGGGAGAAGCGGATGCCAGATAAAGTTGAGTCATGAGCAGCCTTATTGCACGGTAAACTGACGGCGGATTTTGCGCATTAGCAGGAACAGCCACGGCCAGAGCACGCCGTCGACCACGCTATTCCAGAACGTTTCCGGGTGAAAGGCGATATTAGCCACCAGAAATTCGGCCCAGAACACAATCAAATCCATCAACAACGAAAGCAGCATGACGATCAATGCCTGCTGCCATAATGCCATATTCCGGAACAGCTGGAATTTAAATGAAACCAGATAAGCGACGATGCTCAAAGCCAACGCCCGGACGCCCAGGGTCGAGCCTAAAATCAGATCCATAATGATGCCGAGCACGAATCCGGTTCCCACATTAACCCGATGCGGCAACGCCATCACCCAATAAATCAGGAACAGCGTCAGCCATGAAGGGCGATAGATATAGATCTGCTCGGGCCACGGCATAATCTGCAACAGCATCGCGATGAGGAAAGAAAGCCAGATAATCCAATTGCCGTGGCGTCGGTAGCGATTCATTGGCGTACTCCCGGCGGCGTAACGGCAGGATCGGCAGCCGGCGGCGGCGGCCCCATCTCATCCGGAGAAGGTAAGACCTGAGGCATCATCTGCATCAGTCGTTCATTCGCGACCCGGTGAACCTCAGACGGCGGCAGCGCGGCGCCCGCATTTTTTTCCACGCCCCACAGCAGCAGCAAATAGCGCAGCCGCTGCAAACCGGCGGTCGGACGCGCCTGAATCACGGTATAAGCCCGTTGGGTATCGATTTTCACCGACGAAACCACCGCGACAGGATAGCCTTCAGGGAAGCGCCCGCCCAGCCCGGAAGTCACCAGCACGTCGCCGACGCGAATATCGGTATTGTTAGGCAGGTGCTCCAATTGCAGGTCGTCAGTACAGCCGTTGCCGGCGGCAATCACGCGGATATCGTTGCGCAGTACCTGAATGGGCAGCGCATGGGAAACATCGCAAATCAGCAAAATCCGGCTGGTGAACTGCCCGACGGCCACCACCTGGCCCACCACGCCCTTATCGCTGATCACCGGCTGGCCTTCATACACGCCATTCACCCGACCTTTATCGATGACCATCTGATCGCTATAGGGATCGGTGCCGGCGGAAAGCACCTGAGTCACGATTTTTTGCTCATCCTGACGCAGCGGCGAACCCAGCAGCTCACGTAAGCGGGCATTTTCTTGTTTGAGTTGACCCAGCAACAGTAAATCGCTGTTTTTCATCAGCAACTCCTGACGCAACGCGGTATTTTCCAACGCCAGCTGCTCCCGAGTGGTCAGCGATTCAGACAGATTATCCAGCACCTGGCGCGGGCCGTTGGCCAGAAAATAGAAAGGACTGACGGCGGTATCCATGTAGGTTCTGATGTGAACGAACGCGCCAAGCCGACTGTCAGCAATGATCACACAAATCGCGGTAACGACGGCAAGGAAAAGTCGTAGTTGCAGGGAAGGTCCCCTGCTAAAAATCGGCTTCATAAAATTTGCGTATTCCTCGACAACAATAAAAAATCGCCTGGAGCGATTTTCAACAACGCACCGCGTTGGCCCGCAGGGCGAGTCTCATGGATGAGACGAGTAAAAAATCGCCTGGAGCGATTTTCAACAACGCACCGCGTTGGCCCGCAGGGCGAGTCTCATGGATGAGACGAGTAAAAAATCGCCTGGAGCGATTTTCAACAACGCACCGCGTTGGCCCGCAGGGCGAGTCTCACGGATGAGACGAGTAAAAAATCGCCTGGAGCGATTTTCAACAACGCACCGCGTTGGCCCGCCATAAAAAAGGGGGCTGCCGAGCGGGATGAAAAATGTACGCATTCATCCATACGGCGCCCCCTTTCCGCGGCCGGATTATTCTTCGCTGAATAAGTCGCCGCCATGCATGTCGATCATTTCCAACGCTTTACCACCGCCACGGGCCACGCAGGTTAACGGATCTTCCGCCACCACCACGGGAATGCCCGTTTCTTCCATCAGCAAACGGTCCAGGTTGCGCAACAGCGCGCCGCCGCCGGTTAAAACCATACCGCGTTCGGAAATATCGGACGCCAGCTCCGGCGGACATTGTTCCAGCGCCACCATCACCGCGCTGACGATGCCCGTCAACGGCTCCTGCAACGCTTCCAGAATCTCGTTGGAGTTCAGATTAAAGCCGCGCGGCACGCCTTCCGCCAGATTACGCCCGCGCACTTCGATTTCCAGCACTTCGTCGCCCGGATATGCCGAGCCGATTTCATGCTTGATGCGCTCCGCCGTCGCTTCGCCGATCAGCGAGCCGTAATTACGGCGGACATAATTGATAATCGCTTCATCAAAGCGGTCGCCGCCGATACGCACGGAGGAGGAGTACACCACGCCGTTCAGTGAAATCACGGCGACTTCGGTAGTCCCCCCGCCGATATCCACCACCATCGAGCCGGTCGCTTCCGATACCGGCAGACCCGCGCCAATCGCGGCGGCCATCGGTTCTTCAATCAGGAACACTTCACGCGCGCCGGCCCCCTGGGCAGACTCGCGGATCGCGCGACGCTCGACCTGCGTGGCGCCCACCGGCACACAGACCAGCACGCGCGGGCTTGGGCGCATAAAGCTATTGCTATGTACCTGTTTGATGAAGTGCTGCAACATTTTTTCCGTCACAAAGAAGTCGGCGATAACGCCGTCCTTCATCGGGCGAATCGCGGCGATATTGCCCGGCGTACGGCCCAGCATTTGTTTGGCGTCATGGCCGACGGCGGCGACGCTTTTCGGCGAACCGGCGCGGTCCTGGCGAATCGCGACCACCGAGGGTTCATTCAGTACGATGCCCTGCCCTTTAACATAAATCAGGGTATTGGCGGTACCCAGGTCGATGGACAAGTCGTTGGAAAACATGCCACGAAATTTCTTAAACATAACTAAAGGATAATCCTGCAAGCTGGGGGCGAAAAATAAATTCGCCTACTTTACCAACCACACAAAGCAGCGACAAGGCAAGACAACGCTCTGCTTCGGTGAAAAAAGTCTGTGTCGCGCACATCGGTTTTAGAAAGGAATACCATCTGGAACGCCTCTTCTCTAAATAGCAAGGCAGATTACCACTTTCCACCTCGCGGAATAGCACTAACACAGGACATAAAATCTGACATTTAACCGGATTGCCGTTAATGTGAGCACACACTAACTAAATCAACGGACGACTCATTCTACGTCAATTCGAGCCGGACTTTTACACTAAACACGATAGTGCGGTGAATATTTTTTCAGCTCATCGCTTACCGGCAGCGAAGCGGCAAAAAAATCGCCCTGACCGCCGTAAACGCCCTTATCCAGTAACGTCCGCCATTCCGCTTTCGTGCGTACGCCGGCGGCGAAAACTTTGGTCCGCGTACCTTTACAGGCTTCCGTCAGACTTTGTACAAATAACTGATTTTCCGGCCGTCGTTCCAGACTGCGCACCAGGCCGGGGTGCAGCTTAATCATTTCCATCTGTAACGACTTAATATAGGTGGTACTCACCAGCGTTAATCCCGCCTGATTGACCGCCAGACGACAGCCAAAGGCCAGAATAAGATTCAGCGCCGGGCGCAAACGGCCGATATATTGACAGACGTCTGCCTCTGCAAGTTCAAATAAAATGCATTGTCGTTGTTTTTTCGGACATTGCATCAAGGCTTCCTGTAGCCAGCTCAGGAACGTCTTTTGCAGAAGTGAGTCCACACTCACCTGAATGGCCAACGTTTCGCCGGGCCAACTGGCCGACAACGCGATGCTGCGGGAGACCAGTTGCCGATCGTAGGTGGCCGTCAGACCCAGTTGCCGCACCAGCGGCATAAACTCCGCGGCCAGCAACTCTTGCGTACCGTCATAGATACGGCTCATCATTTCACGATGATGCACCACCCCTTCCCGGGTCACCGCCGGTTTTTGATACAGTCGCGGACCGCCGCGGGCCAACGTTTGTTCCAGCAGCGTACGCCATTTCACGCTGCCGCGGCCTTTATCCGGCACCTGTCGGTCAAATACGCACCAGCCGTTGCCCCCTTGCAGCACCGCGTTGCGCGTGGCGTCCTCCACGCTTTCCATCACCTGTTCGGGACTTTGCCCGCTGCGGTAGGCGCAAATGCCGATATGAAGCATATCCTCACGATCGATCAACGGCATGGCCGGTAAAATATCAATGGCTTTTACCAGCTGCGCCGCAATATTATCCGCTTCCTTCAGCGTGCAATGCGGTAATAACACCGTAAAATCGCTGTTGAAATAACGCGCCAACAGCGCGGACGGATAGCGCATCACAAACGTCGAGAGCAAATTCACCATGGTGAAGCTGTATTCCTGAATTTCGCCGCCGTAGCCGTGCGTTTCCTGCAAGGTTTCAAAGTCCGGCAGACGAATCATCATCACCACGCCGTGGGTGCCGACGTTTTCAATATCCTCCAACTGCGTCGTCAGTTGGTTATCAAAAAACAGACGGTTATTCAGACCGGTTTCCGCATCCTGCGCCGCAAAAGCCCGAATCAGGGTATCGACCCGGCTGCGCTCCTCCCGCGCCTCAATCAAATCGGCCAGCAGTTGGTCGATGGCGCCGCTGGCGTTCACCGGCCATTCGCGCGCGGAGCCATGCATCACGGATTCGCGTTCGCCGTTCAGAATAAGCCTGGCTCGCGCCTCCAGCTCCTCCTGTCCGGCGGCTTCGCGACGCAACCAGCGAATGGCCAAATACAGCATCAGCGCCAACAAACAGATCGCCAATGACACCGACAGCGTTGACAAAAGGAAGTGCGACACCCCAATCAAGGGATCGGGATAGATGGCGTCGATCTCCATATCCAAATGATGCATCAGCGGGAGTCGGGTATCGTGGTACACATAGACGCGCTTATCATCCGCTTCCGGCAACCGTACCGAATACAGCACGGCGTCGGCATTGCGGATCTCCAACGCGACAATGCCCGCGGTTTTCATCATCGCCGGCAGCCAGTACTGAATGTTTTCGGGCGATTGCACCAACAGCGCCTGATCGATGCTGGCCGCAATCTCGCTCAACTGTTGAGTCGATCGTTGCTGGCTATAATAGAAGAGACTGAAAACGCTGCTGAAAAGCATTAAGACGACGGTTAATACCGCCAGCAGCGTCATACGTATGGTGAATCTGGTCGTAAATCCCATCCCTGCGTTCTACCCCTGATAAATGTTGTTGCTGAAGATTTATTGTTTTTTTATCAGCCCGTATGCCGCCGGCTCTAAATAGAGTCGCCAGACAGTGACGCGCCTTTTAATCCTGACCCGACCGATCATACATGCAGGATCTGGTTTCCGAATAGGGGAATGCTCTCACTGCGACCCAAATCCGTGAACTCGATGCGGATCAATCTCGCCGACACGGAGCGCGGGCCGCCGGGCGCGTTGCGGCGCTACGGATGAACCTGTAACACTCTGCAAAAAACTATTCCTTTGTCCGCTCGCGGTTTCCCCTTTAACTCATCTATAAATTAACTGAAGAACCTTTATTTACCCAACAGGCAAAATATCTATGCAGAAAAATCGCAAGCTGACGGAGGCGGATGTCACGCCGGAAGCCATTTTCCACCAACGTCGCCGCGTGTTAAAAGCGCTGGGCGTCACCGCCGCGTCCCTGACGTTGCCGCTGTCGGCGCAGGCGGATTTGCTCGCCTGGTTTAAAAGCGGCGATCGTCCCAAAGCCCCGCCGGGCAGGCCATTATCCTTCGCCCGGCCGGAGGACTGGCGGCTGGACGCGCCGCTTACGCCGGAGGATAAAGTCACCGGCTACAACAATTTTTATGAGTTCGGCTTGGATAAGGCCGATCCGGCCGCCAACGCCGGCGGGTTGAAAACCGCGGGCTGGCAAATTCAGATCGAGGGAGAAGTCGCCAAACCCATCACACTGGATATCGACGACCTGCTTAAGCGTTTCCCGCTGGAAGAGAGAATCTATCGTTTACGCTGCGTGGAAGCCTGGTCGATGGTCGTCCCCTGGGTCGGGTTCGAACTGGCGAAACTGATTAAGTTTGCCGAGCCGACCGGCCATGCCCGCTATATCGCCTTTCAGACGCTCTACGATCCGGAGCAGATGCCGGGCCAGAAAGACCGCTTTATAGGCGGCGGCCTTGACTATCCCTATGTTGAAGGACTCCGGCTTGATGAGGCGATGAATTCCCTTTCGCTGCTGGCCGTCGGCGTGTACGGAAAAACGCTGCCGCCGCAAAACGGCGCGCCGATCAGGTTGGTCACGCCGTGGAAATACGGTTTTAAGAACATCAAATCCATTGTCAAAATCCGCTTTACCCGCGAACGCCCGCCGTCGACCTGGAATCTGGCGGCGCCCGATGAATATGGTTTTTACGCCAATGTAAACCCGCAGGTAGATCATCCCCGCTGGTCGCAGGCGACGGAGCGAGTCATCGGGTCCGGCGGTATTTTGCATGTGCAACGGCAGCCGACCCAGTTGTTCAATGGTTACGCCGATCGGGTGGCTTCGCTGTATCGTGGCCTGGACCTACGGAAAAATTTCTGATTAACCGCGCTGATTTCCAGGATAACTGCTGTATGCGACTGACGCTTCAACGCCTGACATGGCTGAAAATCATTCTTCATCTGGCGGCATTTTTACCGCTGTTATGGTTGATACTGGCCGTCGACCAGGGCTGGTTCAGCGCCGATCCGGCAAAAGATATTCAGCACTTTACCGGCCGCATGGCGCTGAAACTGCTGCTGGGCTCGCTGCTGATCGCCCCGCTGGCCCGCTACGGCAAACAACCGCTGCTGATTCGCTGTCGCCGCCTGCTCGGGCTATGGTGTTTTGCCTGGGCGACTTTGCATCTGGCGAGCTACGCGCTGCTGGAACTGGGATTGAACCATCTGGCCTTATTGGGAGAAGCGCTGCTTTCCCGCCCGTATTTAACGCTGGGAATGATCGCTTGGCTGATTCTGCTGGCGCTGGCGCTGACATCGACTCAGGCGATGATGCGCAAGTTGGGATCCCGTTGGCAAAAACTGCATAACCTGGTCTATCTGGTCGCAATCCTTGCGCCAATCCACTATCTTTGGTCAGTCAAAACGCTCTCACCCCAGCCTATTCTCTATGCGCTGCTGGCGCTGCTCTTGTTGCTGTTACGTTATAGAAAATTCCGTCAGTGGCGGCGATAAGCCGCCGACTCGCGGAGTCGGCAAACACCGGCCCCGACCGATCGCCGGTTGAATATCTCCGCAGATAAGACCAGTAATTGGCTGCTAATTGCGACGAAATGGTTATAATGCTCGACTTTGTTTCGCACCACCGGACAATTTGCATCGTGAAAGGTGACAAACGAATAGCTTCGCGCTATTTTGTGCGACACTGTTTTGCAATCTGGGTTAATCGCGGGAGATCGCAGCACAATGGCCGGAAAGTTTCACATTTTGCTCTTGAATGGCCCTAACCTGAATCTGCTGGGCGCCCGTGAGCCGGATAAATACGGTAAGACAACGCTGGCGGAGATTGTTAGCAATCTGGAAACACAGGCGCAGTCGCTGGGGGTGCGGTTCTCTCATCTGCAATCCAATGCGGAGCATGTGCTGATCGATAGAATTCATCAGGCCAGGGGAAATACGGATTTTATTTTAATTAATCCGGCGGCATTTACCCATACCAGCGTCGCGCTGCGCGACGCCTTACTGGCGGTCGCAATCCCGTTTATCGAAATTCATTTGTCCAACGTGCATGCACGAGAACCTTTCCGCCATCATTCTTACCTGTCTGATGTCGCGGTAGGGGTGATTTGCGGCCTTGGCGCAGATGGTTATAACTATGCTTTACAGACAGCGGTAACACGCCTGTCTACCTCCAATTAAACAAAAGAGTACGGAACCACATCAATGGATATTCGTAAAATCAAAAAACTGATCGAACTGGTTGAAGAATCCGGCATCGCCGAACTGGAAATTTCTGAAGGTGAAGAATCAGTACGTATCAGTCGTGCCCCGGCAACGCCAAGCTACCCTGTGATGCAACAGGCCTATGCGCCGATGATGCAGCAACAGCCGGCCTTGTCCGCCGCTGTCGCGCCTGCGCCCGCCGTCGCGGAAACCGCAGCGGCGCCGGCGGCCATCAGTGGTCACATCGTTCGTTCTCCAATGGTTGGTACTTTCTATCGTACCCCGAGCCCGGATGCAAAAGCGTTTATTGAAGTGGGTCAGCAGGTTAATGTCGGCGACACGCTGTGCATCGTTGAAGCCATGAAAATGATGAACCAAATCGAAGCTGACAAAGCTGGCGTCGTCAAAGCGATTCTGCTCGACAATGGTCAACCGGTTGAATTTGACGAGCCGCTGGTTGTCATCGAATAACGGGGCTTACCATGCTAGATAAAATCGTTATCGCCAACCGCGGGGAGATTGCGCTGCGTATTTTGCGTGCCTGTAAAGAGCTGGGCATCAAAACCGTCGCCGTTCACTCCAGCGCGGATCGCGATCTGAAACACGTATTGCTGGCGGATGAAACCGTGTGTATCGGTCCGGCGCCGTCCACCAAAAGCTACCTGAATATCCCGGCGATTATCTCCGCCGCGGAAATCACCGGTTCCGCCGCGATTCACCCCGGCTATGGCTTCCTGTCGGAAAATGCCGATTTTGCCGAACAGGTCGAGCGCTCCGGCTTTACCTTCATTGGTCCGCGCGCCGAAACCATCCGCCTGATGGGCGATAAGGTTTCCGCCATCAACGCCATGAAAAAGGCCGGCGTCCCCTGCGTGCCGGGTTCCGACGGCCCGCTGGACGGCGACATGGATAAAAACCGCGCCTTTGCCAAACGTATCGGCTACCCGGTGATCATCAAAGCCTCCGGCGGCGGCGGCGGTCGCGGCATGCGCGTGGTGCGCGGCGATAAAGAGCTGGAACAGTCCATCAACATGACCCGTGCGGAAGCCAAAGCGGCTTTCAATAACGACATGGTTTATATGGAAAAATACCTGGAAAATCCGCGTCACGTGGAAATTCAGGTATTGGCCGACGGTCAGGGCGGCGCCATTTATCTGGCTGAACGCGACTGCTCCATGCAACGCCGTCACCAGAAAGTGGTGGAAGAAGCGCCCGCGCCCGGCATCACCAGCGAACAGCGTAAGTTTATCGGCGAACGCTGCGCGAAAGCCTGTATCGATATCAACTATCGCGGCGCCGGTACGTTCGAATTCCTGTACGAAAACGGCGAGTTCTACTTTATTGAAATGAATACCCGTATTCAGGTGGAACACCCGGTGACCGAAATGATTACCGGCGTGGATCTGATCAAGGAGCAATTGCGCATTGCCGACGGTCAGCCGTTGTCCATCAAGCAGGAAGACGTTCACGTTCGCGGCCATGCGGTGGAATGTCGCATCAACGCCGAAGACCCGAATACCTTCCTGCCGAGCCCGGGTAAAATCACCCGTTTCCACGCGCCGGGCGGCTTCGGCGTGCGTTGGGAATCCCATATCTACGCCGGCTACACCGTTCCGCCGTATTATGATTCCATGATCGGGAAATTGATCACTTACGGCGAAACCCGTGAAGTGGCGATCGCGCGCATGAAAAATGCGCTGGCGGAGCTGATCATCGACGGCATCAAAACCAACGTCGAACTTCAGATGAAGATCATGGACGACGAGAACTTCCAGAAAGGTGGAACCAATATCCACTATCTGGAGAAAAAACTCGGGTTACAGTAAATACCACGACTGCGGTCCCTGCCGTTATGATCGTAAAAGGCCGGTGAAAACCGGCCTTTTTGCTTTTTTATCAGTTCAGGCAGGGCGACCCGACGACACAGAGTAAAATTTGCCGGTTTCGCTATGACGCCGGCCTGACTATGGGGGAAAAATGGACATTCGTTTTCTTCAGGCTCACCGGGAAGCCCGCTGGGCGATGGGCCTGACGCTGGCTTATCTGGTTGCCTGGATTCTTACTGCTTATCTGCCTGACAACGCTCAGGGCATTACCGGGCTTCCTCACTGGTTTGAAATGGCCTGCCTGCTGCTGCCTCTGGTCTTCACTCTGCTGTGCTGGCTGATGGTTCGCTTCATCTTCCACGATATCTCACTGGAGAATGACGATGCAAAGTGAAGTGCTGCTGCCGCTGCTGGGCTATCTGCTGTTGGTGTTCGGGCTGTCGGTCTACGCCTACCGTCGTCGGCAGGCCGGCAACTTTCTGAATGAGTATTTTCTCGGCGGCCGCTCCATGGGCGGCTTCGTGCTGGCGATGACCCTTATCGGCACCTATGTGAGCGCCAGTTCGTTTATCGGCGGCCCCGGCGCGGCTTACAAGTACGGCCTGGGCTGGGTGTTGCTTTCCATGATCCAGTTGCCCACCATGCTGCTGTCGCTGGGTATTCTGGGCAAAAAATTCGCGATTCTCGCCAGACGTTATAACGCCATCACGCTCAACGATATGCTGTACGCCCGCTACGGCAGCCGGCTGCTGGTCTGGTTCGCCAGCATTAGTCTGCTGGTCGCCTTTATCGGCGCCATGGCGGTACAGTTCATTGGCGGCGCGCGTCTGCTGGAGACCGCGGCCAATATTCCCTACGATATCGGCCTGCTTATTTTCGGCGTCACCATTGCGCTGTATACCGCATTCGGCGGTTTCCGCGCCAGCGTATTGAACGATGCCATGCAGGGCATCGTGATGCTGCTGGGGACGATCATCTTATTAGTGGGCGTGGTTCACGCCGCCGGCGGTCTGCACAGCGCGGTGGATAAACTCCACGCCATCGACCCGGCGCTGGTCACGCCGCAGGGCAGCAATCAGATCCTGTCGATGCCGTTTATGACCTCGTTCTGGGTGCTGGTCTGTTTCGGGGTCATCGGCCTGCCGAACACCGCCGTGCGCTGCATCTCCTATCGCAACAGTCAGGCGCTGCATCGCGGTATTATTATCGGCACCATCGTGATCGGCATCCTGATGCTGGGCATGCATCTGTCCGGCGCGCTGGGTAGGGCGATTATGCCCGATCTGACCATTCCGGATCAGGTATTGCCGGCGCTGATGGTCTCCGTTCTGCCGCCGCTGGTGGCCGGGATATTCCTCGCCGCGCCGATGGCGGCGATCATGTCCAATATCAACGCCCATCTGCTTCAGGCTTCCGCCACCATAATAAAAGATCTTTATCTCAGCGTTCGCCCGCAGCAAATTCGCAATGAAAGGCATATCAAGCGCCTTTCCAGCATGACCACCCTATTGCTGGGCTTATTGGTGCTTATCGCCTCCTGGCGGCCGCCAGAGATGATTATCTGGCTAAACCTGCTGGCCTTCGGCGGACTGGAAGCCGTATTCCTCTGGCCGCTGGTGCTTGGGCTGTATTGGGAGCGCGCCAACGCCACGGGCGCATTATGCGCGATGCTCAGCGGCGCGGGCTGTTATACGGCGCTGGCCAGCTTTAATCTGCATCTGGCGGGCTTTCATCCTATCGTGCCGGCGCTGACGTTAAGCCTGCTGGCGTTTATTATCGGCAACCGGTTCGGACATCGCGTACCAGAACCGGTTACCGCTCCCCATTCACTTTAAATGTAATAGAGACTGCTATGCCGTGGATTCAACTGAAAATAAACACCTCCGGCAGCAATGCCGAACAACTGGGTGACGCACTGGTCGAGAGCGGCGCCGTGTCCGTAACCTTCCAGGATACGCACGATACGCCCGTCTTCGAACCGTTGCCCGGCGAAACCCGCCTGTGGGGCGATACCGATGTCATCGGCTTATATGACGCGGAAACCGAGATGGCGGACGTCATTGCGGCGCTGGAGCGGGAACCCCTGCTGGGCGTCGGATTCCAGCATAAAATCGAACAGTTGGAAGATAAGGACTGGGAGCGCGAATGGATGGATAACTTCCACCCGATGCGCTTTGGCGAGCGGCTGTGGATCTGCCCGAGCTGGCGCGACATCCCCGATCCGACGGCGGTGAATGTGATGCTCGATCCGGGTCTGGCCTTCGGCACCGGCACCCACCCCACCACCGCGCTGTGTCTGCAATGGTTAGATGGGCTGGACTTACAGGGAAAAACCATCATCGACTTCGGCTGCGGCTCCGGCATCCTGGCTATCGCCGCGTTAAAACTGGGCGCCGCCCGCGCTATCGGCATCGACATCGACCCGCAGGCGATCCAGGCCAGCCGCGACAACGCGCAGAGAAACGGCGTTTCCGACCGTCTGGAGCTTTACCTGCCGCAAGATCAGCCGGACAACCTCAGCGCCGACGTGGTGGTCGCCAATATTCTGGCCGGCCCGCTGCGCGAACTGGCGCCGTTAATCAGCGTACTGCCGAAATCCGGCGGACATCTTGGCCTGTCAGGCGTGCTGGCCACGCAGGCGGCCAGCGTCGCGCAAGCCTATCAGGACAAATTCCAGCTTGATCCGATCGCGGAAAAAGAGGAATGGTGCCGGATTACCGGTATCCGTAAGTAAGGCAGCAACCCCGCCGTGCTCTCCCTCCCCTGCCCGTGGGAGGGCTTGCGTCGGCGGCAGAGAAAACGTCCCGCCATCTCCCCTTTAAAGATCGGAATTATCCGTTTCTGACCGATTTTTTCATCAGCGCCTTAACCATTTAAAATGTAGGTGTATCCTCAAGCCTCGTAAAACATCATCGGTCGCTCAAGCCGTTGAGTTGAATCATCATATCGTTTAAATGGATCATAAAATGAAGTACAAACTACTGGCCGCCCTGGCTTTTACCGCCTGTTTTTCACTGCAAGCATCGGAACACGCCCACTGGAGCTATGAAGGACAAGGGTCGCCTGCGCACTGGGGCAAGCTTTCGCCCGATTTTTCTCTGTGTGACAACGGTAAGAACCAGTCTCCCATTGATATCCACGGCGCGCTGAAAACCGCCCACGATGACTTAAAACTGTCTTATCAGACCGGGACGCAGCATATCGTCAACAATGGCCATACCATCCAGGTGGACGTCAGCGCGGGCAATACGCTAACCATTGATAATGATACTTTCACTCTCCAGCAGTTCCATTTCCACGCCCCCAGCGAGAACGAGATCGACGGCAAAACCTTTCCGCTGGAAGCCCATTTTGTCTACAAAGACCAACAGGGCGCATTGACGGTCATGGCGCTGATGTTTGAACAAGGCGAGGCCAATCAGGAACTGGAAAATGCCTGGCGCCAGATGCCGTTAACGCTCAATAGTTCAGCGTTGTTAACCACGCCGCTGAATATCGGCGCGCTGATCCCGTCGGCGGAACGGCTGAACTACTACCGTTTCAGCGGCTCGCTCACCACGCCGCCTTGTTCAGAAGGCGTTCGCTGGCTGGTGCTGGATAAACCGGCCACGATTTCGGCGGCGCAGACGGCCAAATTCGCCGCGGCCATGCATCATGCCAATAATCGCCCGGTGCAGCCGCTAAACGGCCGCGTTATCGTTAATTAATCTTACCGCTTCGCCTGGGCTCCGGCCGATTCACACCGGAAGCCCTGCGCTTGCTGCGTTATGGTGCAAAAATTTATCGCTGTTGTTTGTTTATTGACAATGCAATCCCCTGCGAATACTGAATATCATCGTTACTCCTGCTTAAATCAGCGCAAATTACAGATAAATTGCGATGCGCCAGGAATATTTTCCTGCACAAAAAAAACTCACAAATAGATAAAACCTATTGTTAAATATAGATAATATTTTCATCTGGAAGAATGAAACACATTTTCTTTGATCGTCTTCGGCAAATTGGTCAAAGTTTGGCCTTTCATATCACGTAAAAAATGCGTAATATACGCGCCCTTGCAGACACAGTATGGTCACTCTTTGTCTATGCGCATTGGACAATTTCAGCTAACAAATCGCCTGATAGCCGCGCCGATGGCAGGCATTAGCGATCGCCCATTCAGAGCACTTTGCCATTCGATGGGCGCTGGAATGGCCGTGTCCGAAATGCTGATTTCCAATCCGGAAGTCTGGCGTTCGGATAAGTCGCGTTTGCGCATGGTACATAGCGATGAACCCGGTATCAGGGCCGTGCAGATAGCCGGCAGTGATCCGGATGAAATGGCTGTCGCGGCGAGAGTCAATACGGATTTCGGCGCGCAGATCATCGACATCAATATGGGATGTCCGGCAAAGAAGGTGAACCGCAAGATGGCAGGATCTGCGTTATTGCAGTATCCGGATTTGGTCAAACAGATCCTCTCGGCGGTAGTGAAAGCGGTAGACGTACCGGTAACGCTAAAAATCCGTACCGGCTGGGCGCCGGAGCACCGTAACTGTGTAGAGATTGCCAGATTGGCTGAAGATTGTGGTATTCAGGCTCTGACCATTCACGGACGCACGCGAGCGTGCCTGTTCAATGGCTCGGCGGAATACGACAGTATTCGGACAGTTAAGCAGGCCGTTTCCATTCCCATTATTGCGAATGGCGACATTACTGACCCGCATAAAGCCAGAGCGGTTCTTGATTACACCGGGGCGGATGCCCTGATGATAGGACGAGCCGCTCAGGGAAGACCCTGGATCTTTCGGGAAATCCAGCATTATCTGGACACAGGGGAGTTGCTGCCGCCTATGCCGTTGGCAGAGGTCAAGCGCTTGCTGATCAAGCATATACGGGAATTGCACGACTTTTATGGTCCAGGCAAGGGATTCCGTATTGCTCGTAAGCACGTATCCTGGTATCTCCGGGAGAACGCCCCAAACGACCAGTTTAGGCGCACATTCAACGCCATTGAGGATGCCGGCGAGCAGCTGGAGGCGTTGGAGGCATATTTTGAAAATCTTGCGTAAACAGAAAAAGAGCTGACAGAACTATGTTCGAACAACGCGTGAATTCTGACGTACTGACCGTTTCCACCGTAAACTCTCAGGCACAGGTAACCCAAAAACCCCTGCGCGACTCGGTTAAACAGGCACTGAAGAACTATTTTGCCCAATTGAATGGTCAGGACGTGAGTGACCTGTATGAGCTGGTATTGGCTGAAGTTGAACAACCCCTGTTAGACATGGTGATGCAATACACCCGCGGCAACCAAACCCGCGCCGCACTGATGATGGGTATCAACCGCGGTACTCTGCGTAAGAAACTGAAAAAATACGGCATGAACTGATTCACGCTGGTATTTAGTTGATTTGAAAGACGCTTGTCGGCAACGGCAGGCGTTTTTTATTTACCGCGCGCTCGGCCGCCCCAATCGATCCCCGTTCTTTCCGTCTACCCATTCCCGCCAATCCAGTTCCGTCTGTCACACCTTGTCCAACCTTTAATAATGCGGATGCGTATGATTTGCATTCCGTATATATTTCAAGAGACATTTCCCATTATGCAACCCCGCTTTCACCAACGGTCGCTGGCCGTTATCGTTAAACTGGCTTTGTTCTGCCCTGTCGCCGCCTATGCCGAAGAACACACTGGCGACCTGAACGCCGCAACGGAACCGGAAACGCTGGTGGTCACCGCCGCCGGTTATGAACAGAACCAGGAGGACGCTCCCGCCTCAATCACGGTGATCAAAGGCGAAGATCTGCGCAAGCGATCCATGCAGAATCTGGGCGATGCGGTGCGTGATGTGGAAGGCGTGGTGGTCAACGGCGGCGCCAATGAAACCGATATTTCCATCCGCGGCATGCCCGGCGATTACACGTTGCTGTTGGTGGACGGAAAACGCCAGAGCGGGCGCGACTCCCGCGTCAACGGCAACGCCGGGTATGAGCAAAGCTTCGTACCGCCCGCCGCCGCCATCGAACGTATCGAAGTGATCCGCGGCCCCATGTCTTCACTCTACGGCTCGGACGCCATCGGCGGCGTGATCAATGTGATTACGCGCAAAGTCTCCCGCCAATGGGGCGGTTCGGTTTCTTATGATTATTCAGCCCGTCAGCACAGCGATCAGGGCAACGCGAACCAGACCCAGTTTTACCTCAGCGGCCCTCTCGCCCAGGACGTGCTGGGCTTGCAGGTGTGGGGGCGCTATCTTAATCGCCAGGGCGACGATGATGTGCAAACCACCAATGGCTTTACCCAAGCCGACCATAAAGATCTGACCGCGCGCCTGGCGTTCACCCCCACGGCGAATCACGACATACTGCTGGAAGCGGGCGCCACGCGTCTGAAGAACGGCGACGGCGTCAGCCGCAACTGGGCCACCAGAGAACAGGAAAACAACCGCGATCACTGGTCGGTGTCCCACGAAGGACGCTGGAGCTGGGCCACATCGACCGTTGCGCTGTCGCAGGAGAAAACCAGCCGTCAGGGCGTCGCCAGCGCCAGCCAGACGGACGTGCTGGGCCGCAAACCGGAAATCAGGAACACTGTGTTCGACGCCAAACTGGTCGCCCCGACCGATTACCACATCACCAGCGTCGGCGTGCAATGGAACCAGAGTTCGCTCAAAGACTGGAACCAGGGCCTCGGCGATCGGAAAAACTACACATTCGAGGTGGTGCAAAAAGCCCTGTTCGCCGAGGATGAATGGCGCATCACCGACAGTTTCGCGCTTACCTCCGGCCTTCGTCTCGACCACCATGAGCAATACGGCAGTCATTTCAATCCCCGCCTTTACGGGGTGTGGCATCTGAACGATGAATGGACCGTCAAAGGCGGCGTCGCCCGGGGCTTCAAGGCTCCCGAACTGCGGGCCGTCGTCGATGACTACGCCGTGCTGCGACGCAACACCTACGTTATGTTCGGCAATTCGAACCTCAAACCTGAGAGCAGCACCAACTATGAGCTATCGGCATTGTGGTCCAACCGCGACGATCTCTCGGCCGGCGCCACGGTTTTCTACAACGACTTCAAGGATAAGCTCTCGACGCTGACCACTGACGAACGTTGGAACGGTTACATCATCATGGATCGCATCAACATCGACAAGGCGGTGATCAGAGGCGTGGAGCTTAACGGACGCTGGCAGATCGTCCCCTCGCTGGCGCTGAAAGGCAACTTTACCTATACCGACTCGGAGCAGAGAAGCGGTACGAACGCCGGCGCCCCTCTGGCCCTGACTCCCAAGAACAAGGCCAACCTGCGGGCTGACTGGGATATTTCCGATCGGGCTCAGGCCTGGGCGGCGGTGAACTACTACGGTAAAGAGTTCGGGAATACCATCAATAATGAACCGTCGCCGGCTTACACCACGGCGGACATCGGCGGCTCTTATCAGCTGACCCGCGCCGTGGCGCTCAACGCGGCGATTTACAACCTGAACGACAAGCGTCTGGACAACGAAACTTACGGTACGGTCAATTACGGCCGCACGTTCTGGTTCGGCACCACCATCGCTTTCTAGCCGAGCGGCAACCGCACGACGGCGCACAACCCGGCGGGCGGGCGATTCTCCAGGATCAGCTCGCCGCCGTGCGCATGAATACAGGCGCGGGCGATGGACAGCCCTAATCCCATCCCGGCGCCGATCCCCGCACCGTCGTGCGCCGGGGACGGGTTCAGTTGCACAAAAGGTTCGAAAGCCTGCTCAAGGGCGGAAGGCGCAATCCCCGGGCCGTGATCGCGCACTTCAATACACACGCCCTCAGGCCCGCGCTGCAGACTAAGCGTGGCGTCGCCCGCATGGATCAACGCATTATCGATCAGATTAGTCAGCGCGCGCTTGAGCGCCAGAGGACGACAGCGGATCTCAATCGGTTCGGCGCCCGTCCATTGCACCCGCCGTCCCATGGTGCGATATCGCCGGACCAACTCGTCAAGCATGGCGGTGAGCGCCAGACTGCTCGTTTGCTCCTGCATGGCGTCACCGCGCACGAATTTAAGGGTTTCGCGCGCCATGGCGCTCAATTCGTTCAGGCTTTCCAGCATGTCGTCGCGGGTTGGGCCGGCCTCCAGCAACTCCACCTGCAAACGCAGTTCGGTGATGGGCGTATTGAGATCGTGGCTGACGGCGGCAAGCATGCGGGTACGTCCCTCGATGTGACGAGCAATCCGTTCCTGCATCACGTTGAATGCCTGGGTCAGCTCGCGCGCTTCCAGGGGGCCGGACAAAGGCAACGGCGCCATCCGCTCCCCCCGACTAACCCGTTCGGTCGCCGCGGCCAACGCCTTGACGGGATGCACCACCCGCCGCATGAAAAATACGACAATCAACAATACCGGTACGCTGGTCACGGGCAGCGAATAGGAGAGTAAACGGCTCCATTCGTATGCCTGAAGCGGATGTTGCACCCCATTGAGGTAGCGCCCGTCAGGCAACCGGATGCTGGTGCGAAGCCGCAGCGGATCCCAACGAATCGGGCTGAAAAAGTGGCCGCGCGCCAGTCCGCCGTCGGTACGTTCAAGCTGCATGACAATACTCATGTCCGCCGCCGCAGGCAGCCGCGAGCTCAGATCCGCCATCAACCGGCGCTCCTCTTCCCGCATGTCGAAAGGCGTAATTTCGGGGTGAGCGTCCATCCAGAAACGGGCGTCATTGGCGTTCATGGAAACCAGCAGTTGGTCGGCGTCGGAGGGCGATAAGCGGTGAGCGGCCTGATAGGCGATGGTTAAGCGCTCCAGCGCGAGAGTGCGCGACACCGGGTGGAGCAAAACCCCCGTCAGCTGGACGTAAGCCATGGCGATAAGATTCGACGCCGCCAACGCCGCCACCAGCAGCAGCGCCAACTGGTTGGCCATACGCCTGGGCAGCCAGCTCATCGCGGGTGTACGCTCACGTCGGACGCCAGCAGGTAGCCACTGCCCCAGACGGTAATCAACAATTCGCTATCGTGCAGGAAATGCGCGAGCTTACTGCGCAGGCGACTGACCTGCCGATCGATTGCCCGATCGAATACATCGTTGCCGGGGCGAACGCACAGGTCGATCAGCCGGTCGCGACTCAACACCGCATTGGGATATTGCAGAAAGGCCCACAGCAGGCGTCCTTCCATCGTACTCAATTGCACGCCGACGCCGTTGACGTCGCTGAGTACGCCCGTCGCCGGCATAAACTGCAAACCGGCGAAACAGTACTTGAGCAGCGCTTTGTCATCGCGTTGCACCGCGTCGGCCGCGCGACCCGCCCCCAGACGACGCAGAACGCTATGGATGCGCGCCACCAGTTCACGAGGTTCAAACGGCTTGACGACATAGTCATCCGCCCCCAGGTCCAATCCCCGGACACGGTCGTCCATGGCGTCACGCGCCGTCAGAAGAATGACCGGCATATTAAAACGCCGGTGCAGCTGGCGGCACAGTTCCATGCCATCCCCGTCGGGAAGCATCACGTCCAGGATGACGATATCGAACGGCTGCTGTTTTAAAATCAGCCACATCGCCGCCGCATGCTCGGCGGTGCGCACATCAAACCCATAGCGGCGCAGGTAAACAGCCAAAGGCTCGCGGATCTTGCGATGGTCGTCCACCACCAGCACTCGCGGAGTAGCAACCGTCTCGGCGGCGTTCATAAATCTCCCTGCCATACTGTTTGAATCTGGGGAAAACGGCCGCGCAAGCATATCGCGCCGCCCCAAAACAATCGTTGCCGGTAAAAAAGAACATATCTCATTTGATTATATTTTTCATTATCGCCATGCTGTGCGCCGCACCATCAGGCCGGGATTTTCTTTTATTTTGAAAGTTTCACCAGATTATAACCTCATACCGGCAAAATCCTCTGCCAGTCAGCATCAAATTTTTCTATCGCCGCCAGCGCCGCTGCGGTAGCGGGAACGTTGATAATCAAATCGCCAACGTGTTGCCGCATCAGCAAGGCCTCTTTAACCATATCCTCTGCCCGATGGGCGATCACCCTCCCCTTTTCCCTCCAGAACCTGATGCAACGCCGGCAACGGTTCATGCAGCGGTTTACCCGATGGCTCGGGTTCGTCGTGATGCCGGCCAGCGGCAAGATACGCGCCAGTCGTTCAACGACGGTGATATCCGCCGTATCGAGATAAATCTTCATTGCTCTCTTCCTCCACGCAATGCGTTCAACAATCATTTCTCACTTATATTTCACAATGAACGAAATAACTTTCAAAATGTGATCAATTTAAAATTTAAAAAACACATTTGGATATATTTTGATAGTACGAAAACAAACAACACGCGGTTTAGCGTCCTGCGGCACCAACCAGAGGAAACAGGAGCACATAATGATAGACATCATCACCCACGGGGCTGAGTGGTTCATCGGCCTGTTTCAAAAAGGCGGGGAAGTGTTTGTCGGTATGGTCACCGGCATATTGCCCTTATTGATTAGCCTGCTCGTTATTATGAATGCCCTGATCGTATTCGTCGGTCAGGATCGGATCGAACGCCTGGCGCAACGCTGTGCCGGCAACCCGATCTCTCGCTATCTGTTATTGCCGGTTATCGGCACCTTCGTCTTTTGTAACCCCATGACCTTAAGCCTGGGCCGCTTTATGCCGGAGAAGTACAAACCCAGTTACTACGCCGCCGCGTCTTATAGCTGTCACTCGATGAACGGTCTGTTCCCCCACATCAATCCCGGGGAACTGTTCGTCTATCTCGGTATCGCCAATGGTCTGACTACGCTTGGCCTGCCGTTGGGGCCGCTGGCGGTGAGCTACCTGCTGGTCGGTATGGTAAGCAACTTTTTCCGCGGCTGGATCACGGATCTGACCACCACGCTATTTGAACGCAAGATGCGCATCCAGCTCGACCGTCAGGTTCAGCTTTAACGGGGAACACCATCATGAGTAACGTGATTCGTATCGAAAAAGGCGAAAGCGGCTGGGGCGGCCCCCTGCTGATTGAAGCCGTACCGGGTAAAAAAATCGTCTATATCACCGCGGGAACGCGCCCGGCCATCGTCGATCGCCTGAGCGAACTGACGGGCTGGCCGGCCGTTGATGGCTTTAAAGACGGCGAACCGCCGGCGGAAGAGATCGGCGTCGCCGTGATCGACTGCGGCGGCACGCTGCGCTGCGGCATTTATCCCAAGCGCCGGATCCCGACGATCAACATTCATTCGACCGGCAAATCCGGCCCGCTGGCGCAGTTCATCGTGGAAGATATTTATGTCTCCGGCGTGCGTGAGAAGAATATCCACCGGGTGGATGCGCCTGCGGCCGCTGCCCCATCGCAGCAAGAAAACACGAAGAGCGGTTCATCCGCCCCCGGCCTCGTCCGGGACTACGACAGCAGCAAGAAAATTACCGAGCAGAGCGATGGCCTGCTGGCGAAAATCGGCATGGGCATGGGGTCGGTGGTCGCCGTCTTTTTCCAGGCGGGACGGGAAACCATCGATACGGTACTGAAGACGATTCTGCCGTTTATGGCCTTCGTCTCGGCGCTGATCGGCATCATCATGGCGTCGGGATTAGGCGACGTGATCGCGCACAGCCTGACGCCGCTGGCAAACAGCCCGATCGGGCTGGTCACGCTGGCGTTGATTTGCTCCTTCCCCCTGTTGTCTCCGTTTCTCGGGCCGGGCGCGGTGATCGCCCAGGTCATCGGGGTGCTGGTCGGCGTACAGATTGGACAGGGAAACATTCCTCCCGCGCTGGCGCTGCCCGCCCTGTTCGCGATTAACGCCCAGGCATCTTGCGATTTTATCCCCGTCGGTCTGTCGCTGGCGGAAGCGAAGCAGGACACCGTGCGCGTCGGGGTGCCTTCCGTACTGGTGGGCCGCTTTCTTACCGGCGCGCCGACCGTACTGCTGGCCTGGGTCGTATCCGGTTTTATCTATCAATAGCGGTTGTGGGAGTCGGTATGAACACGGTTTTTCAAACGATATTTACCCGTATTGGCGACAACGCCCCTGAGGCGCTGACCGAAGACATGATGATCACCTTTCGCGAAGGGGCGCCCGAAGACATCGAGTCCTTCTGCTTTATCCACCAGCATGGCGATCTGCGCGGCGAACTACGCGCGGGCAACTCACTGATGTTACAGGATAAAGTCTATCCGATTACGGCGGTCGGCTCGGTGGCGACACAAAATTTGCGCGAATTGGGTCATGTCACCATCCGTTTCGATGGCGCGACCGAGGCGGAATTTCCCGGTTCATTGCATGTTGCAGGCACGACGCCGACCGATATCAAAGTCGGCGGCAAATTAACGATTTTTTCTTAAACCTTGGGTGGGAGATGTATATGAAACAGGTTGCGGTCGTCATCGGCGGGGGGCAAACCCTCGGTGCGTTCCTGTGTGAAGGTCTGGCTGATGCAGGTTATCAGGTAGCGGTTGTTGATTTGAACGCTCAACACGCCATGCAGGTAGCGGAAAAGATTAATGCGCAATACGGCGCGGGATACGCCTGCGGTTTTGGCGCCGACGCCACCAGCGAAGAGCAGGTTGAACAGTTGGCGCAGGCGGTCGACGCCCAATTCGGCCAGGTCAATCTTATGGTCTATAGCGCGGGGATAGCCAAAGCCGCGCCCATTACGCAGTTCCGGCTCAACGACTTCGATCTCTCTTTACAGGTGAATCTGGTGGGCTATTTCCTGTGCGCCCGCGAGTTCGCCAAGCTGATGATCCGCGACGGCGTCGCCGGGCGTATTATCCAGATTAACTCTAAATCGGGGAAGGTGGGCAGCAAGCACAATTCCGGCTACAGCGCGGCCAAGTTCGGCGGTGTGGGGCTGACCCAGTCGCTGGCCCTGGATTTGGCGGAGTACGGCATCACCGTCCATTCACTGATGCTGGGCAACCTGCTGAAGTCGCCCATGTTCCAGTCGTTATTGCCGCAATATGCCCAAAAACTGGGCATCCGGCCGGAAGAAGTGGAGCAGTATTACATTGATAAAGTGCCGTTAAAACGCGGCTGCGATTATCAGGATGTGCTGAACACGCTTTTATACTACGCCAGCGACAAGGCTTCCTACTGCACCGGTCAGTCAATTAATATCACCGGCGGGCAGGTCATGTTTTGATAAAACCAACGCCTCCGGTAGACGGCTACGGATACCGGAGGCACTCAGGAGGTACAGGATGACGCCGGCATCGTTACTGATTTCATGCGCGATAGGCGCCTGGCTGTTGCAAATCGCCCTCGGCTGGTGGCAATTGCGCCGCTTCAATCAGGCGTTTGACGCATTGTATCGACAGGGATGTAAAGTCGGCGTCGGTCGTTCCGCCGGCAGATTCAAAGCCAGAGTGATCGTGGCGCTGGCGTTCGACGAACAGGATCGCGTACAGGACGGCTTTATCATGCGCGGACTTACGGTTTTCGCCCGACCGCGTCAGATGAAAGCATTAATCGGATTGAAAAGAGAGCAGCTAGCGCCAAGTGTGATCTTTCCCATAGAACCGAGCTGTCGGGCCGCGCTTTCATTGGCGATTGAAGCGAAATAATGATATTTTCATTTTAAAAGATAATTCCTTTCATTTGGCAGTATTTCTCGTCCGCCAATCATGTAGGGAAGAAATGGGCATATCGGATGGAAATCGCGTAATGAAACCGAAACAGCGTCAGGCGGCAATCCTGGAATATCTGCGCACCTATGGCAAAACGTCCGTGGAAACCCTGGTCAGCCGCTTTAATACGACAGGAACCACAATTCGTAAAGATTTAACCGCGCTGGAGGAAGAAGGCGCGGTTATTCGCACCTATGGCGGCGTAATGCCCAATCGGGAGGAAGGCGATCAGCCTATCGACCGTAAAACACACATCAATACCACCCAAAAAAAGCAGATAGCCCGCAAGGCCGCCACGCTGATTAATGACGGCGACTCGTTGATTTTTGACGCCGGCAGCACCGTATTGCAAATGGTGCCGTGGCTGACGCAGTTCAACAACATTACCGTCATGACCAACAGCCTGAGCATCGTCAATGAGCTGGTTGAACTGGATAACGATCAGACCATCCTGATGCCGGGCGGAACCTACCGTAAAACCTCGGCCTCGTTTCACGGCAGTCTGGCGGAGGCCGCTTTTTCCCATTTCAGTTTTGATAAGCTGTTTATCGGCGCCGACGGCGTGGATCTGAATGCCGGCGTCACCACCTACAATGAGCTGCATGCCGTCAGCCAGGCCATGTGCCGCGCCGCGCAGCAGCTTATCCTGCTGGTGGACTCCTCTAAATTCGGACGTAAAAGCCCGAACGTGGTCTGCGAGCTCAGCGCCGTCGATATCCTGATTACCGACAACGGCATCAACCCCGACTATCTCGCTGCGCTCAGAGAAAAAAACATTAATGTAATCGTGGTAGGAGACGGCGATGAATGAGCGTTTATTGACCTTTGCCCGCGAAACCCTGGAGATAGAAATCACCGAGGCCCAGCGCATGCTGGAACGGCTGGATACCCGCTTTGTCGACGCCTGCAAACTGCTGTTGGAATGCGCGGGGAAAGTCGTGGTGTCGGGCATGGGAAAATCCGGCCATATCGGCAAGAAGATCGCCGCCTCGCTGGCCAGCACCGGCACGCCGGCGTTTTTTGTTCATCCGGCGGAAGCGCTGCACGGCGACCTGGGCATGATCGGCCCGCAGGATGTGGTGATATTTATCTCTTACTCGGGCCGGGCGCAGGAGCTGAATGTACTGCTGCCGCTGCTGGCCGAGAGCCGCATACCGGTTATCGCCCTGACCGGCAACGCCGAGTCGCCCCTCGGTCTGGCCGCCAGCTGCGTGCTGGATGTCGGCGTCACGCGCGAGGCGTGTCCGATGGGGCTGGCGCCCACCTCCAGCGCGGTGAACACGCTGATGATGGGCGATGCGCTGGCGATGGCGCTGATGCGTCATCGGGGCTTCAGCGCAGAGCAATTTGCACGCTCGCACCCCGGCGGCAGTCTGGGCGCCAGGTTGCTCAACCGCGTCCACCATATTATGCGCAGCGGCGATCGCTTGCCGCGCGTTGAACAAACGGCGAGCGTCATGGACGCCATGCTGGAATTGAGCCGCACCGGGCTGGGGTTGATTGTGGTCTGCGACGATGAAAACCGGGTAGCCGGCGTGTTTACCGACGGCGACCTGCGTCGCTGGCTGGTCAAAGGCAACGCGCTGGATACCGTCATCACCCGGGCCATGACCAGCCCCGGCTACCAGTTGCCCGCGGAGTGGCGGGCGGCGGCGGCGCTGGAAGCGCTGCATGAGCAGCATATCTCCGCCGCGCCGGTGGTCGACAGCGAGGGCAAACTGGTCGGCGCGATAAATCTGCACGATCTGCACGCGGCCGGCGTCGCCTGAGGCGCGTTTAATGCATGTTCAGCGAGACGCCGCGCTGAATCGGTCACTCGATGGCGCGGCCGGCGGCACTCTCCCCTGCGCCATCGCCCGCGCCGTTGCCGCTCAACGCAACAGGATACGTCCGCGATTGCCGTCGATGGCGATCCGCGTTCCCCATTCCCTGGAGTAGTCCGCGATATTGTGCAAAATACGTTGCGCATGTTCCTCCGGCGCCAAGCGCGGCAGCCCCCGTTGAGAACGACGCTCGTGGTAGTTCCAGATCGGATGCAGCACGATTTCCGCCAGTTTGTCCCCGTCAAAAACTACTTGCCCCAGCAAGGCTTCAAACCATTTCATATACGCATCGCCCGTGCGCGTAGGCTGCACCTTGTCCACCAGACGTTTACCGGAACGAATGGCATCGCGCACATCCAGCACATCCTGCGGCGTCGCCGTGGCGTCAAGACCGCTGCGCTCGTAAAAATCCGCCGGAAAACGCTTGATGGTTTCGCTCTGATAAAAGAAATTGCCCAGGCTGTAAAAGATGGGTCGCCCGCGATAGATCTCAATACCTTGCAGGACATGCGGCCCGTCGCCCACGATAATATCGGCGCCGGCGTCAATCAGCGCTCGCGCCAGCTGTTGGATGCGCTCGGCGGGTCGATGACCGGTGCGGGTGCTGTGATGAATATGTACGATGACGAAATCCGCGGCGCGTTTCGCCTCGCCGATGGCCCGAACGTTGCGCTGTACGTCGCTTTGCCGGGCGGTATAACGGCTGGCGGTTTGCCCGGCGCGGAAAAATACCTGACCGAAAGCCAGAATTTTATCGCCGCGCACGCCATGTCCCGGCCCCAGCCGTTCCGCAATACGTTGCAACGCGGCGAAGTCATCACCTTCAAGCGGATAATCGACGTCGAAATGCAGCGCGTTAATGCCCGGCCGCCCCTGCATATCGGGTCGTTGTTCTCCGGCGGGACAATGGGGGGGGAAATCGGTGCATAGCGAGATGAGCGCGGCACGGCCGTTATTCGTCTCCAGCCAGACGGGCTGCGTCGCGGCAGCCAGATTGACGCCCGCGCCGGCATGAACCAGCCCGGCCGCATCCAGAATTTCGCCTTCTTCCCGCACCATTTCAGGGCCGTAGTCCATACCGTGGTTGTTGGAGCGGGCAATCATATTAAATCCCATCCAGCGCAGTTCGTCGGCCACAAAGGGATCGGCCTGCTGGTAAGACTGGCTGGCGCCCATGGTATCGACCGGCATCGGATAACCGCGGAACGTATGGATACGGGTCTCCAGATTGGTCTGCGCCACATCCGCCTGACGCAGCAGTTCGACCAGTTGCAGGAAAGGCGCGTCGCGATAGCAACTGTGCCTGCGGGTACATAACGATTCGCCGGTGACGGCGAATGTCATTCGGGATGCGGCGCGTTCCGTCATTGTTGTCACCAGGTGGAAGAAAGGTTAGCGGTCATTGGCTTGCGCCGCGTTTTTCTGCAACAGATCGGTGAGATAAACATAGCCGGTGCTTAACCCGAGCCGAATCGGTTCCAGCATGACGATGCCGCGCTCGTGAATATCCAGATTCGGCCCGATATTCACCTCGCGGCTAATGTTGTTAACCAGCCAGGCCTGCTGTTTCATCTCTTCCGCTTCGAAGGTAATATTTTCATAACCGACCTGATCGACCAGCTCGAGAATCAGGTGTCCGGTTTCCTTCTCCGCCTGTTTACCCAGCGCGTTATCCAGCTCCCCGCCCTCCAGCGTGACCAGATCCGCCCCCATCGACAATACCTCTTTCATGTCTTTGACGATCGGCGCGACAGATAAAACCTGCTCCGGATACTTGCCGCCCAGTTCGGAAAAAACGAACAGTCCGGCCTTTTTCGCCAGGGAGATATATTTTTCCCGCTCCGCGCTGGTGAGTTGAATAAAATTTTCCGACAGTTCGATGGCGGTAAAGCCTAAATCGGCCAGCGACGGGATCACCCTCTCCGCCTGTCCCTGCGCATAGGCCAGTTCGAACACGATCCCGCCGGCGAACGGCTGAATATCATTCTGGAGATAGAGATCGATTTTACGCCGCACCGGATCGTCCTTGGCATGGGTCATTTTCAGCGCCGAAATGTGTCTGATCTTTATAAAATCCACAAACTGCGCGACATCTTCCAGGCAGTTTTTAATACGCTCATAGCCCAGTCCCAGGTCGCGGGCGATGGTATAGCCGGCCTTGCGCGGCTTTACGCTGCGCGGTGCGATGGTGATAAAATCCAGTGCGCGAGTCATTCACTTTCCCCTTAGGTCTAACAATCGCCGCGCCGCTTAATACGACGAAGCCCGATGAATCATGCTGTTGCGTTCGCCGTCCGCCTCGTCGATGGTTAAGACCGAGTTCAGCAGGCGGCGCGTATAATCATGCTGCGGCCGGGTCAACACATCGGCGACGGGTCCGACTTCCACCAGCCTGCCTTTGTGCATCACCGCCACGCGATCGGCCACATACGGCACCGTATGCAGGTTATGGGTCACAAACAGGTAGGTCAGCCCGAGACGCCGTCGCAGATCGGCCAGCAATTGCAGAATTTGCATCTGGATGGAAACATCCAGCGCCGAAGTCGGCTCGTCGCACACCACGATATCCGGTTCCAGAATCAGCGCGCGGGCGATGGCTACGCGCTGGCGCTGCCCGCCGGAAAGTTGGTTAGGATAACGATGCAGGAAAACGGCGGGATCCAGACCCACATTCGCCATCATCTCCTCCACTTTGCTCTGCCGCCCGGCGGCGCCTCTCTGATGCAGATCCAGCGGATAACGAATGATCTCCCCCACGGTGCGGCGCGGGTTGAGCGATGAATAGGTATCCTGAAAAATGGGTTGGATCCGTTGCGACAGCGCCAGACGCGCATAGCCGCCCACTTCACGGCCCAGCAGCTCGATTTTCCCCGCCGTCGGCCTCTGCTGACCGGTCAGGAGCTTCGCCAGCGTCGATTTGCCGCTGCCCGACGTGCCGACCAGCGCCAGACTTTCGCCCTTGCGCAGTTCGAGCGACACATGGCTGACCGCGTCGATAAAGCCCTTTGCCCGCCAGAGTCCGCCGCCGAGCGGGAAACGGCAGCTGACGTCGGAGAGTTTCACCGCCATCGGCGCCGAAGATGATGCCGGAGGCGGGGCGTCCGAAACCAGCTCGCCAAATGGGCGCGGCAGACAGGACACCAGCCTCTGGGTATAGCGGTGCTGCGGCCGGCGGAAAATCTCGCGGCCGTTTCCCCGTTCCACGATCTGCCCGTCTTTCATGACCATGACGCGTTCACATATCTGGGCGATCGCCGCCAGATCGTGTGAGATCATCAGCAGGCCCATCCCCATTTCGTCCTGCAAGGATTGGAGCAGATCCAGAATCTGCCGCTGCACGGTAACATCCAGCGCGGTGGTCAGCTCATCGGCAATCAGCAACTGCGGGCGGTTCACCAACGCCATGGCGATCATGATCCGCTGCCGCTGCCCGCCGGAAAACTGGTGCGGATAGTGGTGAAAACGCCGCGCCGGATCGGCGATGCCGACCCGATGCAGCAGATCAAGGGCGCGTTCGGTCGCCTCTTTACGCGCTATCCGCCGATGTACCCGCATGACGCCGATCAACTGATGGCCGATGCTGTACACCGGATTCAATGACGTCATCGGATCCTGAAACACGCAGGTCACCGCCTGTCCGCGCAGGCGTTGTGCCAGCGTTTTTTCACTGGCCGACGGAATATCTATTCCTCCGACCACCAGACGACGGGCGCCGATGCGCGCCTGCGGCGGCGTCAACCGCAGCAAAGACAGCGCCAGCATGGATTTTCCCGATCCCGATTCGCCCACCACGCCCAGCGTCGCGCCCGGCGCCAGCTCAAAGCTGACGTCGTTGACCACCGGATGATACCCCGCCGCCGTCGGCACATGCACATTGAGCCCCTCGACGCTCACTAACGCCGCATTGGCGTTCGGTGGCTGGAATGTCATCGCATCGTCTCCGGAGAAATCAAATCGCGCAGCGCGTCGCCCACCAGGTTGGTCGCGACCACGAGCGTAAACAGCAGCAGCCCCGGCAGCACGATCAGCCACGGCGAAGTGAAAATGGCGTTTTTGGCTTCGGCGATCATCAATCCCCATGACGGCATCGGCGACGGTATGCCGACGCCGAGAAACGACAGCGACGCTTCGGCCAGGATCGCCAGTCCGACCTCCAGGGTAAAAATGACGATAATGTGCTGAACGATATTGGGTAGAATGTCATACCGGATAACCTGAAAGGACGAGCTGCCCGCCGCCCGCGAGGCCTGAACGTACTCCAGTCGGGCGATCTGCATACTGACCGAGCGGCTGACCACCAGAAAATAATTCCAGTGCAGAAAGCCGATAACCGCGATAACCACGCCGACCGAAGGACCGATCAAAAACACCAGCGTCATGGCCAGCACCATATTCGGCAATGCCAGTTGGCATGACAGCAGATACCCTATCGCGGCATCGACGCTACGGCCGAAATAGGCCGCGCAGACGCCCAGGGTCACGCCGATGAGCGCCCCCAGCGTCGCGGCGCCGAACCCCACAACCAGAGAAATACGGCAGCCATACAGCAGTCGGCTGAAATAATCGCGGCCGAGATGGTCGGTACCCAGCGGCCAGACGAGTGAACCGCCTTCGCTCCAGAACGGCGGCTTCAGACGATTCATCAGGTTCTGGCTGAAGGGATCCTGAGACGAAAGATAAGGCGCCAGTAGCGCCAGCAGGATAAAAACCAGCAGAATCGTCGTACCGATAACAAAGTTGGGGTGGCGCAAGGCGGCGTGAAGAAAATGCTTTTTCCCCGCGGTACGGACGAGCGATACGGATAGGGTCATGCGATTTCCCCGGTCGTTTTAGCTTAATCGAACGCGCGGATCCAGCCAGGCGTTCAGCACATCGGCCAGCAGCGTCATCACGACGAAAATTAATGAAAACAGCACCACCAGCGATTGAATCGTCGGAATATCCACCATCTGAATCGAGCGCAGCGTCAGTCCGCCCAACCCGTTGACGGCAAACACCGCCTCTGTCACCACCGATCCGCCCAGTTTGTTGCCCAGTTGAATCGCCAGCACGCTCACCACCGGCAGAGCCGCGTTCCTCAGCGCGTGCTGCCACATCAGACGGCCGCCCCGCCAGCCATAGGCGCGGGCGGTGCGGATATAGTCGGATTGCAGAACATCCAGCAGACCGGCGCGAACCAGCCGGGTCACCGTCGGCACCGAGCTGGTGCCTAGCACCACGGCCGGCAGAATAAAATGCCGCCACGTACCGTCGCCGGAGACCGGCAGCAGCGGAAAGATGACCGCGAAAATCAGGATCAACAGCAGGCCGAGCCAGAAATTCGGTATCGCCTGGGCGGCGACGGCGATCATCAACGCGATGCGATCGAACAACCCATTCGGCCGGAGCGCGGCGACGACGCCCAGCGGCAGCGAGATCGCCAAGGTCACCAGAATCGCGCTGAACGCCATGATCAGCGTGGCCGGGATATGACGCGCAATCAGCGTGGCGACCGGCTCATGTACGTGATAGCTCATCCCCATGTCGCCATGGACCAGATCGCGCAGCCAGTGAAGGTATTGCACCGGCAGAGGCCGATCGAGCCCCAGGTTGGCACGCACCTCGGCGATCATCGCCGGGGTGGCCTCATTGCCGGCGATCGCGGTCGCCGGATCGGCGGCGCCATGCAACAGGACAAAGGTGATAACCGAAATCGTCAGCGTCACCATCAACGCGGTGACCAGACGGCGAAGCAAATAACTCGCCACAGTAAATTCCTTCCGTACGCGCATCCTGCGACACGCGTACTGATTGACGAACCGAGACCGATTAGCCCGGGTTATTCTTTCCAGCGCGCGCGATAGAAACGGGGCAGCCCGTCAGTACCCGCGCTAATATCCAGTTCCGGAGAGATCACCCAGTTTTCAGCCAGTTGAAACAAGGGGATCAGGTAGGCCTCCTCCGCGATAATCGACAACGCCTGCTGGTACGCGTCGCTGCGCGCCTGCGGATCGAAGGTTTCCTGCGCGGAACGCACCAGCGGCTCCAGCCGTTTGTCGCCGGTCAGATTGCGATTGGAGCCGACGAAGGTGTTGCCCAACAAAGTACCCGCATCCTGCCGTCCTTCCGTTCCCCACGTTTGATAAAAGGCGATCACCTGATTGTTTCTACGCATCTCCGCCTGTACCGCGCTGGGTACGAAACTCAAACGGGCATCGACCCCCGCCTGACGCCACTGCTCCACGATGGCTTCCAGCGCCGGGCGGTCGCGCGTGCTCTGCAAGGTAATGGAGAATCCCTGCGGATAGCCCGCTTCCGCCAAAAGCGCCCTGGTTTTCTTTGGGTCATAGGTATATTTCGCCACCTCCCGGGAACAGCCGAACATGGCGGGAGCGCAGAGCGAATCCAGCGCCAGCGTGCCGCTGCCGGTAAGACTCTGGACAATAGACGGCTTATCGATGGCATAAGAGAGCGCCTGGCGGACGAGTTTTTTCGTCACCGGCCCGTTCTCATTGCCGGCGACGCCCCCCTGCGCATCAAGAACCAGATAAGCCACGCGCGAAGACAGGTTTTGCACGACATTCACCCGCCCGGCGGCCTTCAGCGCGGCGGTCGCGTCGTCGGCGATATAGTACGTCCATTCAGCGTTGCCCGACGCCAGCTCCGCGGCGCGAGTCCCCTCTTCGGCTACGGCGCGGAAAACGACTTTGCCGATGGCCGGCGAACCTTTCGGCCCGTCCTGGCGATAGTCCGCAAACCGCGTCAGTTCAACGGTCTGCCCAGGTACGAAACGCGTTATCCGGTACGGCCCCAGCCCGTTCAGCGTCTGATTCTGCGCCGTGGTATTGAGAGCGCCGTCCGGCCCGTCGTAGGTGTGGGCCTTGCGGATCAGACCCCGAACGGCGAGGATGTTGAGCGCCAGCGGGTCCGTTTTATGGAATCGAATCTGCAACTGCAACGGCCCGGTGGCGCGCACGTCGGCCACAACCTCCCGGACCTGCGAACCGAACGCGGTTTTCGCATTTTTATCCAGCAGATAATTGAGCGAATAGACGACGTCTTCTGCGGTTAACACGCTGCCGTCGTGAAATTTGACGTTGTCATGCAGTACCACATCGAGCGTTTTATCGTCCCGATAGTGAAAGCTCTCCGCCAAATTGGGGCCTATCGTGCCATCGTCCTGAATGATGAATAAGGTGTCGTCGGTCAATTGGCCGATCAATGAATTTTCCGTGCGTGTGGAATAGAGGCCATCAACCGTATAGATATCTCGCGATAATAGAGCCGTCAGCGTATCGTCTTTTTTGCCTGCCAACGATGTCCCCGTTCCTGCCAGGCCGATCATTATCGCGGCGGCAAGGGTGATAATTTTTTTCATTAAAAATGGCTCCGGTAATCATGGCGGTCCGCGCGGGAATAAGTGGCTAACTGTCTTCGTTATCGATAATCAAGCCCATAACCTTTGTCGCTAAGCCGCCGCAGTTTGCCGGCTTTCTTGTGATGAGCGACGCACTCGACATGGGCTGGAAATAAAGGAGATGGCGAATATTTATTGAGTCCAGGAAGACGATTTACCCATCGCCAGTGAAAATACAATGGAAGACTTTTGTATACAAATAAAACGATTGGATATGGATATCCAGATAAAACATATAGATGTGGCCGATTGCCGATGCCATTATCCCCTTTCCGCCATCGCTTAAGCCGCGCTTATCTAACGGAGCGGGATCGTTAACATCACCGCGCCTCACGCACCACATCAGGGCGCGCCAGCGCTGCTTTCCTTATTTTGGTGCAAGCGATTTCGTTAACTGCCCTCCTGCGGAACAATCGCTTGTCATTTTCTTTTCTCTTATCAGCGAAATATAAAATTGGCACCCTAATTGCTTAGCAGTTGCGCGGCAACGAGCCGACGAGCAAGTATGGTGCATCTGATTTAGCACTTTTAATACAACAAGATATAACAATTTAATTACAAGGATGAATATGAAAAGCATGATTATTTCCTCCCTGGTTGCCGGCGCCTCCCTGTTTGCCGCGGTTGGTCAGGCCCAGGCGGGCGCGACGCTGGACGCGATCCAGAAAAAAGGATTCGTGCAGTGCGGCATCAGCGATGGGTTGCCTGGCTTCTCTTATGCTGACGCCAGCGGTAAATTCACCGGCATTGATGTTGATGTATGCCGAGGCGTGGCGGCTGCCGTATTCGGCGACGCGAACAAAGTAAAATACACGCCGCTGACGGCGAAAGAACGCCTCACCGCCCTGCAATCCGGTGAAGTCGATCTCCTGTCGCGCAACACGACCTGGACCTCCTCGCGTGATAGCGCCATGGGCCTGCTGTTTACCGGCGTCACCTATTACGATGGCATCGGCTTCCTGACCCACAACAAAGCCGGATTAACCAGCGCCAAAGAGCTGGATGGCGCAACGGTCTGCATTCAGTCCGGTACGGACACCGAACTGAACGTGGCCGACTACTTTAAAACCAATAAAATGCAGTTCACCCCGGTTACGTTCGACCGCTCTGACGAAAGCGCCAAAGCGCTGGAATCAGGCCGCTGCGATACGCTGGCCTCCGACCAGTCTCAGCTTTATGCGCTGCGCATCAAGCTGAGCAACCCAAGCGAGTTTATCGTGCTGCCGGAAGTGATCTCTAAAGAACCGCTGGGGCCGATCGTGCGCCGCGGCGATGAAGAGTGGTTCTCCATTGTTCGCTGGACGCTGTTCGCCATGTTGAACGCGGAAGAAATGGGCGTGACGTCGCAAAACGTCGATCAGTTAGCCGCCAACCCCACCACCCCGGATATGTCCCACCTGCTCGGTCATGAAGGCAACTACGGCAAAGACCTGAAATTATCTAACGACTGGGCGCATAAAATCATCAAACAAGTCGGTAACTACGGCGAAATCTTCGAACGCAATGTCGGGATGGGCAGCGAATTAAAAATCAAACGCGGCCTCAACGAATTATGGAATAAAGGCGGGATTCAGTACGCGCCGTCCGTACGTTAATCGCCAGTTGAAATACGGGCGCGGCAGGATTGCCGCGCCCTCTGTATCCCCGCTATTGAGGCTTCAATATGCAACAACGCCCAACCGTGAAAAGTGATTTATCACTGACTAATCCGGCGGTGCGCGCCTGGCTGTACCAAATAATCGTTGTCATCGCCGTATTGGCTACCGCCGCTTACCTGTTACACAACACCGTGACCAACCTTGCGCAGCGAGGGATCACATACGGATTCGCCTTCCTGAACAATAGCTCAGGCTTTGGCATCATTCAGCATCTGATCGACTACCAACAAGGCGACAGCTATGGCCGTGTTTTCCTTGTCGGGTTATGCAATACATTATTGGTTTCGGCCTTATGTATTGTCTTTGCCTCGATACTTGGTCTGGTCGTCGGTCTGGCGCGCCTGTCCGACAATTGGCTGTTGCGCAAAATCTCAACCTTCTATATTGAGATTTTCCGCAATATTCCGCCGCTGTTGCAGATCTTTTTCTGGTATTTTGCGGTACTGCGCAACCTGCCGGGTCCGCGGCAAGCCATCACGGCTTTCGATATTTCGTTCCTGAGCAACCGCGGCCTTTATATTCCTTCACCCGAGGCCGGCCCCGGCGCTATCGCATTCTGTTTTTCTCTTGTTATCACGCTGGTTGCGGCGCTGATTATTGCGCGTCGCAATAAACGCTACCACGTACTCACCGGCCGGTTCAGAAAAACCTGGCCGACGGCATTAGGCGTTCTGGCGCTATTGCTTGTGTTAAGCCATCTGATCTTTGGTCCGGCCATGCATTGGAACGTACCGCAGCTGCGAGGCTTTAACTTCCGCGGCGGTATGGTCTTAATCCCCGAGTTGGCCGCGCTGACGGTGGCGCTGTCGGTGTATACCTCGTCGTTCATCGCCGAAATTATTCGCTCCGGGATCCAATCCGTTTCTTACGGTCAACATGAGGCGGCGTACTCTCTTGGCCTGCCGAATCCGATCACATTGCGAAAAGTGATTCTTCCCCAGGCGTTGCGCGTCATTATCCCGCCGCTGACCAGCCAGTATCTCAACGTTGTTAAAAACTCATCGCTGGCCGCCGCTATCGGCTATCCGGATATGGTGTCGCTATTTGCAGGTTCGGTGTTGAACCAGACCGGTCAGGCGATAGAAACCATCGCCATGACCATGTCGGTGTATCTCATTATCAGCCTGCTGATTTCTCTGCTGATGAATCTTTACAACCGCAAGATTGCGTTGATTGAGCGCTAAGAGGATTTCATGACGATGATTCCGCATACACAGAACCGTCAAGCCTCGCTTTTCAGAGCGATCGACTGGGCGCGACGTAATCTCTTCTCCAGCATCACCAACAGCCTGCTGACGCTGCTGAGCCTATGGCTGCTTTGGATCGCCATTCCCCCGTTATTGAACTGGGCGTTTTTTCAGGCCAACTGGATTGGAACAACCCGTAACGACTGTACCAGAGAGGGGGCATGCTGGGTGTTTATCCATGCCAGATTCAGCCATTTCATGTACGGACTCTATCCCGCCAAGGAGGTCTGGCGCATTAATTTCGCGCTGATCATCGGGCTGCTCAGCATCCTGCCGATGTTTTGGCGCGCGCTGCCACGCCGGGGACGCTATATCGCCGGCTGGTCGGTGGTCTATCCGCTGGTCGTCTGGTGGCTGCTTTACGGCGGGTTTGGCGGACTCACGCTGGTAGAAACCAGTCAATGGGGCGGACTGACGCTGACGCTGATTATCGCCTCCGTGGGTATCGCGGGCGCGCTGCCGCTGGGTATTTTACTGGCGCTGGGACGTCGTTCGTCGCTGCCGGTCATTCGCATACTCTCAGTGATTTTTATTGAGTTCTGGCGCGGCGTGCCGCTGATTACCGTGCTTTTTATGTCATCCGTTATGCTGCCCTTATTTTTAACGGAAGGCACAAGCATCGATAAACTGTTGCGCGCGCTGGTCGGCGTTATTCTTTTCCAGTCCGCCTATGTGGCCGAAGTCGTTCGCGGCGGCTTGCAGGCGCTGCCGAAAGGCCAGTACGAAGCGGCGGAATCGCTGGGATTGGGTTACTGGCGGATGCAGGGACTGGTTATCCTGCCGCAGGCGCTGAAAATGGTGATCCCCGGCCTGGTCAACACCATCATCGCCCTATTCAAAGACACCAGCCTGGTGATCATTATCGGGTTGTTCGATCTCTTCAGCAGTATCCAGCAGGCAACCGTCGATCCGGCGTGGCTCGGTATGTCTACCGAAGGCTATGTTTTTGCCGCCATGATCTATTGGATCTTTTGTTTCAGCATGTCGCGCTACAGCCAGCATCTGGAAAATCGTTTTAACACCGGACATAAGTCGCATTGAGGCCAGCCATGAATCAGAATTCTTTAACGCAATCTGCCGATCACATGATCACATTAGAGGATGTGAATAAGTGGTATGGACAATTTCACGTACTGAAAAACATTAATTTGCAGGTGAAGCAAGGTGAACGGATCGTGCTGTGCGGCCCTTCCGGCTCCGGTAAATCCACTACGATACGCTGTATCAATCATCTGGAAGAACATCAACAAGGGCGGATCGTGGTTGACGGCATCGAGCTGAATAACGATTTACGCAATATTGAAAAAATCAGAACTGAAGTCGGCATGGTGTTTCAGCACTTCAATCTGTTTCCTCATTTGACGGTTTTGCAGAATTGCACCCTGGCGCCTTGCTGGGTACGCCATACGCCGAAAAAAGAAGCGGAAGAGCTGGCGATGCACTATCTCGAACGCGTACGTATTGACGCTCATGCGCACAAATTTCCCGGTCAACTTTCCGGGGGACAGCAACAGCGAGTGGCCATCGCGCGTTCGCTGTGTATGAAACCCAAAATCATGCTGTTTGATGAACCGACCTCGGCGCTCGATCCTGAAATGGTGAAAGAAGTGCTGGATACCATGCTGGGGCTGGCGGAAGACGGGATGACGATGTTGTGCGTCACTCATGAAATGGGGTTTGCGAAAACCGTCGCCGACCGCGTCATCTTTATGGATCAGGGAGAAATCGTCGAACAGGCGGCGCCGGATATTTTCTTCACCAGCCCGCGTTCCGAACGAACCCAGATGTTCCTGTCCCAAATCCTGCATTAATCGAAGAGAAAGCCTGCCGTTTCCGGCGGGCTTTCTTTCATTTCCCGCCGATCTCGCCCTTATCTGCCCGACGCATCGGGACCGTTCGATGATAAAATCCAATTCAGCGCCATAACGTTGAAGCTGACGGCTTGCAGTTGCCAGTAAACCTGCAAATTAAAATATTGGGTGATACATGTTGCTACTGATTGATAACTATGACTCTTTTACCTATAACCTGTATCAGTATTTTTGTGAGCTGGGCGCTGAAGTACTGGTCAAACGTAATGATGAGCTAAATCTGGATGATATTGAGCGTCTGTCGCCGTCGCGGCTCGTGATCTCGCCCGGCCCCTGTACGCCGGATGAAGCGGGTATCTCACTGGCCGCTATCCGTCATTTTGCCGGCAAATTGCCTATCCTCGGGGTTTGTCTTGGACATCAGGCCATGGGACAAGCGTTCGGCGCCCGCGTCATTCGAGCCCGGCAGGTCATGCATGGCAAAACGTCAGCCATACGACATAATAATGCCGGGGTTTTCTCCGGGCTGGCGCAGCCACTGACGGTGACGCGCTACCACTCGCTGGTGCTGGAGTCCGCATCTCTTCCCGACTGCTTTGAAGTGACCGCCTGGAGCGAGCGTGACGGCAAACATGACGAAATAATGGGAATTCGGCACCGTTCGCTTCCATTGGAAGGCGTTCAGTTTCATCCTGAAAGTATTCTCAGTCAGCAAGGACACCAACTTTTAGATAATTTTCTTAAAATAGAATCAGATAGGAAATAAATTTTCTTTCAGGGTGATTAAATATTGCCTGAGATTGATTTTTTATGCATATTTATTGACTATATTTTCATTCAATGGTTGTTGATATCGGAGCGTGCAGGCAAATGACAACAGATAAAAAAGCAGTAACGCGGGAAACTCACGACAAAGTTATTTTGCCGGTTTATGCACCAGCGCAGTTTGTGCCGGTAAAAGGTAAAGGGAGCAGGGTGTGGGATCAGCAGGGACGAGAATACATTGATTTCTCGGGTGGGATAGCCGTTACCGCGCTGGGACACTGTCATCCGGCCCTGGTTGCCGCATTAAAAGAGCAGGGAGAAAAACTGTGGCATACCAGCAATGTTTTCACCAATGAACCGGCTCTGCGTCTGGCCAGTAAGCTGATTAACGCAACCTTTGCCGATCGGGTGTTTTTTGTTAACTCCGGCGCCGAAGCAAACGAAGCGGCTTTCAAACTGGCGCGTCACTACGCGATTAAACGTCACAGCCCGTATAAAACCAAAATCATTGCGTTTTATAACGCGTTTCATGGGCGTACGCTGTTTACCGTATCCGTCGGCGGTCAGGCGAAATATGCCGATGGCTTTGGCCCGAAACCAGCCGATATCGTACACGTTCCTTTTAACGATCTGGCGGCCGTCAAAGCCGTGATGGACGACCACACCTGCGCCGTCATACTGGAGCCGATTCAGGGCGAAGGCGGTATCACGCCGGCAACGCCGGAATTCCTGCAAGGCGTGCGTGAACTCTGCGATCGGTATAAAGCGCTGCTGGTATTTGACGAAGTACAATGCGGCATGGGTCGTACGGGTAAGCTGTTTACTTATATGCACTACGGGGTTGAGCCGGATATTCTTACCACAGCCAAAGCGCTGGGCGGCGGTTTCCCTATCAGCGCCATGCTGACCACGGAAGAGATTGCCTCGGTCATGAGCGTTGGCGTACATGGCACCACCTATGGCGGCAATCCCCTTGCCTGTGCCGTCGCGGAGGCCGCGTTAGACACCATCAATACACCTGAAGTGCTGTCGGGCGTAGCCGAGCGTCACAACCAGTTTGTCAGCGCATTGGAAAAAATTAATCAGCAGTACGGCATTTTCGAGCAGGTTCGCGGTATGGGATTATTGCTTGGCGCCGAACTGAAGCCGCAATGGCATGGGCGGGCGCGCGATTTCTTAACCGCGGCGGCCGAACAGGGTGTGATGATCTTGAACGCCGGGCCAAACGTGATCCGCTTTGTACCGTCCCTGGTTATCGATCCCAAAGATATCGAGCAGGGTATGGCGCTGTTTGCCAAGGCGGTCAAACAGGTCGTCAAATCAGCCGATTGATATGCCCCTCCCTGATCGGAAGTGAGGTTTCCTTCGCGTTCCGATCGCTGCAAAGTCCCGACCTGACAATCAGGGCTTTGCTTCTCTACCGTTTTAACAACCAACGTCTTATTTGTCGTTGAGTCCCATAAAGCAAAAAGCCCCATGCTTGCGCATGAGGCTTTTTACTTTATTTGATGCCTGGCAGTTTACGGCCCACATACCTGTGGGCCGCCCTTCGGGCCGCTGCTGCGCACCGTTCAAATCCGCTCCCGGCGGATTTGTCCTACTAAAGAGCGCCTCGCCGACAAATTACAGGCAAAACAAAAGGCCCAGTCTTTCGACTGAGCCTTCCGTTCTGTTTGATGCCTGGCAGTTCCCTACTCTCACATGGGGAGACCCCACACTACCATCGGCGCTACGGCGTTTCACTGCTGAGTTCGGCATGGGGTCAGGTGGGACCACCGCGCTATCGCCGCCAGGCAAATTCTGTTTCATCCTAACCGTTGCTTATCACACAACCATCAGAACCAATCCATGAACAAGCTAAAACTCTTCGTCTCTCTCACCAAAACACCTTCGGTGTTGTAAGGTTAAGCCTCTCGGGTCATTAGTACTGGTTAGCTCAATGCATCGCTGCACTTACACACCCAGCCTATCTACGTCGTCGTCTTCAACGGCCCTTCAGGGGCATCAAGTGCCCAGGGAAGACTCATCTCGAGGCAAGTTTCGCGCTTAGATGCTTTCAGCGCTTATCTCTTCCGCACGTAGCTACCGGGCAATGCAATTGGCATCACAACCCGTACACCAGTGGTGCGTTCACTCCG
>NZ_JBEIAC010000010.1:0-160684 GCF_040240335.1 Brenneria sp. L4-2C | reverse complement strand
AATCGCAGCGTTCACCTATATCCGGCGGCAGATGGATGGACAGAAAATCCCGCGCCACAGCAATATCGCTGAGAAAAAGTTTGAATACCTTATCATGTGATTGCATGTCGTCCCTGGCGAATGGCGTTCCCTAAGAACTCACGATAACGCCTGCCGCTCGCGGGTAAAGGTAATACGCCCCACCCTGCAAACACGCTCGCAAGAAAAAATTTCCGGGAGAAATTTTTAACGTCGCTTGCGACGGCCCGAAGGGTGGCGGGCAGGGATAGCCCGCAAGAAAAAATTGTCAGGAGCAATTTTTAACGTCTCTTGCGACGACCCGGATGGCTGAGGGATCCCCAGAAATTGAAATATGTAACGCCGGAGAATATTTCGTGCGCGATAAAGCCGCCATTTTTCTGCTACGTCGTAGCACGCGCCCGACGCAGGGTGGTTCAAACGCCACCACCCTCCGGACCCGGGCTTGTGGCTGAAATCACGCCGCTAACGCGGTTCCTTCGGCGGGCGTCCCCTTTTTCGAACCGCCAGTGACGCGGAATACTCGCCCCATCCATGGGGCTCGCCCTGCGGGCCAGCACAAGTGCTGTTCAAAAACGCTCCAGGCGTTTTTGTCCGACGCAGCACTGGCTTGAGCCGCATCCTTGCGGCTCATTCGCGGGGTCGTCCATCTCAGCGTAATTTCTTACGCCATGGGGTGAACAGCTTAAACACTGATTTTATATTTAATATCAGCATTTTAAATATAAAATACAAAAAAATTATTTTTGTGGGGATTCCTCAGCACGCCATAAAAAAAGCCCGGCGACGCAAAACGCCGCCGGGCCGTCACATCAGCTAACTGTCGAGCCGCTGTGAATTATTTTTTGCTTTTATCCTGCAACTGCTCGACCTGCGGCACGCCGGCCTTGGAAGAAGACAGCAGCCCGGTACTCGCATAATTGAACAGTTTTTCACGCGTATCGGTGATATCCAGGTTACGCATGGTCAACTGACCGATACGGTCGTCCGGCGAGAATACGGAATCGCCTTTTTCCATCGTCAGCCGTTCCGGCTTGTAGGTCAGGTTGTCGGAAACGGTGTTCAGGATGGAGTAGTCGTTGCCGCGACGCAGCTCCAGCGTGACTTCGCCGGTGATGGCGCTGGCGATCCAACGTTGAGAAGAATCACGCAGCATCAGCGCCTGGGAATCGAACCAACGTCCCTGATACAGGAAGCGACCCAGTTGACGGCCATTGGCATGATACTGTTCGATGGTGTCTTCGTTGTGAATACCGGTCAGCAGACGCTCATAAGCGATATGCAGCAACGCCATTCCCGGCGCTTCATAAATACCGCGGCTCTTCGCTTCGATAATACGGTTTTCAATCTGGTCGCTCATGCCTAAGCCGTGACGTCCGCCAATGCGGTTGGCTTCCAGCATCAGTTCCACATCGTCGGCGAACGTTTTGCCGTTCAGCGCAACCGGATGGCCGCGATCAAAACGAACCGTCACTTCTTCCGCCGCGATTTTTACGTTTTCATCCCAGAATTTAACGCCCATGATCGGGTTAACGATTTTGATGCTGGAATTCAGGAACTCCAGATCCTTGGCTTCGTGCGTCGCGCCCAGCATATTGGAGTCGGTGGAATAGGCTTTTTCGGCCGACATTTTGTAATCAAAACCGGCCTGCGTCATAAACTCGGACATCTCCTGACGGCCGCCCAGCTCATCGATAAAGTCGGTATCCAGCCAGGGTTTGTAGATTTGCAGCTCGGCATTGGTCAGCAGACCATAGCGATAAAAACGCTCGATATCGTTGCCCTTATAGGTGCTGCCGTCGCCCCAGATATTGACGCCGTCTTCTTTCATCGCCGCAACCAGCATGGTGCCGGTTACCGCGCGCCCCAGCGGCGTGGTGTTGAAATAGGTGACGCCGGCGGTGGTGTTATGGAAAGCGCCGCATTGAATTGCCGCGATACCTTCCGCAACCAGTTGCTTACGGCAATCGACCAGCCGGGCGTTTTCCGCGCCGTATTCCATCGCGCGGCGAGGGATCTCATCGTAATCATCCTCATCCGGCTGACCCAGATTCGCGGTATAAGCATAAGGAACCGCGCCTTTTTGACGCATCCAAAGCAGTGCGGCGCTGGTATCCAGACCACCGGAAAACGCAATACCAATACGCTGACCAACCGGAAGATGTTTGAGAATCGTTGTCATAAATAAAATCCCTGCTCGAAGATCGATGGCTAGAAACTAGCTGCTATACCATTATGTTACGCAATACATTGCTGAGAGGCCATGACTTCGCCGAATGGCGGTTTGGTCCGGTTCGTCTTATCGGCAAAACCGCTCTCAGGAAATGCATATTTATGCAAAATAAGTGAGTGATAATTTAATCATCTTTTTGCCGGCACAGGAAGAGAAGAGTCGTGCTTTAGGCAAAAAAAATCCGCACTCGATTTGCGCCCAAGTGGTCGAGTATAACGCGATTTCATCAACACGCTAAGCGGTAAAGACCGGTTACGCGACCCAAATTACAAAAATAAAACATCGTTTCATTTTATTTGGATTCTTTGCTATTCTGCTTTCTCCCTCAGTATATTGCTGGAGATGCTATGTCTAAAAAAGTCGCCATTCTGCTGGCTCCCGGTTTTGAAGAAGCAGAAGCGATTATGGTGATTGATGTACTGCACCGCATGAAAATAGATGTCGCCATGCTGTCGTGCGACGACAGGCTGGAGCTGTACAGCTATCACAATATTCGTATGTTTGCCGATGACCTGCTGGAAAGGAATCGCGATGTCCTGTTTGACGCGGTAATTATTCCCGGCGGCCCGCAGGGAACGGTCAATCTGGCAGCCAATCCCCTGGTGGTTGAATTCATTCGCCGCCACGATGAAGCCAACCGGTTGATCTGCCCAATCTGTTCTGCGGCGGCGCGCGTACTGGGCGGCAATCATTTATTGAAAGGCCGACGTTATGTGTGCTCGGGCGAACTGTGGCAAAACGTGACCGACGGAACCTACGTCAACGAGAAAGTCGTCGAAGACGGCAACCTGATCAGCGGTAAAGGACTGGGCGTCGCGTTTGATTTCGCCTTCACTATCGCCTACCGGCTGACCGGCGATAAGGAAGACACGAATTTTCAGGTTGAACATATCGATTACGACTACTGGCGCGTACCCGAGTAAATCACCTCTTCAGCGCGACGTGATGTGTCGCGCTGCCGGCTTATTCCCCCTGATACCCTGCCTCGCCATCGTGCTGCCGCCCGGATCGTCAGCCTCACCGCAGACAACGCTGTAAAATCGTCCTGATTTAGCGCCATCATGTCCCGATTTGGCCTTCTTTACCCCGCGCGATTAGCCCATCATGGCTAGCAAACAGCACATACCGCATCTGACTAACGGGGAAATACCATGTCTCACAGCGCATTACTGATTATCGACGTTCAGGAATCATTCCAGCAGCGTCCCTTCTGGCAGGAACAGGATGTCCCGGCATTCCGGCAGGCATTGCTACGCCTGATTGAAGGCTGTCAACAACAGGGCGCGGCGCTGATTGATATCTTCCATGTCGCGCCCGCAGGCCCGTTCTCCCTGGCATCCGGCCATGTAAAACGCCTGCCGTTCTTAACGCATACGCCGAATGCGCAGTTCCACAAACATGTGCATAATGCCATTACCGAGTCAGGCCTTCAGCAGTGGCTGCACGACCATGCGATCCAACATCTGATTATCGCCGGCATGCGTACCGAGCAGTGTTGCGAAACCACCGCCCGCGTCGCTTCCGATCTCGGCTATCGCGTCACTTTCGTCACCGAGGCGACCATGACGTTTCCGATAACGCATCGGGGCGTGACATTGAGCGCCGAACAGTTAAAACACCGGACGGAAACGGTATTGATCGATCGCTTCGCGGCGATTTGCAGCGTGGATGAATGTCTGGAAAAACTGGCCAACTGACAGATGAGAAAACAGGTTTACTTCCTTACGCTGCCCGGCGTACTGGCGCTTGATTTAGCCGGCCCCGCCGAAACGCTGCGGCTGGCCGGGCAGTTCGATCTGCACCATATCGGCCCGGAAAACGAAGTGCGTTGTTCTACCGGACTGACGCTGAGCCGGTTGGCGCCGTTGCCCGACGCCCTGCCGGCAGGCGGTATTCTCATCATCCCCGGCGTGACCGATTCCCTGCATCATTTTTCCCTGCCGCAGACGATAGCCGCCCGCCGCTGGCTGGAACGGCTCAAGCCCGCGCTGAGCGCGCAAACCCTGACGCTGGTCTGCGTGTGCGCCGGCGCGCTGCTGGCGGCGCAGGCCACCTTGCTGGATGGCTACCAATGCACCACCCACCATAATCTTATTGCACGTTTGGCTCAGTCGGCGCCGCTGGCTCAGGTTAAAGATAACCGCATTTTTGTCGAAGACCGCGGCATCTATACCAGCGCCGGCATTACCGCCGGTATCGATCTTGCGCTGCATTTGGTCGGACAACTTCTCGATACCCGCAGCGCATTGCAGATTGCCCGCGAGATGGTGGTCTATTTCCGCCGTACCGGCAGCGACGCGCAGCTTTCGCCGTGGCTACAGTATCGCAATCATCTGCATCCGGTTATTCACCGCGCGCAGGACATCATGTCCGCCGAGCCGGAAGCCGCGTGGCCGCTCTCCGTCATTGCGGACAAAGTGCATGTCAGCAGCCGCCACCTCACCCGCCTGTTCCGCGCACATCTGGGGATCAGCGTACGTGAATACCATGAGCGACTGCGCGTTGCGGTCGCGCAACAGCGTCTGCGGCAGGGCGTAGGGCTGGAGAAATCCGCCCTGCTGGCCGGTTTTTCCTCGGCCCGCCAGTTACGCCGCGCGCAGCTGCGCCAGAGACAGCAAGACGAGTAACCGGCCTTAACTGACCAGACGCCGGCTGTCGATTTTCTGTAACGCCATCGACAACAGCAGGCTACCCAGCAAGGCGGCGCTGAAGATGTAAAAGATATCCAACACAGGCTGCGACGGGATATCCATACCGTGGGTGCGCAGATAGTGAATGATCGGCGCATGAAAACCGTAAATCGCCAGCGAATGGCGCGATATCAGATCAAATCCGGGCAGCACGCGGTGGTTCAGATAACGTTTGAACGCCATCAGCAGGCTGACCGCCGCCAGAAAAACCAGCGGGCCGCCGTAGAGGTAAAACGTCTGATTGAAATTATCGTTCAGCAACGAGTGATGTTTTGTTCCCATCGCCACCAGCAACACGCACAAAATAAACGCCGGAATGGCCGCCAGCGCCGCGCGCCGGGGAATATCCAGCATGCCGAGCGCCCGGCCGACCAGCGCATACAGCAGATAGTAAAAGGTATCGCCGTAGACATAGAGGTTTACCGGCAATAGCTTAACGCCGGCAAAATCAACCTGTCCCGTATTGGGGTTGGCAATCACCGCCAGCGCCACGATGAAAATCGCCAGATACTTGCCCGACACGGGCTTGACGTGAATTAACGGTGAGAGCAGATAGATCACCACAATCGCATAGAAAAACCACAGGTGATAAAAAATCGGTTTTTGCAGGAAATATCTGGCGGCGTTCAGCGGGTTGATTGGCGTTAGCGTCGCCATATAAATCAGCGAGACGACGCTATAAAACAGAATACACAAGCCAATCCGCAGAAAATGTTTTTGCCGCGCGCTGCGCTCGCCAAAAAACAGATAGCCGGAAATCATGAAGAACAGCGGCACGCAAACCCGCGAGGCCGAATTAAGGATATTCGCCACATCCCAGTGCGTATCGCCCGGCGCGCCGCCGGCGGTGATGTAGTAGGTTGTGCTATGAATCAGAACGACCATCAGGCAGGCCACCGCCCGCAGGTTATCAATCCAGCCGATCTTCCCGGTCATGCATAACCTCTTGGAGAGACAAAGGATATCGCACAGGGTAGAGCCTGTTGATAAGCCATACAATGGGGAATGGGCTGAATACGAGACGCCGCCATGCGCGCCCTACCTCGGGCGCGCGCCAGCGGGCGGTATAAAAATGGTGTTGTCGCGCATAAAACATTCAATTGCCGGGACTCGCCCGTCGCGCCTCCGCCGGCAAAGCGGAGGCGCGATAGCGAATCAGAACAGCCCCAGCGGTTTATCCGAATAGCTCACCAGCAAACATTTGGTTTGCTGGTAATGCTCCAGCATCATCTTGTGGTTTTCGCGTCCGATGCCCGACTGTTTGTAACCGCCGAACGCCGCGTGCGCCGGATAAGCATGGTAGCAGTTGGTCCAGACGCGTCCGGCCTGAATACCGCGCCCCATCCGGTAGGCCACGCTGCCGTTGCGGCTCCATACGCCCGCGCCGAGACCGTATTCGGTGTCGTTCGCGATCTCCAGCGCATCATCCATAGTTTTGAAGGTCGTCACCGCCAGCACCGGCCCGAAGATCTCTTCCTGGAACACCCGCATACTGTTTTTACCAAACAGAATCGTGGGTTCCAGATAATATCCCTGCGCCAGGTCGCTGGGCATCGCTTTACGCTGGCCCCCCGTCAGCACGCGGGCGCCTTCTTTCTTACCGATATCGATGTAGTTGAGAATGGTATCCATCTGTCCGGCGGACACCTGAGCGCCCATCATGGTTTTGTCGTCCAGCGGATGACCGATACGAATGGATTCCACGCGCTTAATCGCCCGCTCCATAAAACGCTCGTAGATGGATTCCTGAACCAGCGCCCGGCTCGGACAGGTACAGACTTCGCCCTGATTAAAGGCGAACAGCGTGAACCCTTCCAACACTTTGTCAAAGAAGCTGTCTTCTTTATCCATCACATTCGCAAAAAAGATATTAGGCGATTTGCCGCCCAGCTCCAGCGTAACCGGCGTCACGTTCTGCGCCGCATAACCCATGATTTGCTGACCTACTTCCGTCGAACCGGTAAACGCCACTTTGGCGACGCGCTTCGAGGTCGCCAGATATTCACCAATCTCGCTGCCTGACCCGTTCACCACGTTAATCACGCCCGGCGGCAGAATATCCTGAATCAACTCCATCAGCACCAGCACCGACACCGGCGTCAGCTTGGCGGGCTTAAGCACGATACAGTTTCCCGCCGCCAGCGCGGGCGCCATTTTCCAGCAGGCCATCAATAGCGGGAAATTCCAGGGAATGATCTGGCCGACGACGCCCAGCGGTTCATGGAAATGATAGGCCACGGTATCGCCGTCGATTTCACTGATAGCCCCCTCCTGCGAGCGAATGCAGGCGGCAAAATAGCGGAAGTGATCAATCGCCAGCGGCACATCCGCGCCGCGGGTTTCCCGAATGGGTTTACCGTTATCCCAGGTTTCCACCATCGCCAGACGTTCAAGGTTTTGCTCCATTCGGTCGGCAATGCGGTTCAGAAGCAGCGCGCGTTGCTGCACGGACATGGCGCCCCATTCGGCTTTCGCCTGGTGGGCGGCGTCCAGCGCGTGATCGACATCCCGCGAGGTGGAACTGGCGACTTCACACAGCGGCTGGCCGGTCACCGGCGTGAGATTAACAAAATACTCTCCCTCATCAGGCGGGACCCAAGCTCCTCCGATAAAGTTGTCGTAACGTTTTTTCAGATTAAGCGCGTCGTATTCACCGGTCGTCGTCCGGCTTTCAGCGATGTCATATGCCATGTCAATCTCCTTCTCGCGGTCTGGGTACGCGGCGGAGCCGCAGTGAAAACAGGGGCAATGTGAAAACGAACGTGAGTCAGGGAACATGGTTAAATCGTAAGCAGGGATCGGCGTTTATGACAGCGCCCAGGCAGGGAGAAATAGTCACTCTTCGAGATGGGTCACATTTTTGCAACCATAAATAAACAAATAAGCAACCAGCAATCCACGCGCGATCGCGGTTCGCAGAGAAAAGTTCGCATCGGCCGGGAGGCGGTGAAATAATACCGGTATGAATCAGCGACACGAACACAGGTATTCCAGGTGAAAAGCGTTAATCCACAAACGATCGCGCTGCCGACAGGCGCATGCAGGCGGACAGTCAGCCATCAGGGGACGCTGGCGCAGCCGCAGGCCGACTGGCTGGCGGAGGAAGTGCCGGTGGCGCTGGTCTATAACGGTATTTCACATGTGGTGATGATGGCGTCGCCGAAAGATCTTGAGCTGTTCGCGCTGGGATTTTCCCTGTCCGAGGGCATCATCCAGTCGCCGCAGGATATTTACGGCATAGACGTGCAACCGGCGTGCAACGGCATTGAAGTTCAGATCGAGCTTTCCAGCCGCCGCTTCGCTGGTTTAAAAGAACGGCGTCGGTCGATGGATGGCCGTACCGGCTGCGGCGTCTGCGGCGTGGAGCAACTGGCGGAGATCGGCAAGCCCGTTACGCCCCTGCCCTTTACCCAAACTTTTTCGCTCGGCCGCCTTGAGTCGGCGTTGACGCAGTTGAAGAACGTACAGCAGGTGGGTCAGTTGACGGGTTGTACGCATGCCGCGGCCTGGATTACGCCGGAGGGCGCGCTAAGCGGCGGCTGCGAGGATGTCGGACGCCACGTCGCGCTGGATAAACTGCTCGGCATGCGCGCGAAAAACCCCTGGCGGCAAGGCGCCGTGCTGGTTTCCAGCCGGGCCAGTTACGAGATGGTGCAAAAGTCCGCCATGTGCGGCGTGGAGATCCTGTTTGCGGTTTCCGCCGCCACCTCGTTGGCCGTGGAGGTCGCCGAGCGATGCAATTTGACGCTGGCGGGATTTTGTCGTCCGGGGCGCTGCACCATCTATACTCATCCGCAGCGGCTGCATGAATAACGGCCGGGATCAAAAAGCTTAGTCTGATGACGCATTACTTAGACTGATTTGTTTCATCACATAGCAGAAGCACATAACCGCTTGTTATACGGCCCTAAAACAACAAGCGGAAACGCCTTCAAACAAGAATAATCATTTTCAATATCATTTAATTAACTATAATGAACCTAATTCTTACGCGGTGCTAACAAAAGCGGTGCCGCAAAATTTTGTGTACTAGAATAATTGTGTACGATACCTGTTTTCAGTACTACAACACTTAGGTACGACAACCACGGAGATGCTAAACATGAGTTATTCACTACCGCCACTGCCTTATGCTTATGATGCGCTGGAGCCACATTTCGACAAACAAACGATGGAAATCCATCACTCCAAGCACCATCAGACCTACGTTAATAATTCTAATGCAGCGCTGGAATCCCTGCCTGAATTCGCACAACTGACGCCGGAAGAACTGATCGCGCAATTGGACAAAGTACCGGCGGATAAAAAGACCGCTTTACGCAACAACGTGGGCGGACACGCCAACCATAGCCTGTTCTGGAAAGGCCTGAAACTGGGTACGACGTTGACCGGCGATCTGAAAGCCGCCATTGAACGCGATTTCGGCAGCGTCGACGCTTTCAAAGAAAAATTTGAAAAGGCCGCCGCAACCCGATTTGGCTCCGGCTGGGCCTGGCTGGTACTGAAAGATGACGGCAAACTGGACGTTGTTTCCACCGCCAATCAGGATAGCCCGCTGATGGGCGAAGCCATTTCCGGCGCTTCCGGCTATCCGATTGTGGCGCTGGACGTCTGGGAACACGCTTACTACCTGAAATTCCAGAACCGTCGTCCTGACTATATCAAGGCGTTCTGGAACGTCGTCAACTGGGACGAAGCCGCCAAACGTTTCTCGGAAGCGAAAAAATAATCGGCCGCATTAATTACCCGTCAATTCATATTTGATAACAGAACCGGAATAACAAATTGTTATTCCGGTTTTTTATTTTCTTTTTACTTTCTGTTTTTCATACCTATTTTTCATCGCCGCGCCGTCACGGAAGATGTTAAAGTTTTATTACTTATTGCCGATAATTTATACGTGATTCTATCGCGTGGTTTTTATACCGATATGTTGTACTTCACACGACATCTTATGGCGCAACCTTCCATTGTCAGCGTGATAAAACGTGATGCGTGCGCCAGAGAACGTATTCTGTTTATGGGATAATGGAAGAAAAAATGGCGATAAAATTCGAAGATATCAACGTCGGTAAAAAATTAGGCTTAGGCTTCTTCCTGGTCTTAATAATGACGATCATTATTGCCGGCGCAGGCATCATGCACATTGAGGAATTACAAGAAAGCATTGATAAGGTGAACTTAAGCAACAATATCAATGATGAAATTAATCAGGCAAAATATTATCGCGTACGCTATAGCTCCACCTATGACCCTGAAGATATAAAACAAAACAATGTCAGCATCGATAAAATCAATACCTATGCCTCTCACGCCAAAGAACTGGACTGGCCGGAAAACATCAGCGAAAAATTTCCGCAGATAGAAAGTCTGATCGCCGAATATCGGCAAAAACAGCAAAACTACATTGAAGCCGTCGACAAAAAAGATAATGTCAGGAAAAGCTGGAATATTTCCGAAACGGAAGAACCATTAAAAAAATTGGGCGATCAATTAATTAGCGACTACAGCGCGACCGCGCTGCAATTACTGTTTACCGAACTGAATTATAAACTGATGGCCGTACGCTATCATGTCCGCGGCTTATTGCTGTCGCGCGATGAGGAAGCGCAGGAAAACCTCGCCGCCGCCATTAAAGAAGCACAGGCCACGCTGAATGAGCTGCATCAGCATCCGTATCTGACCGCGGAACAAAAGGCGACGCTTACGCCGGTTCTCAACACCCTGAGCGTTTATGAAGGGCGCGCCATGGCCTATATTCCCGCCTATCGGGAAGAGCTGGCTCAGGCGCAACAGCTGCAAAATATCGCTGAGCAGCTCAATCTGATCATCAAGTCCCTGCTGAACGAGCAGCTACAGCTCACGCAGCAGGACATCCGCACGGCCGAGATACAGATGGGTATCACCGCGCTGATTACCCTTATCCTTGGCTTGCTGATTTCCTGGTTTATCTCACGCCAGATAACGACGCCGCTGCATAACACGCTGAATATGGCCGAACGCATCGCCACCGGCGATCTTACCATGAGCCTCGACACCACCCGCCGTGATGAGCTGGGCCAGCTCATCAGAGCCATGTCGAAGATGAATGCCAACCTGCACAATATGATCGATGAGATCCGCATCGGCGTTAGCCAGATCTTCACCGCCTCAAGGGAGATCGTCGCCGGCAACACCGATCTGTCCTCGCGTACCGAGCAACAGGCCGCCGCCGTTGAACAAACCGCCGCCAGCATGGAACAGCTGACCGCAACGGTAAAACAAAATGCGGACAATGCGCATCACGCCAATACGCTGGTGATCAACGCCTCCCAAACGGCGAAACAAGGCGGCGAGCAGGTGAATAACGTGGTGAAAACCATGACGGAGATTGAGCACAGCTCCCGACGTATCGCGGAGATCACCTCGGTGATTAACGGCATCGCTTTCCAGACCAATATTCTGGCCCTGAACGCCGCCGTTGAAGCCGCCCGCGCGGGCGAGCAAGGCCGGGGATTCGCCGTGGTCGCCAGCGAAGTTCGCAATCTGGCGCAGCGCAGTTCGCAGGCGGCCAAAGAAATCGCCAGCCTGATCGCCGAATCCGTCGAACAGGTGAGCCACGGGGCAACGCTGGTCGGCAACGCGGGTAAAACGATGAATGATATCGTCACCTCTGTGACCCAGGTACATAGCATTATGGGCGAGATCGCCACCGCGTCGGATGAACAGAGCCGGGGAATTACGCAGATCAATCAGGCGATTGTGGAAATGGACAGCACCACCCAGCAGAATGCCGCGCTGGTTCAACAGTCCTCCGCGGCGGCGGATTCGCTGGAAGAGCAGGCCGCGTTGCTCAAACAGGCGGTTTCCGTATTTCGACTGGCGAACGCACAGGACGATGACTCGCCGGCCGGCATCGCGCTTTCCCGCCCATCGCCGCAGTTGGGTTTTAAACAGTAACGTCCGCAAACCGCCGGAGGACGAATAAACGGCGCCCGGCGTCATTCCCACCGTCATTCTCGCGTAGGCGGGAATCAGTCAATGACTGTCTATGGTTTCAGCCGGCGATCCCCGCCTACTGCCGCGGGGATGACGAGGCGTTAACAGGGTGCCGAAGTATTAACGGGGATAATAAGGTAGCGGCAGATACGCCTCCCCACCGTCATTCTCGCGTAGGCGGGAATCAGTCAATGACTGTCTACGGTTTCAGCAGGCGATCCCCGCCGACTACCGCGGGGATGACGAGGAGTTAACGGGGATGACGCAGTGTTGACGGGAATGGCGAGGGGTTAACTGGGCGCCGAAGTATTACGGGGATAATAAGGTAGCGGCAGATACGCCTCCCCACCGTCATTCTCGCGTAGGCGGGAATCAGTCAATGGCTGTCTACGGTTTCAGCTGGCGATCCCCGCCTACTGCCGCGGGGATGACGAGGAGTTAACGGGGATGACGAGGGGTTAACTGGGTGCCGGAGTATTAACGGGGATAACAAGGTTGCGGCAGAGACGCCTCCCCACCGTCATTCTCGCGTAGGCGGGAATCAGTCAATGGCTGTCTACGGTTTCAGCTGGCGATCCCCGCCTACTACCGCGGGGATGACGAGGAGTTAACGGGGATGACACAGTGTTAACGGGAATAGCGAGGCGTTAACTGGGTGCCGGAGTATTAACGGGGATAACAAGGTTGCGGCAGAGGCACATCCCCACCGTCATTCTCGCGTAGACGGGAATCAGTCAATGACTGTCTACGGTTTCAGCCGGCGATCCCCGCCGACTACCGCGGGGATGACGAGGAGTTAACGGGAATGGCGAGGCGTTAACTGGGTGCCGGAGTATTAACGGGGATAACAAGGTTGCGGCAGAGACACATCCCCACCGTCATTCTCGCGTAGACGGGAATCAGTCAATGACTGTCTACGGTTTCAGCCGGCGATCCCCGCCTACTGCCGCGGGGATGACGAGGAGTTAACGGGGATGACGCAGTGTTGACGGGAATGGCGAGGGGTTAACTGGGCGCCGAAGTATTACGGGGATAATAAGGTAGCGGCAGAGATGCCTCCCCACCGTCATTCTCGCGTAGGCGGGAATCAGTCAATGGCTATCTACGGTTTCAGCAAGCGATCCCCGCCGACTGCCGCGGGGATGACGAGGAGTTAACGGGGATGTCGCGGCGTTAACGGGAATGGCGAGGGGTTAACAGGGTGCCGAAGTATTAACGGGGATAACAAGGTTGCGGCAGAGATGCCTCCCCACCGTCATTCTCGCGTAGGCGGGAATCAGCCAATGGCTGTCTACGGTTTCAGCCGGCGATCCCCGCCTACTACCGCGGGGATGACGAGGAGTTAACGGGGATGACGAGGGGTTAACTGGGTGCCGGAGTATTAACGGGGATAACAAGGTAGCGGCAGAGACGGAGCGGCGGGTTAAAATGCTTTGGGCGCGTAACCCGTCATCTCTTGCAAACCCATTTCGCGTCCCAGCGCCGTCATGGGATGCACCACCACCAATCCGCGTACGCTTTTCTTCAGCGCGCCCAGATTCGCCTGCTCTTTTTTGCTGATGGCGCGGCTAAATGGCAAACGGGCCAGCTTTTTCGCTTCCTGGCTGAGTTTCTGCTCCCTCACATTGCGCAGGCGTTCAATTTCCGCCGCCAGCTTCTCGCATGCTTCCAGATTAAGCGCTATCGCTTCGGCATCGCCCTGTTCAAGCAGGGAGATCTGCTTACGATTCAACTTATCCAATTGATCGCTAAGGCGTTTAATTTCTGTTTTTTCCTGCTCTTTCATAACGTATAAACCTGTATCATGGGAGAATCATGCGGGTGCAAGCATACACGAAACCGTGTCGCAGGTGCAGTGGTCAAGGGGAAGGAAACCTCGGCTAAAAGGCTTTTTTCAAGCTAATCCGGGAAATCAATTCCGTGAGCGATAACACCAGCGTGGAACGAATCATCTGCTGATAACGCTGTTGTTGCATGCCGATCAATACGTTATCGGCAGCGGCGGCGGGCAATGGCGGCTCGGCGGGCAATACGCTGACGCAGTGCAATTCGCCAATCGGGCCAAGAATTTCATCGTCGGTAAAATGATAATTATGCTCGTCGTGCGCCAATTCGTCGCTCAACGCCAGCAGCAATTCGGCATCCTCATACTCTTTACGGCTGATCATCCCTAACCCGTAAATCAGCTTGAGACGCACGCACAGATCCCCCAGCGGGCCGGTTCCCGTCATCAGCGGTTCAACCGCATATTTAACGGCATAGTCATCCTTGCGGAATACCTGCGACATCAGAATACTGACCGCTTCAGCTAATAACTCGGCGGCCCGGAGCATGAAATCACGTACCGTGGAGGCCGAATTGAGTGATTCAAGAACCCGGTTTTCAAACGCCTGTGTTTCTTCCATCGTCACTTCCATTGCGCTAATCCGTACACCGATTATCTCCAATCCGGTAACCTGACTTACCGACGGATACGGTGATGTCGGTTATGCCCGGCATCACCAGTTCCAAACATCAACGGTACTGAACGCAACCAGGGATCGCGCGCCGATTACTGCATGGCGTTATACACACTCACCGCCCGGGCGACAACTTCACTCTCCGCATCCAGACCGGAAATCTGCGCCAGCGCCGCCTGCGGCCCCAGTTTTTCCAGTAATGCGGCTAACTCCCGCGCTTGCGGATCCTGCTCGCTGCGGAAATGCATCGCCGCGGCAATGCCGGTGATCAGATTATCATGCGGCAATTGATATTCCAGCGTCCCCAGCAGCGGCTTAATCAGCCGGTCGCCCGCGCTCAGTTTACGCAGGGGCTGGCGTCCCACACGTTCAACATCATCATGCAGGTAAGGGTTTTCAAAGCGGCTGAGAATTTTATCGATATAGGCCGCGTGTTTCTCAGGATCGAAACCGTAACGTTGAATCAATACGGCGCCGCTCTCTTCCATCGCGCCTTTAACCACGGCGCGTATCTTCGGGTCAAGAATGGCGTCACGTACCGTCTGCCGTTTCGCCAACTGACCCAGATAGGCGGTGATGGCATGGCCGGTGTTCAGCGTAAACAGTTTGCGCTCGACAAACGCCATCAGGTTATCGGTCAGCTCCATCCCCGGAATGGCCGGCGGCGTTTCCTTGAACTGAGTCTGGTCGACGATCCATTCGCTGAAGGTTTCCACCGTAACGGCCAGGATATCGCCGCCGCCGGCTTCGGCAGGCGGGACGATACGGTCGACGGCGGAATCGACGAATCCCACATGTTCCTCAACCCACTGCCGCTGGTCGGCCGGCAACAGCTTCAGCACATGCTGTTTAAGCTGGCTGGTGCCGCGCACCATATTCTCGCAGGCGATAATGTTCAACGGACGCTCGTTGCCGTCGGCGCGACGTTTCACCAGCCCCTGCGCGATGGTTCCGGCGATCTTTTCCAGAATTTGCGGCCCGACGGCCGTGGTGACCAGATCGGCCTCGGCGATCAGCGCCACCGCGTCCTGACTGCCGCTGTGAACGGCGCTGACATTGCTGACGGCATCGAGCCGCGTTTGTTCGCCCACGATGCGTACCTGATAGCTATTACGGCTATTCAACGCATCCAACAGCGGCTGATTAACATCCGCAAAGGTCAGTTCGGTATCGGCGTCAGCCAACAGTTTACCGATGAACCCGCGACCGATATTACCAGCACCAAAATGTAATGCTTTCATCATGCTTTACCCTTTTAAAACAACATTCTGATAAGAGGCCGCCCGCAGGCGGCGTCACCGTTTCAGGCGCTCTTTTTGCCCGACAGCAGGTCGAGCACATCCTGTACGTTCTGGGTATGCGTCAGACGCTCAATCACGGATTCGTCGTCCAGCGCATTGGTCAGGCTGGTAATCACCTGAATGTGTTCGTTATTCCGGGCGGCAATACCGATAACCAGGCGCGCGACGTCATCGTCGCTCTCGCCGAAGCGCACGCCGTCGGGGTACTGACAGAAGACCACGCCGGTTTTCAGCACCTGGTCTTTGGCTTCGATCGTCCCGTGCGGCACCGCGATGGATTCGCCCAGATAGGTTGACGTCAGTTCTTCACGCTCCAACATCGCATCGACGTAGGCCGGCTCCACGTAACCGCCTTTCACCAGTTGCTCACCGGCAAAACGGATAGCCTGTTCTTTGCTTGCGGCCTGTTGGTTGAGGAAGACATTGGCGGCGCCAAGCTGGAACAGCGTGGCCCCTTCACCGACGACATCCGGTTTGGCGGCCGCGGTTGCCGGCGCCGGAGAAGCGCTGCCCTGCGCGGCGACCAGACGGGCGACCAGATCGCCATACAGTTGGCTATCGAGGAAGTTGGTCAGCGAGATGTGCTGAGCCTGCGGCGCATGGCGCAATGCGCGTTCGGTAAGATCGCGGTGGGTAATGACCAGATCGACATCCGGCGGCAGGTTATTGATGGCGCTGTTGGTGACGGAGACATTCGCCAGCCCGGCATCCTGCACTTTTTTGCGCAGCACGCCGGCGCCCATAGCGCTGGAGCCCATGCCGGCGTCGCAGGCAACGATGATTTTACGCACGGTGCTTAAATCGCCGCTGACGCCGGTACTGACGCTATCCGCGCCTTTGGTCGACGATTTCAACGCCTGCACGCGCCGAGTCGCTTCGTCGAGGTCTTCTTCAGGTTTGTTTTTCGTGCTTTTCAGCAGAACCACGGCAACTACGAAAGAGACGGCGAATGCCGCCACAATGGCCGTCAGGTTGGCGAAATAAGCGCCTTTCGGCGTCATGGCGAGCACAGCCAGAATAGAGCCCGGAGACGCCGGAGAAATCAGGCCGCCGCCCAGCAGGCTCAGCGTGAATACGCCGGTCATGCCGCCGAGGATAACGGCGATGATCAGGCGCGGATTCATCAGCACGTAGGGGAAGTAGATTTCGTGGATACCGCCAAAAAAGTGGATGATGGCCGCGCCCGGAGCGGACTCTTTGGCGTTGCCGCGGCCAAAAAGCATATACGCGACCAGTACGCCCAGACCGGGGCCAGGGTTGGTTTCAATCAGGAAGAAGATGGATTTGCCGGTTTCCGTCGCCTGCTGAATGCCCAGCGGCGAGAAGATACCGTGGTTGATGGCGTTGTTCAGGAACAGAATTTTTGCCGGTTCGACGAAGATAGAGGTCAACGGCAACAGGCTGTTGCGCACCATCACGTTAACGCCGGCGGCCAGCGCCTGCGAGAACACCTCGACCAGCGGACCGATAGCCAGAAACGACAGGATCGCCAGCAGCATACCGATGATGCCGGCAGAGAAGTTGTTGACCAGCATTTCAAAACCGCTTTTGATTTTGCCGTCAACCAGCGTGTCGAAGCGCTTAATCGCCCACCCTCCCAACGGACCGGCAATCATCGCTCCCATGAACATCGGGATATCGGTCCCGGCGATCACCCCGATGGTGGTGATGGCGCCGACCACGCCGCCGCGTTCGCCAAACACCAGACGGCCGCCGGTATAACCAATCAGCAACGGCAGCAGATAGGTGATCATGGGGCCGACCAGTTTCGCCAGCGTTTCGTTGGGAAGCCAACCGGTAGGAATAAACAGCGCGGTAATAATACCCCAGGCGATAAATGCGCCGATGTTGGGCATCACCATGTTGCTAAGAAAGCGACCAAAGTTCTGAACCTTGATCTTGATGTCTGGTGAAAGCATAAAAACACACTCCTGTTGAACGCGCTGACGTTGAGAGCGCGTGGTCATTTTCGTGAGACGGAGTGAGTAATTTCCGTCCGATCCCCGTATGCAGATCGGACTCTAGCATTCTGTTTTCACTTAGCAATCGAAGGGAAATTTGTGACAAATATCACACATTTGAAAAACATGTGAGTCACAAATTAGTGATGGAGTTCACAAAAGACGGGATTTTGGACAAATATTGCGCATTCACACGTTAGCGGAGATGTGACAAGAATCACAATTCCGCAACATGCTTTTGTATCGCTTATGAGAGATAAATCACAATTTATTTTCGGCTGAACGCCAAATCAGGAGCACGGAACATTCTAACGCTTTACCGCGCCATTCAACGCACTCATCAAACTCTGTTGTTGAACCGCGAGCGCCGCCACCATGCCGTTATATTGAGCAACCTGCTGCGGCGTACGGAATTGCACCGAATCGCCGTTAAAGATCGCCTGATCGCCCTGCGCTTCGAGGTAGTCGCCTACCTGAATCAGACTTTGTACAAACGAGATGGCGCCGGGAATGATTGGCAGTAAGACATTGGTCGGCTGCGTAACGACCTGCGCGTACAGTCGATGATAGATAACCTGTAGCTCTTCCGGCTGTTTGAGCTGGCGCAGCGCATTGTCTGCCTGCGACTTGGCCGTCTGAATCTGCTGTCCCAGCAGGTTTACCGCGGCGGCGGACTGGCGAAGATTATCGCGCTGCAACAGATAATCCTGCGGTACGCGAATACGGGAAACCTGATCCAGCATCGGCGTCAGGCTGCCCGCCACCGCTTGATCGAACTGCTGGGAAAAAGTGGTTAAAATAGCGTAATCGTTAACAAAAGGTCCGAATTGGGTCTTTTGCTCTTCCGTCAATACAGGTAATTTCCCATCCTGCGGCAAATGAATATTTTGCAGAAAACCGACGAACGCTTTGCGCTGGTCGGCCTCGGAATCGCCGCAGGCGGCCAGTTGCAGCGCCATAAAAAACATCAGAACCGGCAACAGCCAGCGTGAGTGAGATTCCATCAACCCTTTCATTCCATCCCCTTGTTTTGCATGCTTGCCAGGCGTCGCGATCTTCACAGAGAGAACCCGCCGCAAGCCTATTTCAGATAACCGTAAGCATAGTCGAATCAGTCGGTTCATGCCGCAGGGCGAAAAGCGGTGAACACCCCGCTACGCTTGCCGCGCGGGCGCGTCAAAATAATAGCGGACGGGAGCGTCAGGGGAATGGGTGCTTCAAAAATGAGCAATTCACCTATATTGGTGCAACGGGAACGCGGGTTTTATTTCGGCATATTAAGAAGGCAATAGATTTAGACCTTAATTAAGCGTGGGTTTGAATCAATATCCCGTCGTTTCTTGTTTCACAGATTAAAATTCTGCCAGATTTCGATATTTTCATGGCTTGATTTTTGCTGATCTTTTTTACCCTCTTTTTCAGGTAAGGACAGATTATGGAACTCACTTCTTATTCCAGTCAGCAGAATGGTTTCCGTTGCGCCTCGCATATTCAAGAGCTGGCCCAGCATAGTCAACTCCTTACTGACTGGTCATTACGCTACGACCAGATTTCTCAGGGCCGATTCGAAGGCGAGATTAAAGAAGCCTGGCTGGATGGCGTGCAATTTTACGAAGAGCGGCTGTCGCAATCGGTGTTTCAAAGCGGTGAAGGCCGCGCGGATACGCTCTGTTTAGGGGTATTCAACGCCCTGTCGGGCGATACGCGCTGGATGGGAAAAAATCTGACGCTGCAGGATGTGACCTGGTCTTACAAGCGCGGCGAATTGATGCTGCAAACGCCTGAATACTCGTCATTGCAGGTATTAAGCATCCCGCTTTCCCTGATCCCCGATATGATCGATGAATTACCGCACGCCGTTTACGCCGTCAGGAACGATGCGTTGGCGTCTCGCATCAGGCAACAGATAACGGCAGTGCTCCACAGCATGATAGAGCATCCGCTACAGATGGCGGAAAAGCAGGCCAGACTTCAGTTCAAGAGCGACATCAGAGGCTTGGCGTTCGCCTTTTTCGATGTAATCGGCAAGCATCCCCCGGCGGTAAAACATTCGCGCCAGAAAGCGCAGCGCGTTGTGGCTAAAGCGCAGGAAGCGCTGATAGCCAACCGGGACCGGCCGCTGACCATGGATGAGCTATGCCTTATCACGCACACTTCCCGCCGCACGTTACAGAACTGTTTTGAGACGGTGACCGGGCAAAGTCCGGCCGTTTTTCTCAAAAACATGCGGCTGAACGGCGTGAAAAGGATGCTGGTTATGGGTAATGAAGCCTCGAATATCAGCGAGATCGCTTCAAAATGGGGGTTTTGGCACCTGTCTCAATTTACCGTCGACTATAAACGTTTGTTCGGCGAACTGCCGTCGCAGACCCTTAAAGCCATTCGCTGCCCCGGCTGAAATGTTTGCCAGATTTCGATAACGGCAACGTCCCACAGCTTCATAGACTGGCCATGATCCATCAGCAAGGGGACGGGAACATGGCAAAGCACAATTTTCCGCAAGAAAATCGATATCCGCAAAAAAATCAGCTTCAGAAAGGCAGTCTCGGACTGTGGTCGATCATCTTTTTCGTCATTGCGGCCGCCTCGCCGTTAACCGGGGTTATCGGGGGATTGCCCGTCGCGTTTATGGCGGGAAACGGCGCCGGCGTACCGGGCGTATACGTTCTGGCAGGGATATTGCTGATCGTTTTCAGCTTCGGATTCATCGCCATGAGCCGCTACGTGGTCAATGCCGGCGCGTTTTACGCGTATATCGCCCAGGGACTGGGTACCCGCTGCGGCATCGCCGGATTAAGCATCGCCCTGCTGGCCTATACGGCGATACAGCTTGCCGTCACGGCCATGTTCGGCTTCTTTTTCTCGCAGTTCCTTCACGTTCAAACCGGGGTGGCTATTCCCTGGTGGCTGTTCTCGCTGGCCATGCAGATTCTGGTGGTGGCGCTCGGCATCGCCAAGGTCGAGCTGGGCGGTAAAGTGCTTGGGGTCTTGATGCTGCTGGAAGTCGGTATTGTGCTGCTGACGGATGTCGCTATCTTCACGCGGCCGATCGCCTTCGAGTTAAGTTCATTCAGCCTGGCAACCGTCTTTCATGGCGATATCGGGATCGCCATGATATTCGCCATCTGCTCTTTTGTCGGATTCGAAGCCACGGCGATTTACTCGGAAGAGTGCCGTGAACCGGGCAAAGTCATCCCTCGCGCCACGCTGTTGGCGGTGACGTTGATTACCGCCTTTTTCGCCCTGACCGGCTGGGCGTTCGTGCAGTATGCCGGTTCGGCGAACATCGCGGCGATGGCGGCAAAGGATCCGGGCATGTTCGTCTTTAGCGTAACGGAGAGCGTATTAGGGCCCTGGGCGATCCATGTGATGTCCGTCCTGCTGCTGACCAGTCTTTTTGCGGCGGCGCAGGCGTTTCACAATACCCTTTCACGTTATTTATTCGCCATCAGCCGCGACGGCCTGGCGTGGTCGAAAATGGCGAAAACGCACCCGAGGCACCAAACGCCCTATGTGGCAAGCATTACGCAGGGCGTCTTTATGTTTTGCGCAACGGCGCTGTTCGCCCTCGCCCGGCTCGACCCGATGGCGCACGTCTTTGCCTGGGCGTCTGCGTTGGGCAGCATGTCGATTCTGCTGTTGCAGCTTTGCGTTTCCGTCGCGGTGGTGGTGTATTTCCTGCGCCACTCATCACTGCGGGTTTCCCTGTGGAGCCGGCTGATTGCCCCCGTTATCTCGGCGATCGGCATGTCGGCGGCGCTGATCATGGTGGTCGGCAACCTTGACGTATTGAGCGGCTCCGCCTCCCCCGTGGTTTCATCCCTGCCTTATCTGGTGCTGATCGTCGCATTGGGCGGCTTTCTGGGCGCGCATTTTTTGCGCCGTCTGAATCCGCAGCGCTACTCGCGAGTAGGTCAAATCGTCGAAAATCTTTAATAACTTTTCACGGAGTATTGCTATGACTATGCCGAACACCTCCGCCGGGAATAGCGGTTACCGCTTCTGGCACCCCATGGCCCACCCTAACGACTGGTCGGGCCGCGATCCGCTACGCATCGTCAAGGGCGACGGTGTGTTTGTCTGGGACGACAAAGGCCGGAAAATGCTGGATGGCTTTGCGGGACTGTGGTGCGTCAACGTCGGCCATAACCGCCCGGAAGTGAAAGCCGCCATCGCCAAACAGATGGATGAGCTGGCTTACTACCAGTTGTTTGACGGCGTGAGCCACCCGGCGGCGGAAAAGCTGGCGAACAGGCTCATCCAGATGACCCGGCAAGAGAACATGAGCCGCGTACTTTACGGCATGGGCGGGTCGGATGGCGTGGAGACGGCGCTAAAGGTCGCGCGACAATATTGGATATTGCAAGGCGAACCTCAGCGCACCCGTTTTATTTCGCTGAAAAACGCCTATCACGGCGTCCATATGGGGGGAACCTCGGTGTCCGGGCTGCCGGTTTATCGCCTGAACTATGGCCCCATGCTGGAGGGCTGCACCCAGATTGAATCACCGTGGCTCTATCGCAATCCCTGGAACTGCGACGATCCCATTGAGCTGGGCAAGCTGGTCGCCGCACAGTTGGAGCGTGATATTCTTTACTACGGCCCGCAAACCATCGCGGCGTTTATCGCGGAGCCGATACAGGGCGCGGGCGGCGTCATTGTTCCGCCAGCCAACTTCTGGCCTTTGGTGCGGGAAGTGTGCGACAGGTACGGCGTACTGTTGATTGCCGATGAAGTCGTGACCGGCTTCGGCCGCAGCGGTTCGATGTTCGGCTCCCGCGGCTGGGGCGTCAAACCCGATATCATGGTGTTCGCCAAAGCCCTGACGGCGGGCTATGTACCGCTCTCGGCCACCGTGTTCAACCAGCGTATTGAATCCGTCTATCTGGAAAATCGTGATGCCCGCGGCCTGCTGATGACGGGTTACACCTATGGCGGCCATCCGCTGGCCTGCGCGGCCGGGCTGGCGGTGCTGGATATTGTGGAGAACGAAAACTTGCCGGCTAACGCGGCGCATATGGGGGAATATTTACTGGGCCGGCTGCAATCCTTCGAACAGCGCTTTCCCTCCGTTGGCGACGTGCGCGGCAAAGGGTTGATGATCGCGCTTGATCTGGTTGAAGATAAAACGACGAAAGCCTCCCTGGCGGCCGATAATAATCTGGCTTTTCGTATCGCCGAGGCAACCCGCGATGCGGGGGCGGTGGTTCGCCCGGTTGGCCCGAAACTGGTGCTCGCGCCGCCGCTGGTGATTGATAAAGCCGGTTGCGATCTGCTGGTATCAGCACTGCAAACCGCGTTTGAACAGCAGGATAGGTAAATAAAAAACGTCCGCGAGCGGAAAACCGCTCCCGGACGTTGGTTGTTAGCGCGGACGGAGATTAATTGCCGTAATAGGAGACGGTATACAGTTCCTTCATATCTTCTACTTGCGGATTGCCGGGATTGGTCAGCGTACAAGGGTCTTCCAGCGCGTTCTGACTCATACGATCGAGCACCTTATTGAATTTTTCTTCGCTGAAATCCACTTCATCGCACTCACGGAACGTATCGGGAATATTAAGCCGATGGTTCAGATCCCGAATGGCGCTGGCCAGATTGATGATGCCGAAACGCTTCTCAATCTGTTGATATTTACTGGTCCAGTGGCGATTAAACTGAATCACGTACGGCAGCATTATCGCGTTGGCCAGACCGTGGGTAACGCCGAATTCGCCGCCAATCTTATGCGCCAGCGAATGAATAATCCCCAGAGAGGCGTTGGTAAAAGCGATGCCCGCCAGCGCCGAGGCGTTATGCATGTGGAAACGGGCCTGCATATTGTCCGGCGACAGATAAGCGGTTTCCAGATTCTCAAACACCAGCCGAATGGCCTCCAGCGCGTAAGGGTCGGTAAACGAGGTCGCCGCGGTAGACACATAGGCTTCCAGCGCATGAGTCAACACATCCATGCCCGAATGCGCCGTAATGTGCGGCGGACAGGTTGCCGGAATAGCCGGATCGAGGATAGCGATATCCGGCACCATATCCGCGGCGACGATGGGGTATTTAATATGGCTTTCCGTATCGGTAATCACGGAAAAGGCGGTGATTTCCGAAGCCGAACCGCTGGTGGAAGGAATGGCCACGAATTTGGCCTTGTTGCGCAGCGGCGGCATCGAACCGACAGGCAGGATATCCGCCAGCGTCAGATGCGGATGCTCATAGAAACACCACATGACTTTCGCCGCGTCGATAGCGGAGCCGCCGCCGATCGCCACGATCCAGTCCGGCTGGAATTCCAGCATCGCTTTGGCGCCGCGCTGCACCGTCGCCACCGAGGGATTCGGCTCGACGTTATCAATCAGCAGGCAGTCCATTCCAGCCTGATTGAGCAGTTTCTCGGCCTGGGCCAGAAAACCGTGCCGCTTCATGGAACTGCCGCCGGTCACAAGGGCCGCCCGGCTGCCGCGTAAGGTGGCGAGCCGCTCCATCGCATTTTCACCGTAGGTGATGTCACGCGGAATAGAAAAGTTAATCGCACTCATAATGAACTCCTGTAATTAATAATAAGCTATATAAACTGTTCTACAGCTGACAGAGAGTCACGATGCTATCGGTTCACCTTACCGGGTTATACTCGTCATACTTCAAGTTGCCGGTGCGTGGAATTTTCTATCCGCCACTTCCAGCCCCTCGAATTATGCAGAGTAGATTATTTTCATTCTTTTTTGTCCTGGCCGATCAACAACAGGACTATTCCTCTGTCTGGCGATCAATAAATAAAATATCTCTTTCAGATGCATATGCGTTGGCTTCATTGAATGACCCGGTTACTCTCCCTTGCGCGTTGATACCGGGTTGAAATAAACAAACCAAATAAAATCATGATATTATTTATTTCATTTATACTTTCACTGACATCAGACGTAATCTGAATTTATTTTTAGTATAAACCTGATATTAAATGATAATTGTGATCTTTATTCTATTTCATAAAAAATGAAATAGAATAAAAACAGCAGTATTTTCATGGTTATAATTCACATCATCGGTGTCATCCAGGCACGTAAAAATAATTATCATTATGTTGACAGGATGAAATATTAATTAACAAAAACCGTTAATGGAATGATATTTAATTTATATTAGCGTGTTAAACAATCAATACCGAACGCCGCTGACCTTCGGTATTGATTTAGTGCCGCGGTTATCATGCAAGAATATCAGCCGCCGGCAAAAACGGCAGACCTGGTTATCCCCGGTTGCATCCGCGTTGTCAGACAAGTCGTGCTATTTTCTTAGCGTTAAACATAAAAATACGATAGCCAGGAGGCAAGAGAGGATTAATGTGATAAATCCGCCGCTCCACCCGGCAATATCGACGACAAACCCCATAAATACGCCGGCGCAGGCAGAACCGATAAGATAACCAAGCAAGCCCGTTAACCCTGTAGCGCTTCCCGTCGCCTCTCTGGGAACCAGATCGGCGGCCTGTAGGCCGATCATCATGACAGGGCCGTAGATCAGAAAACCAATGGCGACCAGGCTGATATTATCAATCAGCGGCTTTCCGGGAGGATTAAACCAGTAAACCAGAATGGCAATCAGCACCCCGACCATAAAGAGCATGGTTGCCGGCGCTCTTTTCCCTTTAAACGCCAGATCGCTTAAATAACCGCTAACCAGCATGCCCGGTATCCCCGCCCACTCATACAGGAAATATGCCCATCTTGAATTCTCTTTACTAAAACCTTTTACTTCGGACAGATAGGTCGGCGCCCAGTCAACTACGCCATAACGAATAAAATAAACGAAAATATTGGCGACCGCGATATACCAAAGATATTTATTTTTCAGTACATACTTAACGAATATCTCTTTATGCGATAAATCCGACGATAATTGGCAAGACGCATTTTCCACATTTTCTTTTTTATAAACGTCTATAGGCGGCAACCCGCAAGACTGCGGCGTATCTTTCATTAAAAAGAAAGTAACCACGGCAATTATTATGGCGATGACCGCAGGAAAGAAAAAGATACTGTGCCATGTACTAAATAAAAAAATCCCCAGTGTGGCTAATGGTGCGATAAGTCCGCCGCCCAAATTGTGAGAAACGTTCCACCATGACCACCATTTCCCGCGTTCTTTTTGTGAAAACCAGGTCACCATGGTTTTCGCATAGGGAGGATAGCCCATCCCTTGCGCCCAACCATTCATGAAACTTAATACGCACATGATCGGGATACTCGCCATGACGCCCGGCATGAGTCCAAAAATCATACAGATAAGCGCGCTGATTAATAGCCCCGTCGTGGCAAAATATTTAGGATTGGATCGATCGGAAACGCTTCCCATAATAAACTTGCTTATTCCATAAGCAATGGAAAGCAACGTCAGGGAGATACCTAGCGAAGCTTTGGTATAACCGTAATCTTCTATCATGTAAGGAATAGCCAGACTGTAGTTTTTCCTTAAAAGATAAAAAGCGGCGTACCCAAAAAACGTAGCTAAAAAAACTTGATATCGGATCTTTTTATACTCTTTATCTATTTCTGACCTGGGTAATAGATCTTTATGCTTTGCCGGTGTAAAAATAGACACATTATTTTCCTTATAAAGAATGAAATTCAGGAAGTCATAACATCTCCACCAAAAGGTTTATTTCCTTCCCTGTTGAAATGAACGAAAAGATTAATTTTATATGCGAGTCAATACGGACTGATGAATCAGACATCAGCCTATTAAATTCCCCTTTATACCCGTCATACTTCAAGCTACAGGTGCGTTGGCTGCGCTCAGTATCCACACATCCGGGCATTCTTATATAATTGGCGGCAATAACCCATCGAACCAATCTTGTTTAATGGCCGGTATTGTGTGATTCTCTAACGTTTATCTATAGTTATCCCCATTAACGCCTGGGTATAGACAAACATTATCCGAACAAAAAGACTATATCAAGCCCTTATATCGAATTTTTGTGACGGTAAATATACTTTTAATTCGAAGGGAGTATTTTGCATGGCGGAAGCGCGACAAAACGACGAATACGATGCAAAACATGACCGGGAGTCCGTCATAGAAAAACAGTCTATTCACCGATTTGGTGAGCGGCTGAAAATCGCTATGAATGGAATCAGTAACATGGAGCTATCACGGCGTAGCGGTTTATCCGAAACAACGATTCGCAAGTATGTTCAGGGAAAGATTTATCCGGGGCTGGACAGCCTTGCGCTCGTCGCCGAAGCCTGTGGCGTATCGCTCGCCTGGTTGGCTACGGGCAACGACAACTCGAATAAAAGTTCGAAAGATGAAAGCGGGACAACGTATCAGGCAAGGGAAGACGCGCCGCAGGCCGGCAATGACAATGACGCCAGCAAAGAACTGGAGGCCATTTTCCGCCGTCTGACAAATGAAGATAAAAACGCGCTGATTGACACCATTTACCGCATTGGCATTGAAGGACTGCTAAACCAATTAAAAGCAGAGCAGAAAGATAAAACCACTGCGCCGAAAAATGACGTTCCCCCCGCATCGTGAAGAGGGAACGCCGTAAACGTTACTGCAACAGCGAAATATCCGCCACTTTCAGGAACAGATTGCGCAGCGCATCAAGCAAGGTCAGGCGATTCACGCGCACAGACTCATTTTCGTCCATCACCATAACCTGCTCGAAGAAGGCATCCACCGGTTCGCGCAGCTCGGCCAGCTCAACCAGCGCTTCCTGATAACGACCTTCGGCGAACAGCGGCTCCAGCTTGTCGCGCAGTACCACCAGATACGTCGCCAATTTGATTTCCGCCGGGTCTTTCAGCACCGCCGCATTCACGCGCTCATTCAGCGTATCGCTGGATTTCGCCAGAATATTGGACACGCGCTTGTTGGCGGCCGCCAGCGCGGCGGAAGCGTCCAGGGTACGGAAATGGCTTACCGCTTTCACCCGCGCATCGAAATCCGCCGGGCGGGTCGGACGGCGCGCCAGCACCGCCTGAATGGTATCCACGCTGTGACCCTCTTCCTGATACCAGGCGCGGAAACGACCGAGCATAAACTCAATCACCTCATCCACCACCTTGGCATTGGTCAGCTTGTCGCCATACAGGCGCACCGCTTCTTCCGTCAGGGTTTGCAGATCCAGCGGCAGTTGCTTCTCGACGATGATACGCAATACCCCTAACGCCGCGCGACGCAACGCAAACGGGTCTTTATCCCCTTTCGGGTGCTGCCCGATGCCGAAAATCCCCGCCAGCGAATCCATCTTGTCGGCAATCGCCAGCGCGCAGGCCACCGGGGAAGACGGCAAATCGTCGCCGGCGAAGCGCGGCTGATACTGTTCATTCAGCGCAACGGCGACATCTTCCGCCTCGCCGTCATGACGCGCATAGTGCATGCCCATCACGCCCTGCGTGTCGGTAAACTCAAACACCATGTTGGTCATCAGATCGCACTTGGACAGCAGTCCCGCGCGGGTGGCGTGATTCACATCGGCGCCGATCTGCTCGGCTACCCAACCCGCCAACGCCTGAATACGGTCGGTTTTATCGCGTAATGAGCCGAGCTGTTGCTGGAACAACACGGTTTCCAGCCGCGGCAAATGATCTTCCAGCCGCTTTTTCCGGTCGGTATTGAAGAAGAACTCCGCATCCGCCAGACGCGGCCGCACCACTTTTTCGTTACCGGCGATGATTTGCTGCGGATCGCTGGATTCAATGTTGGCGACGAAAATAAAGTTCGGCAGCAGCTTGCCGTCGTCGTCATAAACCGGGAAGTATTTCTGGTCGCCCTTCATGGTATACACCAGCGCTTCCGCCGGCACGGCCAGGAATTTTTCTTCAAATTTGGCGGTCAGCACCACCGGCCATTCCACCAGCGAGGCCACTTCTTCCAGCAGACTGTCGCTCAGATCGGCGTTGCCGCCGATGTTGCGGGCGGCCTCTTCGGCATCCGCTTTGATTTTGGCTTTACGCGCCTCGTAATCCGCCACCACCTTGCCGCGCTCCAGCAGGATGTCAGGATATTGATCGGCGTTCTCGATAGTGAATTCCGCCTCGCCCATGAAGCGGTGACCGCGAATGGTGCGGGCGGCGTCAATCCCCAGCACCTGCCCCGGGATCAGTTCATCGCCCAGCAGCAGAGTAACGGTATGCACCGGACGCACAAACTGGGTGTCTTTATCGCCCCAGTGCATCAGTTTCGGGATCGGCAGCTTAGACAGCGAAACGCTGACCATGTCCGTCAGCAGCGCCTGCGCCTGCTTGCCTTTCACCTGCGCGCGGTACAGCAGCCATTCGCCTTTATCGGTTTTCAGACGTTCAGCCTGATCGACCGCGATACCGCAGCCGCGCGCCCAGCCTTCGGCCGCTTTGGTCGGCTTGCCGGAAGCGTCAAACGCCTGCGCTATCGCCGGGCCGCGTTTTTCTATTTCACGATCCGGCTGCGCGGCGCTTAGGTTCGCCACTTTCAACGCCAGACGGCGCGGCGCGGCAAACCATTTCACCTCGCCGTGCGTCAGGCCGGCGGCATCCAGCTCGGCGGTAAAGTTAGCGGCGAAAGATTCCGCCAGATTACGGAGAGCCTTCGGCGGCAGCTCTTCCGTGCCGATTTCCACCAAAAAAGTCTTGTCAGTCATGGCTGCCTCTTAGCTCTCTTTCTTATTGCACACATTTTTGGCACACAAAGGGAAGCCCAGCGCCTCGCGGGAGGCGTAATAGGCTTCGGCTACCGCTTTGGTCAGGGTACGAATACGCAGAATGTAGCGCTGACGTTCGGTAACGGAAATGGCTTTGCGCGCATCCAGCAGGTTAAAGCTGTGCGCCGCTTTCAAAATTCGTTCGTAAGCGGGCAACGGCAGCGGTTTTTCCAGCGCCAGCAGATGCTGGGCTTCTTTTTCATACTGCTCGAAGCAGTAGAACAGGAAATCGACGTCGGCATGTTCGAAATTGTAAGTCGATTGCTCCACTTCGTTCTGATGGAACACGTCGCCGTAGGTAGTTTTGCCTAACGGGCCGTCGCTCCACACCAGATCGTAAACGCTGTCCACGCCCTGAATATACATCGCCAGACGTTCCAGACCGTAAGTCACCTCACCGGTGACAGGCTTACACTCCAGACCGCCCACCTGTTGGAAATAGGTAAACTGCGTGACTTCCATACCGTTCAGCCACACTTCCCAGCCCAGTCCCCAGGCGCCCAGCGTCGGGTTTTCCCAGTTATCTTCCACGAAACGTATATCGTGGACGGTCGGATCCAGCCCCAGCGCTTTCAGGGAGCCGAGGTACAGCTCCTGAATATTATCGGGCGAGGGCTTAATGACGACCTGGAACTGATAGTAGTGTTGCAGGCGGTTGGGGTTTTCGCCGTAGCGGCCGTCGGTAGGACGGCGAGACGGCTGGACATAGGCGGTCGCCATCGGCTCTGGGCCAAGCGCCCGCAGACAGGTCATTGGATGAGAGGTGCCGGCGCCGACTTCCATGTCCAACGGTTGAACGATGGTGCAGCCCTGACGCGCCCAATAATCCTGTAACGTCAGGATCAGGCCCTGGAAGGTCTTGGTATCAAACTTTTGCATTTGGATTCGCACGCGATACAGTGGATTGACAATGAAAGGCGTCAGTATACCCTCTGAGTGCGAGATATACAGCCAGAATGCGGCGAGAAGTTCATATCGGGGTGATTGGCGGCGTTTGTGGGAATAACCGATATTCAGCGCATCCATCCCAACCGGTTCCCCAAAAAGGCGATGCCACACCCAACCCAAAACATCAAGAAACAAGCCGCATGGATATAATAATAAACTCGAATCCAGCCGGTCAGTTCCCTGGGCTGGGACGCCACAAAGGTGTAAGCCTCCAGCGGCAGCGGCTGTTTCGGCGCGATATTGACCGGTTTGCCGTCCAGTACGCGTTTAAAAAACAGGGTCAGGAAAAGACTGCCCCAGTAACCAAAAAAAGACATCAGATTATTCTGCGCGCTTAACGGCAAACCTTCCTGTCGGTACAGCGAGATCAGTTGCTCGTACTTTTTTACGGTGCAGGCCAAAATACACCATGCTAAACACCCATACTAAAAGGGCCGATATAAACATTATTACGCCAATCATCATGATCACTGGGCCCATAGTTTTATTACCCTCAATTAAAAATTAAATGCGAGATGTAACCGCCCAGCACTTCGCCACCCTTTTCTCCCGCAGCACCCCCAATCAGCCCGCCCACCGTTCCGCCTACCCGCGCCCACGCCGACGCTGCGCCAGTGATGGACTATCGAGCGGCTCGACAGCCCCAGCGCATGGCGCAGATTTTCATACGGATGCAGGTTCAACGTCCGGTAGGCTAGGCGTCTCGCCAGCGGTTGCTGTAACAGGCTATTGAGTTCACTGAAAAGTCGACGACGCTCGGCATAGAACTGCTGCCCACTCAGCGTTCCCTGAGCACGAAACTGATTTTGATAGGTCAGCTCTATCTTACGCAGCAACTGGTCGATACGCTGGGAATACTGTTTACCGACATCACTGCCAAAACTTATCCCCTTCTCCGTCCCAACCAATACCGCGGCCAGCGTATCGTAATGCTGTTGCAGAAAACCGCCCTGCTCCGGCGGAATAAATGCCATCGACTGGTTCACCTGTCGCTTGGTCTGGCGCAGTTGATTCAGTTGGTTAGTTTGACGAGGATTGTCGGGATCGGCCACCAGCAAAATTTGCCCCGGCTTTAACCACGGGGTATCCGCATTAAGCTGCATAAAGTAACGGGCTGCGGGTGTATTCCTGCCGCGAAACAGCATACCCGCCTGATTAGATAACGTGCCGGGGGTATCTACCACGCAGTATCCCGGCTCCAGATAGTGTTGCGAACGACCAGCCATATACTCACTCCCTGTTAGTACAATACGGACGACTGTGCGGATTTTTAGAGCGGGCGGTTAAATTGTCAACGATAACCAACGGATTTTGCGATGCGTCGGGAGATTCAGGAATGATCTTAAACTGAACCTGTTACGTCTTTTTTAACCGAAGATCGACGGCGTTTGCCACGCGTTCAAAACTGGTGGGTGATAGCGAAAGCGGATCGGCCGCCTTCATCCTTTATCCACATATACAGGGGGTTGGCACTCTACTTGCTCCTTATTTTTTCCAGTAGTTTCATTACTAAAATGTAAATTACAGTCGTAATAGAAAAAATTGTGATTACTGAAATATAAAAATAGAGATCATAAAAATTGTCTGCCCCTATCTCACCAGCACCATAGATCATATGACCTATTCGAGTAGCTAGTTCATGGTCAAACCATATTTCAGGATTACCCAATATGCGCCCTACTATCAGAGAGATAAGAACATAAAATGTTATCTTAGAGCTCCTACGGGCAAGCGTTGTTATAGCCATTTGTTACTACCTCAACCCAGCCTCTAGCCATAAGGGATTTCATGCAGGGTATTTGCATGGGGGATGTTCTCATTAACGCATTTCTTAAATGAGAGCGGAGCGACCAGCATCATATTCACTCCCTGTTAGTACAATACAGACGACTGTGCGGATTTTTAGAGCGGACGGTTAAATTGTCAACGATAACCAACGGATTTTGCGATGAGGCGGGAGGTTCAAGAATATTCTTAAATTGAACCAGTTACGTTTATTTTAACCGGAGGTCGGCAACGTTTTCCACGCGTTCCAAACAGGCGCGAGATAACGAAAGCGGATGCCGTCACCGACACTTCGGGCGGTAACGGTTAGAGAACAAATCAGATTGGATGGGCTATTTCATTTGAAAACTTCAACCGCTAAACACCGTCTGCAACATCTTCAGGCTTAACAGCAGCAGTAGCCCGGCGAACACCTTCCTCAGGACGGCGACCGGCAGACGGTGCGCCAAACGGGCGCCAATCGGCGCGGTGAAAAAGCTTACCAGCGAAATCAGCGCCACCGCCGGCAGAGAAACATAGCCGAGGCTGTAGTCGGGCAGTCCGGTTGCCGACCAGCCGTTGATCATGTACCCCAGCGCGCCCGCCAGCGCGATCGGCAGACCGACCGCCGCCGAGGTGCCGATCGCCTGTTGGATACGCACATTACACCACGTCAGGAAAGGAACGGTTAAGGAGCCGCCGCCGATGGCCACCAGCGCGGAAATACCGCCGATACACAGTCCGGCCAACGAAATCCCCGCGGCGCCGGGCAGGTGACGCTGCGGTTTAGGCTTGATATTCAACACCATTTGCAGCGCGACATAGGCCATAAAACAGGAGAAGAAAATTGCCAGCGCCCGCGTCGGCAGCAGCGTCGCCAGCCAGGTGGCGGCGAAGGTGCCAAACAGGATGGCGGGCGTAATCCGCCAGACCACCGGCCACAGCACCGCCTGATGCTGATGGTGAGTGCGCAGGCTGGAAATCGCCGTAATGACAATCGCCGCCATCGATGTTCCCAACGCCATATGCACCAAATGTTCATGCTGCACGCCCTGAGCGGCGAACATCGCCGTCAGAAGCGGAACCATGATGCCGCCGCCGCCAATCCCCAATAACCCGGCCATAAAACCCACAACCGCCCCTAACGCCAGATAGGCTAAAATCCACTCAACCGCCATTCCCCGTCTCCCGACCGTTATTCGTTATCGTTTTTATCAAATCGCTTTGTTGTCAGCCACGCTCCGTCAGCATACTGGATATCGGTGAGGCGGGCGCCAAAAGCTGGTTGCATATACAGCAATATCAGTGTCATGATGATGCACTCGTCAGCGGCATTAATATCAATAACCTCACCGAATAACAATCCGTATCCAGCGCTTAACGATAGGATAAACCGATGAAACGATGTGGTTGGGTCACCCAGGACGCTTTATATCAGGATTATCACGATAACGAATGGGGGAAACCCTGCACCGACAGCCAGAAATTGTTTGAATTGCTGTGTCTTGAAGGTCAGCAGGCCGGGCTTTCCTGGATCACCGTGTTGAAAAAGCGCGAAAACTACCGCCGCTGTTTTCATCAGTTCGAGCCGCGCCGTATTGCCCAAATGACCCCGGATGACGTAGACCTGCTGATGCAAGACAGCGGCATCATTCGCCATCGTGGAAAAATCGAAGCCATCATCGCCAACGCCCGCGCCTGGCTGGAGATGGAGGATCAGGGCGAAAGCTTCTCTCATTTCATCTGGTCATTCGTTGACCATCAGCCTCAGCTTAACCGTCCGGCATCGCTCGCCGGCGTACCGGCCAAAACCGCGATTTCCGATGCCATGTCGAAGGCATTGAAAAAACGCGGCTTCAAATTTATCGGATCCACCATCTGTTATGCTTTTATGCAGGCAGGCGGATTGGTTAACGACCATGTCGCCGACTGCTGTTGCCAACAAGAATCCGCGCCATGATCCGCGAGTACCGATCGCAGGATCTGGAGTCGCTGATGGCGCTCTGGCTGGAAAGCACGACGCTGGCGCACCCTTTTATTCATGCAGACTACTGGCGGGAAAGCGCTTCGCTGGTGCGTAACATTTATCTTCCACAGTCGCAAACCTGGGTATATGAAAAGCCGGAACGCCTCGCCGGCTTTATCAGCGTGTTGGAAAAGCGTTTTATTGGCGCGCTGTTTATACAACAATGCGATTATGGTCGGCAGATTGGCGCGGCGTTAATGAACCACGTCCAGCAACAGTTTTCCTTGCTTAGCCTGGAAGTGTACCAACAGAATGCGCGCGCCTGCGCGTTTTACCGCAAACAGGGCTTTGTGGTCGTAGATAAAAACTTCAATCAGGAAACCCAGGCCACAACACTTATAATGCAATGGGCTAATACTTTCATCCGTCAATATTAACCGTCCTTATTTCTTTACATTGCTAAATTAAATAAATACTCACAATTACTTCAACTAACATCTGTAAACGTTCTATGCTTTTTATATTTGATGTTACGCTATCAACAAATAACGCTCTTGTTTAATTTTTTAACCACGGCCTAATCATTGCGTAAAACTATTTTATTAGAAAAATCAACTAATAGCGACATAGCCAATTGGATCATCTCTTCTGGGGAAGGAGATTGTCTGGGCTTGTTAAGGATATGTCATGCCATCAAATAAACAGAACCGTATTAATGGTGCGTTATATGGTCAAATATTGGGCGATGCAATGGGAATGCCATCGGAATTATGGCCTCGCGCACGGATAAAAAAACAGTTCGGCTGGATCGACCGTTTCCTGCCCGGCCCGCCGGAGAATATCGCCGCCTGCTATTTTAGCGCCGCGCAATATACCGACGACACCGCAATGGCGCTTGCGCTGGCGGATGCCCTGATCGAATGCGAAGGCCAGATCGAGCCGACGGTAATCGGGCGACACATTCTGAAGTGGGCGTTAGCCTTCGGCGCTTTTGAGAAAAACATCCTCGGCCCGACCTCAAAGGCCGCATTGAGCGCGTTACAGCAAGGAACCGATATCCATAAATTGGAAAACAACGGCGTCACTAACGGCGCCGCCATGCGAGTTTCCCCGTTAGGCTGCCTGCTGCCGACGCATTCGCTGTGCGAGTTCATCGATAACATAGCGTGCGCATCCAGCGTGACGCACAAATCCGATGTGGCCGTCGCCGGCGCCTCCGCCATCGCCTGGGCTATCTCAAAAGCGATTGACGGCGTCTCCACCTGGAGCGGGATCAGCGATGAACTGCCCGCGGTCGCTCAGGCGGCGCAGAATAGGCGCGTAACCACTTACAGCGCGTCTCTGGCCTGTCGTATCGAACTGGCGTTGGAGACGGTAAGACGCGCCAATGGAACCCTGTGCGCCATGTCGCGTATTTATGATCTGATCGGCACCGGTACGGAAATGATCGAGTCCGTTCCGGCGGCTATCGCCATGGTGGAACTGGCGCAAACCGATCCCAACCGCTGCGCTATCCTGTGCGCTAATCTGGGGGGCGATACCGACACCATCGGCGCGATGGCGACGGCCATTTGCGGCGCCATCAATGGCGTAACCAGTATTGCGCCTCATTTCAAACAGCAGTTGGATGAGGTAAACCGGCTTGACGTTGACTACTACGGTCGCGAACTTCTGCGATTACGCACCCTCCGGGAACCGATACGACGGATGTCCGCCATCTGATGCCAATTCACTTTCCCTGCTAACTTTATTTCATCGCGCATACTCTTCATCATGCATACTATATGCGTGTGGCTGGCGGCCACACGCTGATGCCATCAGCCATGAAGGCTTTAATCTCCCTAAATTGCCGGAGTTTGCGATGAAACCTAGCATTATTCTGTATAGAAAGATTCCTGACGATTTACGCGCGCGTTTAGATCAACATTTCACCGTCACCGTGTTGGACGACCTACCCGCAGGGAACCATCCGGCGCTGGCTCAGGCTGAAGGTATCATCGGCGCCGGCGGTAAAGTGGATAACGCCTTTTTGCAACGCTGTCCACGCCTGCGCGCGGCCTCCACCATCTCGGTGGGCTACGATAATTTCGATGTTGATGCGCTGAACGAGCACGGCGTTGTTCTGATGCATACCCCCACGGTATTAACCGAAACCGTGGCGGATACGGTGCTGGCGCTGATGCTGAGCAGCGCGCGCCGGGTGGTGGAAGTCGCGGAAAAAGTGAAGGCCGGCGAATGGAAAGCAGGGGTCGACAGAAGCTGGTTCGGCACGGATGTCCATCATAAAACCATCGGGATTCTCGGCATGGGACGCATTGGCCTTGCCGTCGCGCAGCGCGCGCATTTAGGCTTCAGCATGCCCGTGCTGTATAACGCGCGCAGCCGTCATTCCGAAGCGGAAACCCGCTTTGACGCCCGCTATTGCGATCTGGATAGCCTGTTGGCCGAGGCCGATTTCCTGTGCATCACTCTGCCGCTGACGGCCGAAACGCAGAATTTGATCGGCCGTGAACAGTTGGCGAAAATGAAACCCAGCGCAATCCTGATTAACATCGGCCGCGGCGCCGTCGTCGACGAGAGCGCGCTGATCGAGGCGCTGAGCAACGGGACAATCCACGCCGCCGGACTGGATGTCTTTGTTCAGGAGCCGTTGCCCGTCGATTCCCCGCTGCTGAGTTTGCCTAACGTGGTGGCCCTGCCCCACATCGGCTCGGCTACGCATGAAACCCGCTACGCCATGGCGGCCTGCGCCGTCGATAACCTGATCGCCGCGCTGAACGGACAGGTAAAAGTCAACTGCGTTAACCCGCAGGTGCTGAAATAAATTCAGCAGAGGCAGACAAGGCGGCGACGGCGGCCTTGTCTGCCTCTGCTTTCACCGGCTGCGCGCCATCGTGATCAACGTCTTTTCGGCGTCTTCTCAAAAGTAATCCGTATTTTTACGCCAGGAGATTATATTTCATTTGATAGTTGGAATAGCCGCGAGGCATTGCTATTTACGGATTGCTAATATTATGGGAATTGATCGGGCGGAACGATATTTATCCGCTGATTGAAAAATGGTGCGAAAAATAATTGAATTCCGCCGTGCCGATACTCAATGTTAATACCACGGCGCCGATGCGAGCGCTTTCTTTTTCCGGACGCATCGGCAAAATGCTCCGCCTCTTTATAATAAAATATTCCATTTTCGTCATGCCGCGCGGAAATCATGCGCTCCTGAAATAAAGATACCGCTTCACCCGGCGACAGGCAAAGCGGTATCACGTCACCGCAGGCGTTCTAACGGTTATTCAACGGCGATAGGGGTTTCCGTCACCGTGGTTTTATTGTCTCCCTGAATGGCTTTTACCCGCTGTTCCGTTTTTTGTACCGCGTCGGCGCTGCTCAGCAGGCTGTAAGTCAGTTCAAATGCCGTGCTCTGTCCCGGCTGCAACTGTTTTACCCGCCCTTGTTCACGCTCAATGGTCACCGGATAGGCGTAGCTGGTGCCCGGTTCAATGCCGGTAACGTAGCCCTGTTTTACCGTATCGGTGTTTTTCCACAGCGTCAGCACCGGCAGTTGGTGAGTATCAAAATCAATCGATACCCCTTTATCGCCGGCGCGATTGAACAGCGCCGCCAGCGTTTTCCCCTGTTTATCCGCATACGGCGTCAGGTTAAAGACCATTTCATCAAAGTCTTTGGTCGGCCCCAGATAAGTCTGCCACTCTTTCAGGCCCGCTTTGGCGTAGTCGTTAAACGGCGAAATTTCTTTCACCGGGGCCACAAAGCGAGCGCCCTGTTCCAGGATCGGCGTGCTGAAGTTGCTGTGATAAATAATTTGGTAATCACGCACATAGTCGGATTTGTTGGTCAGCACGTCATGAACGGTGAACGATTCGCTGCCGGGGACATAGCGCAATTCCGTCCAGGTTTCCAGATTCGATTTTTTAAAGCTGTTCTCTTTCAGCAGACCGCGCACGGTAATCTGATAGGGCGCTGTTTCGCTGACGTCGACCACCACTTTCGAGGCGGGCGTATTGCCGGCGCGGCCGTGCAGGGTATAGATCATGCCGTTATCGACCACCGGATGGCCGGTCCATTCATAGCCGCAGCGCACCATCATTTCATTGAAACCTTCCAGCCAGCCCACGCCGCCGCGGCTTTCCAGATTGATGGTATTCGGATTCACGACCTCATCGACCGGAGAATGCCACCCCAAACGGATGTCTTTTCCGGTGACGTGCAGCAAATCCATGCCGCGGCTCGGACTGAGAACGATTTTCAAGCCGTTTTGACTGGTGATGGTAATGATTTTGCTGCCTTCCTGACGCCCGCCGTGCAGCACGCTCTGTTCAATGCTGAAGTGCTGATCCTTAATCTTCAGCGCATCGCTGCCGATCTGCCAGTTTCCCTTCTCCACGCTGCTTTCAGCATCCGTCAGCACAAAGGTCTGAGCCGATAACTGCCATGAAGCGAGGGCTAATGAAATGCCCAGTGCCAGTAATTTTTTCATTTCGTTATTCCTCTTTGCTGAATTGATTTAGCTAATACCCGACCAAGACTACAAATCAGCAACGCATCGAAACGTGATACTAATCACCAGTTCAATAAATAGACTTTTGCCAGTTAATATTTCCCATAGAGATCACATTATCGTTAGAAACATTAATGTTTTTTGCACAAAAATGACGCACAAAGCGGTTAAAGCTGATATCGATTCAGCCGCAATATTCAATCAATACCGATTTGCGGAAGATAACGACGCTCATCAATCATGCCGGATAGGGTATACTGCGCATCAGCATGTTGTTCCGCCATTTCCTATTAATGCAGGACAATATCTGACAAGATTGATTTTTCGCCGCATTGCACCGTGGTTGCGCAAGCGCTATGGTGGCCGTCTATTCACGTATGAGCAGTAATCGACAAACTATGAACTTCTCTCTTTTCGGCAACAAATTCACCCGTCATGCGGGCATCACGCAGCTAATGGATGACATGAACGAGGGGCTCCGCTCACCGGAAGCAATCATGTTGGGGGGCGGGAATCCGGCGCATATTCCAACGATGGATAGCTATTTTCAACAACTCTGTCAGGAAATGCTGGAACAGGGAAAATTAACTGACGCGTTATGCAATTACGATGGCCCGCTGGGAAAAAATGCGTTGCTTAACTCGCTCGCCGACCTGCTGCGCGACGAATTTGGCTGGCAAATCGGGCCGCAGAATATTGCACTGACAAATGGCAGTCAAAGCGCGTTTTTCTACTTATTCAACCTGTTTGCCGGACGCCACGCCGATGGCAGCCAGCGCAAGGTGCTGTTCCCGCTGGCGCCGGAATATATCGGCTATGCGGATTCCGGGCTGGATGAAAACATGTTCGTCTCCACCCGCCCGCAGATCGAGCTGCTGCCCGAAGGACAATTCAAATACCACGTCGATTTTGATCATTTGTCGATCACCGAGGATATCGGGCTGATTTGCGTATCCCGGCCGACCAACCCGACCGGCAACGTACTGACTGACGACGAGCTGATGCGGCTGGATATTCTGGCGCAGCAGCACGACGTGCCGCTGCTGATTGATAATGCGTACGGCGTGCCTTTCCCCGGCATTATCTTCAGTGAAGCGACGCCGCTGTGGAACCCAAACATTATTCTGTGCATGAGTCTGTCCAAGCTGGGTCTGCCCGGATCACGCTGCGGCATCGTCATTGGCGACGAAAAAGTGATTGCCGCGATTGGCAATATGAACGGCATCATCAGCCTGTCGCCGGGCGCGGTGGGGCCGGCTATCGCGCATGAGATGATCCAACGCGGCGATCTGCTGCGGCTGTCCAATGAAGTGGTTCGCCCGTTCTACCAACAGCGCGTGACGGAAACCATCGCGCTGATCCGCCGCTATCTGCCGCAGGAACAGTGTCTGATTCATAAGCCGGAGGGGGCGATTTTCCTGTGGTTATGGTTTAAGAATTTACCCATCACCACCGAAGTGCTTTATCAGCGGCTGAAAAAACGCGGCGTGCTGATGGTGCCGGGTCACTACTTCTTCCCCGGCCTGGAACAAGGGTGGCCGCACGCGCATCAGTGCCTGCGCATAAACTACGCGCCGGACCCGGAAAGCCTTGAGCGCGGCGTCGCCATTCTGGCGCAAGAGGTTGAAAAAGCCATGCAGGAAGGCAGGCGCTAACGCTCCTCAGCACCGTTTTGCCCGCGCAGGCGGGCATCCTCAACGACGTCGAGCCGCCAGCGCCAGCAGATGCCCGCCTGCCGCCGCGGGCATGACGGAAATCAGGCCGCCCCCCGCCCCGCGACGCCGGCGGTTTCCATCACCGCGTGCAGCAAGACATTCGCGCCTGCCGTCACCTGCTCGGGTGATGAATACTCGATTTCGTTATGGCTGATGCCGTCTTTACACGGAATAAAGATCATCCCGGTCGGCGCCAGTTCCGCCATATATACGGCGTCGTGGCCGGCGCCGGAAACGATATCCATATTGGAGTAACCCAGCGTATTGGCCGCCCGGCGTACCGCATCCTTACAGTCAGGATGGAACGGCGCGGCGCGATACTGGGAGACCTGCGTCAGTTGAATACCCAGCCCGGTTTCCGCTTCCAGTTCGGCGAGGTAGGTCTTCAGCGCCGCATCCATCTCATCCACCAGCTCATCGGTGAGATTACGGAAATCGATGGAGAACTTCACGCTGCCCGGCACCACGTTACGGCTGTTGGGATAGACCTGAACCATACCGACCGTGCCGCGACCGTGCGGCGCAAAGCGATCGGCTATCGCAATCACTTCCTGCATGATGCGGGTGGAAACCTGCAACGCGTCTTTACGCAGTTCCATCGGCGTCGGCCCGGCGTGAGACTCCATCCCGGTGACGACGCAGTCATACCAGCGAATGCCCAACACCGCCTGCACCACGCCGATTTCAATGTTTTTGTCTTCCAGTATCGGCCCCTGCTCGATGTGCGCTTCAAAGTAGGCGCCAATCGGATGATCGCCCGGCGTTTTCGGGCCGGCGTAACCGATTTTCTCCAGCTCATCCTGCACATTTTTCCCGTCCACATCCTCTGCGGCGTAGGCGTATTCCAGCGGGAAAATACCGGCAAACACGCCGGAACCCATCATCACCGGTACAAAGCGCGAACCTTCCTCATTGGTCCAGAACACCATTTCCACCGGCGCTTCGGTTTCGATTTTATGGTCGTTCAGCGTGCGGATCACTTCCAGCGCGGACAGTACGCCGAAATTGCCGTCAAACTTGCCGCCGGTCGGCTGGGTGTCAATGTGGCTACCCGCGACGATCGGCGGCAGGTCGTTATTGCGGCCCGGACGGCGCATAAAAACGTTGCCGATTTTGTCGATCTCGACCGACAGCCCGGCGGCTTTTCCCCAGCCGACCACCAGATCGCGCCCCTGGCGATCCAGATCGGTCAGCGTGAGCCGACATACGCCGCCTTTCGGCGTGGCGCCGATCTCCGCCAGATCCATCAGCGACTGCCACAGGCGATCGCCGTCGATACGCAGATCGGCAATATCGGTTTTCTTTTTCACTGCGGATAACACTTCGCTATTCATAATCGATTTCCTCATGGGTAGAGTGAAGTTACCTTCTTACTCGCAACGATGTTCAACTCAACGCGAGACGGCCGTGGGCGCCGACAGACGTTCCCGCAGGGCGCAGGCGCTAAAATCCGCGTTAAAGGCAGGGCGCTTGATGTAACGACCCGCGCCTTCCCGCGCGCGCAGATCGCCATCGGCCCAGACCAGCGTCCCCTGACTGACGGTATATCGCGGAATACCCCGTACCGTGCGCCCTTCAAAGACGTTGAAATCGTTTCTTGAATGATGCGTTTTGGCCGACAGGGTTTTACTGCCATTGGGATCCCAGACCACCAGGTCGGCGTCGGCCCCGACCGCAACCCGGCCTTTACGCGGGTAGATATTGAACAGACGGGCGGTATTGGCGGAGGTGATCGCCACGAATTCGCTGGGGGTGAGGCGTCCGGTATTCACCCCGGCATCCCAGATAACCGCCAGACGCTCTTCCACGCCGCCGCAGCCGTTAGGGATTTTGGTGAAATCGCCCTTGCTGGCGGCTTTCTGGCTGGCGCAGAAGGTGCAGTGATCGGTGGCGGTGGTGTGCAACTGACCGGATTGCAATCCGCGCCAGAGCGATTCCTGATGCGCTTTAGGCCGGAACGGCGGACTCATGACGTGAGCGGCGGCTTTGACGAAATCCGCATCGCGGTACACGCTGTCGTCAATCACCAGATGACCGGCCAGCACTTCGCCGTAAACCCGCTGGCCGCGCGCCCGGGCGCGGGCTATCGCTTCGGCCGACTCCTGGCAGGAGACATGCACCACATAAATCGGCACGCCCAGCACGTTGGCGATGGAGATGGCGCGACTGGCCGCTTCCCCCTCCACTTCCGGCGGACGCGACAGCGGATGTCCCTCCGGCCCGGTGATGCCGCGCTTCATGATCTCCTGCTGTAACAGAAACACCATTTCGCCGTTTTCGGCGTGGACGGTCGGCATCGCCCCCAGCTCCAGCGAGCGGCGAAAGCTGTTCATCAGCGTTTCGTCGTCGCACATGATGGCATTCTTATAGGCCATAAAGTGCTTGAAGCTGTTGACGCCCTCTTCGTTCACCAGCGTACCCATATCGCGGTGGACGCTCTCATCCCACCAGGTGATGGCGACATGGAAGCTATAGTCGGACGCCGCTTTTTCCGCCCAGCCGCGCCATTGACGGTAGGCGTCCATCAGAGGTTGCCGCGGGTTGGGGATCACAAAGTCGATAATGGTGGTGGTGCCGCCCGCCAGCCCCGCCGCGGTGCCGCTGTAGAAATCGTCTACCGTGACCGTCCCCATAAAAGGGAAATTCATATGGGTATGCGGATCGATGCCGCCCGGCATCACATACATGCCGCCGGCGTCGATCGTCTCAGTCCCTGCCGGCGCGTCGCGGGCGGCGTCCTCGCCGACAGCCACGATCACGCCGTCCGCACAGAGCACATCGGCCCGAAATTCCCGATCGGCATTGACGACCGTACCGCCTTTGATTAACAGGTTATGACTCATTATTTACCCCTCGCTGTTGCTGGTTCTGACCGCTTAAAGTCAGGCGCTTTGCCGTTAATGCCCCTTCGCCTGCCGCCACCCTCCCTGCCTCCCCCTTGCCCTGTCTCTTAGTCACATTTTTATGCGGACTCAGAGGCAGTTTCGTGCGCCACAATGCCGCCATTTCCATGCTACGTCGTAGCACGCGCCCGACATAGGGGGCTCAAGCGCCAGCCCCCTATGAACCCGGGCTTGCGGCTAAATTATGCCGCTGCGCGGTGCCTTCGTCGGTATCAGGCTTAACGGACCGCTTGCGACACGTTCCCGACGTGGCGCAAGCTTTCGCCGCATCCATGCGGCTCATCCTAAGCCTGCTATCTCCTCAGCATAATTTTTTACGCCGCGTAACAGCCACCTCCGTCAGCGCTCCTGCATTTGTGTATAAGAGACTGGCGAAGGGGAGGGTCGGGGTGGGGTAAGCCAAGATGGAGCAGGCTTACTCACACCGTGCCGGCCGTCGTCGCCATCGGGTTATTCGGATGCGTCGTCCAGTTGGCGTACTCGCCGCTCACCGTCTTGCCGGTACGTAAATCCACCTCGCCCGGTTGCAGGCTGCGCATGGAAATACAGTCCTCGACCGGACAAATGGAGACGCACAGGTTGCAGCCCACGCACTCCTCTTCCTTCACTTCATAATGGCGTTCGCCGTTTTTCATGTTGGTGATCGCCTGATGCGAGGTATCTTCACAGGCCAGATGACAGCGTCCGCATTTGATGCACTTCTCCTGATCGATGACCGCCTTGTCGATGTGATTCAGGTTCAGGTAGCGCCAGTCGCTGACTGAGCCGACGGCGCGTCCGCGGAAATCTTCCAGCGTGCGGTAGCCCCGCTCGTCCATAAAGTTGGACAGGCCGCTTATCATGTCGCGCACAATCTGAAAACCCTGCACCATCACCGCGGTGCAGACCTGTACCGTGCCGCAGCCCAGCGAGATAAACTCGGCGGCGTCGCGCCAGGTGGAGACGCCGCCAATGCCGGACATCGGCAATCCGCGCGTTTGTTCGTCGCGCGCGATTTCCGCCACCATATTCAGGGCGATCGGCTTCACCGCCGGACCGCAGTAACCGCCGTGCGAACCTTTGCCGCCGGTGTTGGGGGTCATAACCATCTGGTCCAGATCCACGCCTATCACCGAGTTGATGGTGTTAATCAAGGATACGGCGTCAGCGCCGCCTTGCCGCGCCGCGCGCGCCGGATAGCGAATATCCGTGATGTTCGGCGTCAGTTTGACGATCACCGGCAGGCTGCAATACTGCTTGCACCAGCGGGTGACCATTTCGATATATTCCGGCACCTGCCCCACCGCCGCGCCCATGCCGCGTTCGCTCATGCCGTGCGGACAACCGAAGTTCAGTTCGATGCCGTCCGCGCCCGTCTGTTCCACCAGCGGCAGAATGCTTTTCCAGGCGTCCTCTTCGCAAGGCACCATAATCGAGACGATCATCGCCCGGTCGGGCCAGTTGCGCTTCACGCGGGCAATCTCTTCCAGATTGGTTTCCAGCGATCGGTCGGTGATCAGCTCGATATTGTTCAAACCGATAATGCGGCGGTCGGTGGTGCGCAGCGTGCCGTAGCGCGGCCCGTTGACGTTCACCACATGCGGATCCTGACCCAGCGTTTTCCACACGACGCCGCCCCAACCCGCTTCGAACGCCCGCACGACGTTGTATTCCTTATCAGTGGGCGGAGCGGAAGCCAGCCAGAAAGGATTCGGGCTTTTGATACCTAAAAAGTCGCTGCTGATATCAGCCATGTGAGTACTCCCCGCGGATTGAAGGTTTATGGTTGACGGACGGGTTGGCGAAAGGACGCAGTATCGCGTCTATCGACGCCGCCGCCGCTTTGCCCTGCCGCACCGCGTCCACGGTTAAATCCAGACCGTCGGCGCAGCAGTCGCCCCCGGCCCAGACGCCGGGCAGCGAGGTGCGGCCCTCTTCATCGGCGGCGATGCGGCCGTTCTTCAAAACGATGGCGCTCTGCGTCGCGCTGGCGTCATAGGTCTGGCCAATGGCCTTTAGCACCATGTCGGCCGGTAAGGTGAAAGTTTCGCCGGTCGCGACAAGCGCCCCATCCTGCGATTGCATCACGCTAAACGACACGCCGGTGACGCGATTATCTTCGCCATGAATAGCCAGAGGCGCCGACCAGTAACGGAGGGTGACGTCATTGGTTTTCGCCCACTCCTGCTCATGCGCGGAAGCTTTCATGTCCGCTTCGCCGCGGCGATACACCATGGTGACTTCACGCGCGCCCAGTTTTTTGGCCTGCACCGCGGCGTCGACCGCCGTCATACCGCCGCCAATCACCACCACGCTGCGACCGACCGCCACCGCGCCGGGGCGCGGGGCCTGACGTAATTCAGCAATAAAATCAACCGCCTCGCGAACGCCTTCCAGCGGCGTTTCGGCGATGCCCAGCGCATTGACGCCGCCTAATCCCATGCCGAGAAAAACGGCGTCGTAATCCGCGCGCAGCTTATCCAGCGTGATGTCCTGCCCCAGCCGTTGGTTAAGGCGCAGTTCGATGCCGCCGATGGACAACAGCCAGGCGATTTCCCGCTGAGCGAAATCGTCGGTCGTTTTGTAAGCCGCCAGACCATACTCATTCAGACCGCCCGGTTTTTCTCTGGCGTCGAACACCACCACATGGTGTCCGCATTGCGCCAGACGATGCGCGGCCGTTAATCCGGCCGGGCCGGCGCCCACCACCGCCACTTTTTTGCCGGTTGATGTCGCGCGGGTGAACAGCGGCTGTCCCGGATTGGAGAGATAGCTATCGGTGGCGTAGCGCTGAAGCAGGCCGATCCGCACCGGCTTGCCGTCCTGCTGATTACGCACGCAGGCCTGTTCGCACAAGGTTTCGGTCGGACACACTCTGGCGCACATACCGCCCAGCACGTTTTCGCTCAGAATGGCTTCGGCCGCGCCGCGCACGTTTTCCTGCGCGATACGATGAATAAAGCTCGGCACATCAATATCCGCCGGGCATGCGCGGGTACAGGGCGCGTCGTAGCAGTAGTAGCAGCGTTCCGCCTCAATCACCGCCTGAATTTTGCCAAGCGGGGCGACGCTGTCGCTGAAATTGTCCGCGTACTGCGCATCGCTGAGTCGTCCGGACTGAATACCCGGCGTATCAATGCCGGGCGGGAATGATGTTGTCATTCGGCTCCCTCCTCTGGTTGGTTAACATCAGGGTCACGAGGGCAAAGCATCGGTAAACCGCTCAACCGTTTGCTCGTATCGCCTTGCTTTCGATGGCTCATAGTGGTTCTCCCGCTAACGTCGAATGAAGAGAAAGTCCGGTGGCGCCACACCTTCCAAAGAATCTTGACCAAATGGTTAAGTTTTCCAAACTAACCATGCGATTTATGTGCCATTTCCGCACGGAAAATAAAAAACAAATAAAACAACAAGTTAAAAATATTTATCTTGAGCCATAAGAACAAACTTTGACCAATTCAGGTGCAAGGCAGCCGATATCCTTAATTTGTTGCGCTATTTTTGTGCTGCCGGGGAAGAAGGCTGAATGGATAAAGGTTCTCCAGTCTCACACCTTGCGAAGAGGCCGCCGTCTTTTGGAATAGATCGCAATGTGAAAAGTAAGCAGGGAAATAAATCAAAAATAAATCATTGTATTTAAAAGAATTGAATAGGAGCCTGGTTTCTCTATAATCCTCTTTATTAAAGGACCGAGAGCAACCTACCACAAGGAACCGGTATGTATTTTCCCGACGCCAGACTTCATCATCTGTACGATAACCTGCCCTTACCAGAGCGCTTTCAATATATTGTGTATCCCGCTTCCGCCTGGGCTTATCTCAGTGCGGAATATGAATTCGACCGCTACCGCACGGCAAACGCCGGCTTGTTTTATCGGCAAATCGATATGACCCGCCGCTTGCTCAACAGTTTTTCCACCCCGGCGGGACATTCGCCGTCCGCCGGTCGGTTATTCGATATGCTCCATCGCGGCGAAGCGGTGTTCATCAATGATGAAAAAGGCTACTGGGAAAGTACGTTGCATCCTTTCTATATTGATGAAACGGGCGCGTTAAAATGTAACGACCCTACTGCTTTTAGCTTCAACGGCGCGAAACAGATTATCGATTATTACGAATCCGCCGTCGGCTCTTGTTTTCATCATGCCGGCCGCCCCAGGCCGACACAGCGTGATATTCAGAGAGGAATAGAAGGCTCGTCGACCGGGCTGTCCACGTTGAACAGTAAAAACGTCGGTCGTTTACTGGCCGCCGGCGGCGTGATTAATCAAAATGTTGACGGCTTTGCGCAAACGGCCCGCCAACTCGGCGGGGAAGCGTCCGATGGCTTTGAACAGGTTTATAATCCACAGACGGTAGGATCGCTGATCGCGCTATCCGCATTGGTCGGATTCAAAAGAATGGAGTCGGCGGCGGAACTGGAAAAATTAAAAAATTATCTGGGTAGCTATAAAAAACAGCCGAATTTATTAAAGAATGTCGACGTAGTTAAAATGACCTACAGGCGACGAATGCTAGCGGAACAACAATCTCTACGGCAAGAGTTCAAAAATAAAGTAAGAAAAAATTTTATTAAATCACTGGCGAACCATCCCGAAGTTTTAAAACGCGGTTTTACTCCCGACGATTTAGCAAGAATAAGAACGGGTAGAGTGCCAGACAATTGGTCCGTACACCATAAGCTGCCTTTGGATGATAGCGGCAGCAATGATTTTAATAATTTAGTGTTAATCAGAAATAACCCTGAGCATGCTATGTTTACGACTGCTCAACAAAAAATCCGAAAGGAAATTAATTATGGGGAATCAAAAGAAGTCTTATGGGCGATTCCGCAGGGTAAAGTTTATCCTTAATTAATAAAAACAATATTTATTATGACAAAAATATAAAAGGAATAAAATAATGACAGACATTGAAGCGGTAGTAATCATGATAAATAGACTGGCCGACCAACTGGACTATCAAAAAAACCCTGCCTATCAGGGGCCGCTGCCTTATTATGATTTCGGCCGCAAGATTGCCATTGACCAGCCCCATTTCTGGCGGGAATACGGCGCCTTTGTCCGGTTAACGGATGGTTTTGAAATTGACGGCACGCGTATTCATGGCATCGAAAACCATGGGGTTTTAGAATACAACCGGTTAAAAGAAAACAATGACTGGCTGACATTAGTCCCCGAACTCTACAACGACAGCATGGACGGGCTGATCGTGATTGGCGCAGACGGCACCGATACCTTTGTCTATGATACCGCCAGCCAAAGATTTGAAGCACGGGATCGCATAGCTATAGACACAGCGTATTCTAGCTACGGCACGCTGGCCGAGCTGTTGGCGGAACTGGTAAAACAGCTTATGGATGTAAACCAATAATATGACCGAAATTGAAGCGGTTGTGATCATGATAAATAGGCTGGCCGATCAACTGGACTATCAAAAAAACCCCGGCTATCAGGGTCCGTTGCCTTATTATGACTTCGGCCGCAAGATTGCCATTGACCAACCCCATTTCTGGCGGGAATACGGCGCCTTTGTCCGGTTGACTGATGGTTTTGCAATTGACGGCACGCGCGTTCATGGCATCGAAAACCATGGGGTTTTAGAATACAACCGGCTAAAAGAGTGTAATGACTGGCTGACATTAATCCCCGAACTCTACAACGACAGCATGGACGGGCTGATCGTGATTGGCGAAAACGGCACAGATACCTTTGTCTATGATACCGCCAGCCAAAGATTTGAAGCACGGGATCGCATAGCTATAGAGGACGCCTATTCGAGCTATAACACGCTGGCCGAGCTGTTGGCGGAACTGGTGAAACGGCTTATGGATGCAGAGCAATAATATGACCGAAATTGAAGCGGTAGTGATCATGATAAATAGGCTGGCCGATCAACTAGGCTATCCGAAAACCCCCGGCTATCAGGGTCCGCTGCCTTATTATGATTTCGGCCGCAAGATTGCCATTGACCAGCCCCATTTCTGGCAGGAATACGGCGCCTTTGTCCGGTTAACGGATGGCTTTGAAATTGACGGCACGCGTATTTGTGGCATAGAGAGCGATGAAGAGTCTTCAGAATACAACCGGTTAAAAGATAACAATGACTGGCTGACATTAATCCCCGAACTCTACAACGACAGCATGGACGGGCTGATCGTGATTGGCGCAGACGGCACCGATACCTTTGTCTATGATACCGCCAGCCAAAGATTTGAAGCACGGGATCGCATAGCTATAGACACAGCGTATTCTAGCTACGGCACGCTGGCCGAGCTGTTGGCGGAACTGGTAAAACAGCTTATGGATGTAAACCAAGAATATGACAGAAATTGAAGCTGTCGTAATCATGTTGCACAGTCTGGCCGACCAACTGGGCTATCCGAAAACCCCCGGCTATCAGGATCCGCTGCCTTATTATGATTTCGGCCGCAAGATTGCCATTGACCAGCCCCATTTCTGGCGGGAATACGGCGCCTTTGTCCGGTTAGCGGATGGTTTTGAAATTGACGGCACGCGTATTTGTGGCATAGAGAGCGATGAAGAGTCTTCAGAATACAACCGGTTAAAAGATAACAATGACTGGCTGACATTAATCCCCGAACTCTACGATGAGCGTATGGACGGGCTGATCGTGATTGGCGAAAACGGCACCGATACCTTTGTCTATGATACCGCCAGCCAAAGATTTGAAGCGCGGGATCGCATTAGGATAGAAGACGCCTATTCGAGCTACGGCACGCTGGCAGAACTGTTGGCGGAACTGGTGAAACGGCTTATGGATGCAGAGCAATAATATGACCGAAATTGAAGCGGTAGTGATCATGATAAATAGGCTGGCCGATCAATTGGACTATCAAAAAAACCCCGGCTATCTGGGGCTGCTGCCTTATTATGATTTCGGCCGCAAGATTGCCATTGACCAGCCCCATTTCTGGCGGGAATACGGCGCCTTTGTCCGGTTAACGGATGGTTTTGCAATTGACGGCACGCGTATTTTTGGCATAGAGAGCGATGAAGAGTCTTCAGAATACAACCGATTAAAAGATAACAATGACTGGCTGACATTAGTCCCCGACCTCTACGATGAGCGTATGGACGGGCTGATCGTGATTGGCGAAGACGGCACCGATACCTTTGTCTATGATACCGTCAGCCAAAGATTTGAGCACGCTTAAACCAACTGCCGATGTACTACAATTCAGCGGTATCCAACCCACACATTCTGAACACACAGGTCAGCACATGATCGATCGCACGCTGACGTATTCCCGGCGCATAGGCGTCTTCACCGAGCACGGCGGCAATCTGGATATCAAAATCCGCGTAGGTTTGCGTCATCGCCCAGATAGAGAAAAAGAAGTGTTTGCTGTCCAGCGGCAATAGCAGCCCCTGTTCGATCCAGCCGTCCACCACCGCCGCCTTGCTGGCGACCAGGTCGTGTAACTGCGTTTGCAATATTTCATGCACCATCGGCGCGCCTTGCAGCAGTTCATTGGCAAACAGCTTGGAAGCGTAGGGACGTTCAAAGGTGAGTACCATTTTTTGCCGCACATACCGTTCGATAACGGTACGCGGGTCGGCCTGCGGCCGGAAATGTTCCAACGGCGACAACCAGTCGTACAAGATGCCGTCCAGTACCCGTAAATACAGATTCTGCTTGTTGCCGAAATAGTAGTGAAGATTCGGTTTCGGCAGATTCGCCTCGTCGGCTATCTGCGCCATGGTGGCGCCTTTAAAACCAAAACGGGCAAACACATGCTCTGCGGCCAGCAGGATCATGGCTTCATTATCAAGCCGGATACGGCCTTTTGCCGATTCATCGGTTAATGCGCTTGTCAGCATCTTTTCCCTTCTTAGTCAGGTTGCCGACGGAATCCTGCCCCGCCGTTCACCGCGCCGTCGCCCGCCGCCATCCCCGCAATAGACGGCGGGGATGGGCGGGAATGACCTGCGGATACGGCGTTAAGCAGACGCCGCTCTGCGTTTTCTCTCTCAAAAGAGCGGCCTGCTTTCCGTCCTGCCGGCACGACCGTTACTTCGCCGCCGCTTCCCAGACCACGTGGGTCATGGCGCCGTCGCCGGGGTCTTTCTTGATCACCGAGGCGCTACCGCCGCTCAGCAAGACGTCCACGGTACGCCGATAGGCGGCAGGATCCAGATAGCCAATTTTCGGCGTGTTGGCGTTGGTAATCAGCTTGGCGACGTTTTCCATCTGCCGCTGCTGAACCTCCACCAGCGCCGAGCCGGACGTATCCTCGTTCACCACGATTTCCGCCGCTTCGGCCGGATTATTTACCGCCTCATTCCAGCCTTTATAACTGGCTTGCAGGAATTTAGCCATTTTCGCCACAAAAGCCGGATCTTTCAGGCTGGATTCCAGCACATACAGCCCATCTTCCAGGGTGGAGACGCCCTGATCTTCATACGGGAACGAAATCAGATCGCTCTGCTTCATCCCGGCGTCAATCAACTGCCAGTATTCGTTGTAGTTCATGGCGGAAATACAGGCGGCCTGATTCTGCAATAGCGGATCGACGTTAAAGCCCTGCTTCAGCACTTTGATGTCGCTATCCGGTTTATAACCCAGCTTGTGCATCCAGTTGAAGAAAGGATATTCATTGCCGCCAAACCAGACGCCCAGCGTTTTGCCTTTCAAGTCCGCCGGCGTCTTGATGCCTGTCGATGTCCGGCAGGTCAGCATCATGCCGGAACGATCGAATATCTGGGCGATATTCACCAACGGCACTCCGGACTCGCGCGCCGCCAGCGCATCGGGCATCCAGTTGACGATGACGTCCGCCGACCTGCCGGCGATGACCTGTACCGGAGAAATATCGGTTCCCCCCGGCTTGATGGTGACATCCAGCCCGGCATCTTTGTAATAGCCTTTGGCCTGCGCCACATAGTAGCCCGCAAACTGCGCCTGCGGTAACCATTTAAGCTGAAGCGTGATTTTCTCGGCGGCATAAGCGCCGGCGGTCAGCGACAATGCCAACGTCGTGGCGGCCACAATAAGGCACTTGCGAAAGGCAGAACGATCTCTCATATGCGTATCCTCGGGTTAAGGTGAAATACACCCATGCGCTTAACAACACCATCTTGCTGAATAACACTATCTTTTGAACTACAAGGTTTTTTCAAACAGTCCTTTGGCGGCGACGTCTGCGGATAACGATGATGACTTACCGCTTACGACTCTCCGCGCACTGAGGGATGCCAGAAATTCACTTTTCTTTCCAACCAGACCAGCAGCGCATAAAACAGCGATCCCACCACGGAAGCGACCACAATCGCCGCCCACACGGTGGGCATATGCATACGGGCCGCCTCGGTTGAGATACGAAAACCCAGCCCCGCCGTGGGGGAGCCGAAATATTCGGCGACAATCGCGCTGATCATCGCCAGCGTGGCGTTGACCTTAAGCGCGCCGAAAATAAAAGGGAGCGCCGCCGGTAAGCGCAGGACTCTCAGGGTGGCGCGCGGCGAGGCGGCGTAACAATACATCAGTTCCCGCTCCAGTTTGCTGTTGGCCTGTAGCCCGGCCAGCGTGCTGACCAGCGCGGGAAAGAACGTCACCAGCACAATGACCGCCGCTTTGGAAGGCCAGTCAAAGCCGAACCACATCACCGCAATCGGCGCCACGCCCACCAGCGGGATGGTGCTGGTCAGGTTGGCCAGCGGCAACAGTCCGCGTTGCAGGAATGGCAGCCGATCGATCAGAATGCCCACCGCGATGCCCATGCCGCTGCCCAGCAGGTAGCCGACCAACACCGATTTCAGTACCGTTTGCACAAAATCGCCCGCCAGCAGCCCGGCGTTGTCATACAACGCGCGGACAATATCGATCGGCGTCGGCAGCAGTACCTGAGGCACGGCGAACACCGTGACCAGCAGTTGCCAGAAATAAATCACCCAGGCGCCGAACAGCGCGGCGACCGTGCCGGCCGGCAGCTTTTTGCTGTTGCTGTTCGCCAGACGCTGCACGCTGTGGCACGCCAGCAGCGCCAGCGCCGATACCGCCAGCCAGTACACGGCATTGGGCTGCGCCAGCGCGCCGGGTTGAATCAGCATTGCGGCCGCCGCGACAATCAGCGCGCTCATCAAAACCGGCAACCACGAGGATGAAGAGGGATACAGCGCCAGCAACGCCGCGCACAGCAACAGCAGTTCGATGACCACCATCTGCGTGAGGCCGGTTTGCGCCGCGCCGCCGGGGATCAATTGCCCCAGCCCCATGAATGTCGCGATCAGCGCGACGACCAGTCCCAAACCGCCGGTAACGGATTTACGCATCACTGACCTCCTTTACGACGCGACATGACGGCATATTCCGTCAGGCTGACCAACGCGGTCAGGAACAACCCCAGTAAAGAAGCCATCACCAAAGCAGACCAAATCTGAATGGTATTGCCGTAATAAGAACCGGTTAACAAGCGGGCGCCCAGACCGGCCTGCGCGCCCGTCGGCAGTTCCGCCACCATGGTGCCGACCAGACCGCTGGCGATCGCCACCCGGAAAGCCGGGAACAGATAAGGCAAGGCGGAGGGCAGCCGAACCATCCAGAAGGTATCGATACGGCTGGCGGCATAGGTATACACCAGCTCCATTTCCAGTTTCTGCGGCGAACGCAGCCCCTGCACGGTGGCGATGGTGACCGGGAAAAAGCAGAGATACATGGCGATCGTGGCTTTCGGCAGCAGGCCGGTGATCCCCAGACTACCCAGAATAATCAGCACAATCGGCGCAATCGCCAGCACCGGCACCGTTTGCGATGCCACAATCCACGGCAGCAGCGCTTTATCCAGCGTGCGGGAATGCACGATGCAAATGGCCAGCGCCAGCCCCAGCACGACGCCCATCACAAAGCCGGTCAGGGCGGCGCTGGCCGTCACCCAGGCGTGCAGCAACAGATTACGCGGCGAGGTCAGCGGCCATTTCGTCAGGCTGGCCCAGATATCGGCCAGAATCTGATGCGGCGTAGGCAATACCGGACGCGTCATATTCAGCGTGGTCTGCACCAGTTCGCGCCAGCCCCAGTCGGCGGCAAGGCTGCGTTCAATCGCGCCCTGCGCGTTCAACGCAATCGCCAGCAGATACCAGAACACCAGCGCCGCGGCGATAATCACGGCCACCGGGAAGGCCCGGTAACGTAGCGCATCAATGTTCATGGTGTCCCTCGATTAGCGCTTCACGCACTTCCTGAGCCAGACGAATGAATTCCGGCGTATCGCGCATAGACAGATCCCGCTCGTGGGGCAAGGGCGAGTCGATGATTTTGACGATACGGCCGGGACGGGGCGACATAATAACGATGCGGGTGGACAGATAGACCGCTTCGGCAATGGAGTGAGTGACGAACACCATCGTGCGCTGCTCGTTGTACCAGAGCTGCTGCAACTGCTGGTTCAGATTATCGCGGGTCAGCTCATCCAGCGCGCCGAAGGGCTCGTCCATCATCAGAATCTTGGGCTCGAATCCCAGGGCGCGCGCAATGGACGCCCGCTGCTGCATACCGCCGGACAGCTGCCAGGGATATTTTTTCTCGAACCCGCTCAGACCGACCCGCGCCAGCTGTTCGCGCGCAATCTCTTCACAGCGCACCGGCATGGCGCCCTGAATTTGCAACGGCAGCATGACGTTAGCCAGCACGGTACGCCACGGCAGCAACACGGGCGCCTGGAACACGTAGCCGTAGGCGCGCGCCTGCCGGGCTTCCGAAGGCGTCATATCATTGACCAGAACCTCGCCGGAGGTGATCGGCTCCAGGTCGGCAATCACCCGCAGCAATGTGGTTTTGCCGCAGCCGGAAGGCCCGATGAAGGAAACGAACTCGCCCTGACGAATGGTCAGATTAATATCTTTCAACGCATGTACCGGCTTATCCGCCGCCGGATAAATCACATTCGCATCATGAACGACGATTGCCGGTCTAGCCGTCCTCGGGGCCGATGTCGTCGTTATGAGTGGTAGCTCATCTGCATACATTGGTTGGCTCATACCGGTTGTCCTATATTGGCGGTTTCTGACTATTTGGTTAGGTTTCTGATTAAACGGATGCCATTTTCATGCCAACGTTTTGTTCTGCGCCCAACCCCACGAATGACAGGGGAATTCGCCCTGCAACCGAGATACGGAAAAACACATTTGGTGCAAATAGCCGCCTGTTTGCCTCCATTTGGCGCAAGATGCATAGGTAAAACGTATAGATTGGTTTGATGCGGGGGAAGAATTGAGCCTCTCTGGCGGACAAGATGCGAAGTCGACAGAGGACTTTAGGATAAGCGGCGAAAGCGAATCGCCGGCGGGATCTTGCGGGGACGAGGAAAACATGCGCCACGCGAAACCGGCATGGCGCATGAAAAGGACATCAGGAAAACTTCGCGTTTAGCGCGGCGAGCGCTTCATCAATGATTCCCAGCGCCTGCGTCACCTCATCCTCGGTCACGATACAGGGCGGCACCACATGCAGACGGTTTTCAGCCACAAAACCCAATAGCCCTTTATCAAGCAGTTGCGCTTTAAACTCGCCCATGGCGGCGGCAGGCAGCGGCGTCTTACTCACCGGATCGGAAACCAGCTCCAACGCATGGAACAGGCCGATGCCGCGCACCTCGCCGATAATGGCGTATTTCTCGCCCAGCTTGCGCAAGCCGTCCGCCAGTATGCCGTCGCCGATTTTGGCGGCGTTTTCCACGATTTTCTCCTCTTCCATCGCATCCAGCGTCGCCACGATGGCGGCCATCGCCAGGGGATGGCCGGAATAGGTCAAACCGCCGGGGAACATGCGCGTATCGAAGAAATGGGCGATCGGATCGGAAATCAGCACGCCGCCCGCCGGCACGTAACCGGAGTTCACCCCTTTGGCAAAGGTGATCAGATCAGGTTCGACGCCGTAATGCTGGAACGTAAACCAGGAGCCGGTCCGGCCGAAACCGGCCATGACTTCATCCATAATCAGTACGATGCCGAACTCGTTGGCCAGCGCCTGCACGCCCGGCAAATAACCGGCGGGCGGCACCAGGATCCCCGCGGTACCCGGAATGGTTTCCAGCAAAATGGCGGCAATGGTGTTCGGTCCTTCGCACTCAATGATGCGGCGCAGGTGACGCAGCGCCGCCTCGCACTCTTCTTCCGCCGTTTTCGCCATGAATTCGCTGCGATACAGATAGGGAGTGAAAAAGTGAACATGACCACGGGAATATTCATTGGGCAAACGCCGCCAGTCGCCGGTCGCGCCAATCGCGCTGCCGGTATTGCCATGATAAGAACGATAGCCGGACAGCACTTTGTCTCTGCCGGTGAACAGGCGCGCCATACGGATGGCGTTTTCATTGGCGTCCGCGCCCGCGTTGGTGAAAAACACTTTGTTGAATTTATCCGGCGCGCGGGCCACGATGCGTTTCGCCGCTTCGCCGCGCGCCAGATTGGCCGTCGCCGGGGCGATAGTCGCCAGCGATTCCGCCTGAGCCTTGATGGCCGCAATCACTTTCGGATGCTGGTGACCGATATTGGTGTTCACTAACTGGCTGCTGAAATCCAGATAGGATTTCCCCGCATAATCCCAGAGGCGGCAACCTTCGCCGCCCGCAATCACCATCGGGTTCAGCGCCCCTTGCGTTGACCAGGAGTGAAAAACGTACTGCCTGTCCAGTTGACGGACGTAGTCATTGGACAACGCGGCTTCATTCTTATGGGTCATCTTCTTATCCTCATCATTACGCGGCACATACAACGTCCCCATCGTTCAATATCGCTCCGGTCAGGCGCGGCGAGGTAACGCAATGTGATCAATGTGTATTGCAAAATCAGACTAGGGACAAAAACGCCGCCGTTGATAGAGCCAGATCGCGAATAACTCTGGGCCAGTTTGTCCCACCGATTCCGTTCAACTGGCCTTGTCGGAGATGTTTTCCTCTCCGTAAAGTGGCGAAGCGGGGGCGGAAAGCTGCCCGCATCAGGTTAAAAACACGGGTTATCAAATTTTATTCAGAGGGGCGTTTTCAATGCAGAATATTGTGTTTATCACCGGGGCAACCTCCGGATTCGGCCAGGCAGCGGCACACCATTTTGCAGCCAATGGGTGGTCGTTGATCCTTACCGGACGGCGGGAAGAACGATTGAAAGCACTGTCGGACGAGCTGTCGGGCAAGGTTCCGGTCTACTATTCCGCGCTGGACGTCAGAGACGCGCAGGCGGTCAAAACTCTGGTCGACACGCTGCCGGCCGAGTTTAAGGCGGTGAAAACCCTGGTCAATAATGCCGGTCTGGCGCTGGCGCCTCATGCCGCGCAAAAGGTTGCCCTAGAAGACTGGCACACCATGATCGACACCAACGTCACCGGACTGGTCAACGTCACCCATGCGCTATTACCCACGCTGATTGAAACCGGCAAAGGCGCCAGCATCATCAATCTCGGCTCTATTGCCGGACAATGGCCGTATCCGGGCAGCCACGTTTACGGCGCGTCAAAAGCCTTCGTGAAACAGTTCAGTTATAACCTGCGCTGCGATCTGCAAGGCACCGGCGTACGGGTAACCGATTTGGCGCCCGGCATCGCGGAAACGGAATTTACGCTGGTGAGAACCAAAGGCGATCAGGCGGCGTCGGACAAATTGTACCGCGGCACCACGCCGCTCACCGCCGAGGACATCGCCGGACAGATTTACATGATTGCGACCCTGCCGGACCATATGAATATCAACCGGATTGAAGTCATGCCGGTACGGCAGGCATGGTCCGCCTTCGCCATCGATCGCGATTGAGCCCGGCGAAAAACCGTAGACGGCCCTTAAATGATTCCTGCCTGCGCAGGAATGACGGGCTTTCCGTCCCCGCTGCCCCAATCCCCGTGCAGGCAGGAATGACGGGGGTGAGAGTCCGCCGGAAGAAAGCGGTTTGACGGCAGGTGCGCGACACAGTATCCGGAAAGCCGCTTACCGGTCGCGCCAGGCGCGGATCGCTTGCGCGCGCACCTGGAGTTTTTGCTGCGGCGTCATCTTGACATAGTCCGGCGCCAGACCGCTTTCCCAGTCGCCGTAAAGCGGATTGGGCAAGACGATGAACTCGGCGCCGAACCTGTCTTGATTGGCGCTGACGAACGACCGACGCTGAGCGTTATCCTGATGATACGTGGCTGAGCCAAAGTCGTTCAGGTTATCGCCCGCGTAGACGACGATGTCGTAACCGGCGTTTTTAATGCTGTCGAAACGAGCCCGTTTGTTGGAAGAATCCTGCGCAAGCAGGACGGTTTTTGCCGACATGCCGGTAAAGCCCAGTTTCTGCATATTGGCGACGGTGGCGTCGAATTCCGACTGTTTACGGTTAGACACATAGAACATGGTGCCGCCGTGGCTATTGACGTAGTTGGCGAACCGCACCGCTCCCGGAATGGCCAGCGCCTGTTCGGCCTGCGACCATTTAGCCCAGTACTCGACGTCAAACGAGGTGTTTTGCTGCGCCATCCAGCCTGAATAGGCGCTGTTATCCAGCATGGTTTCATCCAGATCGACGACCACGGCCTTTTTCTTGCCGGCGGCCGGTTTAGCCTGATCGAAAGCGCGTTGTGCGCTATTGAACGCCTGATGCGCCAGCGCCTGATATTCGCCGGATTGCTGGAACCAATTCAGCGCCATCACCATTTGGTTCGACAACTGCCGTTGCGCCTGTTGATCGTCTTTTGGCTGCTGAGCGCAGCCAACCAACGAGAGTAATGCAATACCGACGGCGGCGCCGAGGGAGGCCTTTTCGAGACGTGATTTTGTCATAGGGGGGATAACTCTCTGTCTGTTATTTTGAAACGAATATAGCGTCGCCATGCAGGCTTCTAAAGGGCGATAGATGACTGAAGTCGCGTACGATATCCGGGCGGAAGAATTGCGCCCCGCTTCGTACCTTTCGTGCATCGATCTACGCAAACGACCATCAGGCCCGCCGCGTAAGATTCCGAAAAACAGCCTAGCCGCGTTTATTTCATAAGGCAAGTCCCTACCCGAAGCAGGGATATATCATAGCGGTTAGCGCGCCCGGTTGCTGCGCTGAAATTGCCCGTCTCATCATTCCGGTATGCAATTTGCTTGTCTTTAGGCATATGTTGTCGCGCTTACGGGAGCGGGGAATGATTGATCACTGTCTGTATATCGATTTTGTATCAAACAGAAGCCTGCAAGAGCAGCTACGGGAAACGCTGGTTACGTCGATCCTCGCCGGCGTATTTCCGATTGACGAACCGCTGCCTTCCTGTCGTAAGTTATCGTTCCAGTTGAATATTTCCCGCAATACCGTAGCGCTGGTCTACGAAGGCCTGCTTAACGACGGCTATCTGATCAGCCGACCACGCAGCGGGTATTACCTGCACCCGGACTATTATCAGACCGACGCCCTGCCGGAGATACCGCGTTATGCCGATTCGTCGGCGACCGCGCCGATGGCACCGGAATGGAGCAAGCGCTTCAATCATTGCCCCAGCAACTATCTGGCGATCCTGAAACCCGCCCAGTGGATGGACTATCCCTACCCCTTTATTTACGGTCAGCCGAATACGCAGCTTTTCCCGCTGGAGCAGTGGCGCGAAACCACGCGCAAAGTGATGGGGAGCCGCCACGACCACGGCTGGCTATACGATAATATCGACCAGGACGTTACGCCGCTGGTTGAACAGGTACGCAAGCGTATTCTTCCCAAACGGGGCATTATCGCGCGCGGCGACGAAATCCTTATCACGCTGGGTTCACAGAATGCGCTCTATCTGCTCTCGCGCCTGTTGCTGAACAGACATACCCGTATCGGGGTGGAAAATCCGGTGTTCCGCGAGGCCATTAACACCTTCGCCTTACAGGATGCCCACATCATTCCCCACTCGTTAGACAGCGAAGGCTTGCGGTTGACGGAGGCGTCGCGCGCCTGCGACTATTTTTATGTTACCCCCAGCCATCAGGCGCCCACCGGCATCAGTATGAGCAACGCCCGCAGAACGCAGTTGCTTGAACACGCCGGCAAATACGACCAAATCATTATTGAAGATGATTATGACTCCGAAAGCAGCTTTGATCCCCACCCCCAGGCCGCCCTGAAGGCCAGCGACATCCACAACCGGGTGATTTACGTCAGCAGCCTGTCCAAATCGCTGTCGCCGGGACTGCGACTGGGTTACGTGGTGGCGCCGTCGGAACTGATTGACGAACTGCGCGCGCTGCGTCGGCTGGTTTATCGTCATCCGCCCACCAGCATTCAGCATCAGATGGCGCATTTTCTGGCGCAGGGATACTACGAAACCTATCTGCACCGTTACCGCGAAGACTCCGCCAGACGCTGGAATATTCTCAACGATGCGCTGAACGCCCATCTGCCCGAATGTACCCGTATCCCCGGCAGCGGCCCCGCCAACGCGTTCTGGGTCCGCACGCCGGAATCCATCAATACGCAACAGTTGGCCTGGCGGGCGGCCCACGCCGGCGTGCTGATCGAGCCGGGGCAGGATCATTTTCTTGACCATCAGCCGCCGGGAAATTATTTCCGGCTGGGATTCCATTCCATTGAAACCGAACGGATTGAACCCGGCATCGCCCGACTGGCCGAGGCGTTTAATCTTATCCGCTCGGCCCGTCGTCGCTAACGTCAACTGCCGGTTGTCACAAAATCAACGGCGTCTACCAGCACATCCGCCGCGGGTATTAAACTCCCGCAGTGGGTCGGATTACCCGTAATCCTTTACTACTACGTGGTATTCCATTTTCTGTGACAAAGCGATTCGTCGCCTTGATGGCTTCCTGGTTCTCTTCAAGCCAGCGGGCCTGTTCCAGTTCTCTCACTTTCGCAGCCAGGGCTTCGCCGGCAATGGCAGAGGCGTGGGCCAGCGACAACCCATTAGCCGGCATGCGCAGGCTGAACGCCCTGCTCGTCCTGATCGACCGCGAAGCAGGCTACCTGTTGTCCATCATAGGTTTTCAACTGCGGCTGGAACTGGGTGCAGGTGCTGAAGCAGCGCTGACAGCGGGCGTTGAACGCGCAGCCCGGCGGCGGGTTCAACGGGCTGGGCAGCTCGCCGACCAGCTTGATGCGCTCGCGGCGTAAATCCGGGTTCAGCCGCGGCGTCGCCGACAGCAGCGCCTGGGTATAGGGGTGGCGCGGATTATTGAAAATGGCTTCTTTGCTGCCTTTTTCCACGCAGCGGCCCAGGTACATCACCATCACTTCGTCGGCGATATGCTCGACCACCGACAGGTCATGGGAGATGAACACGTAAGACAGCCCCATATCCTGCTGTAAATCCATCATCAGATTCAGTACCTGCGCGCGCACGGAAACATCCAGCGCCGAAACCGGCTCATCGGCGATCACTACGTCCGGATCGAGCATCAGGCCGCGGGCGATGGCGATGCGCTGACGCTGCCCGCCGGAAAACATATGCGGATAGCGCTCGTAGTGTTCGGTTTTCAACCCCACTTTCGCCATCATGGCCAGCGCTTTTTCACGGCGTTCCGCTTTTGACAGCCCGGTGTTGATCAGCAGCGGCTCCTCCAGGATCTGACCGACCTTTTTGCGCGGGTTGAGCGATCCGTAAGGATTCTGAAAGACGATCTGGATCTTCTGACGACGCAGCTTTTCCGCCGTTTGATCCGGCTTCAGCAGATCCTGCCCCTGATAGTAAAGCTCGCCCGCCGAGGGGATTTCGATCATGGTCAACAGACGGCCCAGCGTCGACTTACCGCAGCCGGATTCGCCCACCACCGCCAGCGTTTTGCCGCGTTCCAGCGTGAAAGAGACGCCGTCCAGCGCCTTAACCACGCGTTCCGGTTTGAATAACCCTTTCTTCACCGGATAGTGCTTTTTCAGGTCGATCGCATGCAGCAAATGCGGCTGCGATGTAAGGTTATTTTGGCTCATGCGCCTGGCCTCCCCGCATCATCCAGCGGTGTATGACATTTTACCTGACGTCCCGGGATAGCCCGTAGTTCAGGCTCTTCGCGCCGGCAGCGATCGTTGGCATAGGGGCAGCGCGGGTTCAGCAGACAGCCGTTCGGGCGGTCATATTTTCCCGGCACCACCCCCGTCAACGATTCCAGACGTGATTTATCCTGCGAAAATTCCGGCAAGGCGCGCAGCAGCGCCTGCGTATAGGGATGCCGCGGCGTGCTGAAGATATCCGCCGCCTTGCCGGATTCCACTACCTGTCCGGCATACATGACGATGATGTGATGCGCCGCTTCCGCCACCAACGCCAGGTCGTGGGTAATCAGAATCAGCGCCATGTTTTCGCGCTGCTGCAATTCAAGCAGCAGTTCGATAATCTGCGCCTGGATAGTCACATCCAGCGCCGTGGTCGGTTCGTCCGCAATCAGCAGTTTGGGCCGACAGGCAATCGCCATGGCGATCATCACGCGCTGGCTCATCCCGCCGGAAAGCTGATGCGGATAGACATCCAGCCTTGATTCGGGATCGGGAATGCCCACCAGCGTCAGCAGGTCGATCGCCCGCTGGCGACGGGTTTTGCGGTTGCCGCCCTGATGCACCTTGATGGCTTCCATAATCTGGAATCCCACGGTATAGCAGGGGTTCAGGCTGGTCATCGGGTCCTGGAAAATCATCGCCACTTCCGCCCCGACCAGCTGACGCCGCGCCTTCTCGGATATTTGCGTCAAATCGCGCTGGTCGAACTCCAGCTTGTCGGCCATCACCTTACCGGGATAATCGATTAATCCCATAATCGCCAGCGAGCTGACCGATTTACCGGAACCGGACTCGCCGACGATCCCCACCACCTGCCCTTGTTCGACCTGATAGCTGATGCGGTCGACCGCGCGAAACGGCACGCCTTCATCGCCAAAATGCACGGACAGTTTCTCTATATTGAGTAACGCCATCTCTCTACCTCTGTTACTGCTTGAGTTTGGGGTCGAGAGCGTCACGCAAGCCGTCCCCCATCAGGTTAAATGCCAATACCGTCAGTAAGATCGCCAGACCGGGGAACGTCACCACCCACCAGGCGCTTTGCGCGAACTGCAAAACGTCGGAAAGCATGGTGCCCCACTCCGGCGTCGGCGGCTGTGCGCCCATACCGAGGAAACCCAAAGCAGCCATATCGAGAATGGCGTTGGAAAAACCCAGCGACGCCTGCACGATCAACGGCGCCAGGCAGTTTGGCAAAATGTTGACGAACATCTGGCGCAATGCGCCGGCGCCCGCCACGCGCGAAGCCGTCACATAGTCACGGTTCACCTCGACCAGCACCGCCGCGCGCGTCAGGCGCACATAGTGCGGCAGCGCGACAAAGGTCAGCGCCAGCGAGGCGTTGACGATCGACGGCCCGAAAACCGCCACCAGCACCAGCGCCAGCAGCAGACTGGGCAACGCCAGCATGATGTCGACGATACGCATAATGACGGCATCCACCGCGCCGCCGAAGTAACCGGCCAGCAGGCCGAGAATCACCCCCAGAACCAGCGACAGCGCCACCACCAGACAGCCGACCAACAGCGACAAACGCGCGCCGTACATCAGCCGGGATAGAACGTCGCGGCCGACGTCATCGGTACCCAGAATAAACTGCCAGCTGCCGCCCTCCTGCCACACCGGCGGGTGCAGCAAGGCATCGCGGAACTGCTCGGCCGGCGTATGCGGCGCCAGTACATTCGCGCCAATCGCAATAATCAGCATCAGCGCGACATAAATCATGCCGGCCACGGCCCCTTTATTACGTTTAAAATAGTGCCAGAATTCCTGGATCGGGGTCATCGGCTTGGGCGCGCGGCTTGCAGCCGGCTCAGTGATTTGCGTCATTTCAGCCTCCCCTTATTTCTTATGACGGATACGTGGATTGACCACGCCGTAAAGCACATCCACCAGCAGGTTCACCAGAATAATCATGGTGGCCACCAGCAGTACCCCGCCCTGTACCACCGGATAATCACGGCGCTGCAAAGCATCAATCAACCAGCGTCCCAATCCCGGCCAGGAGAAGATGGTTTCCGTCAGGATGGCGCCGGCCAGCATCGTCCCCACCTGTAATCCGATCACCGTCACCACCGGCAGCATGGCGTTGCGCAGCGCGTGTACCACAATCACCCGCAGGCGGCTTAGCCCTTTGGCGCGAGCGGTACGGATGTAATCCTCGCCCAGCACTTCCAGCATGGCGGAACGCGTCATACGCACAATCACCGCCAGCGGGATGGTACCCAGCACCACGGCGGGCAGGATCATATGCTGCACCGCATCGATAAAGTCGCCCGATTCGCCCCAGAAAAAAGTATCAATCAGCATGAACCCGGTCAGCGGCATGCTTTCATCAAGGAACACCGTATCGCTGATCCGGCCGGATACCGGCGTAAGATTGAGATGAACCGACACCAGCATGATCAGCATCATCCCCCACCAGAAAATGGGCATGGAGTAGCCGGTCAACGCCAGACTGATGGAAGCGTGATCGAAGATAGAACCGCGTTTTACCGCCGCTAAAACACCGACGGGGATCCCCACGCTGATGGCGAAAATCATCGCGCAGACGCCTAATTCCAGCGTCGCCTTAAAGCGTGGGACGAACTCCTCCCACACCGGAATGCGGCTCTTGAGGGAAATGCCCAAATCACCCTGCAAGACGCCGCCAATATAGTTGACGTACTGTTGCCACATCGGCTTATCCAGCCCCATTTCCGCCATCAGCTGCGCGTGGCGTTCCGCGGAAATTCCGCGTTCCCCGGCCATGATCATGACCGGATCGCCCGGGATCATATGCACAAAAGCAAAAGTCAGTAAGGTAATGCCAATAAACGTTGGGATAACCAATCCCAAACGCCGGAGTATGAACTGCAACATATCCCGAACTCTCTTTAAGCGCCCGCTTAGCTCATAGGCTTACGGGCTGATTTATGCTCACATTTGCCATTTATGGACGCAAAGCCCTGCTTCCGCGACTGTGGCGGAAGCAGGGCTCAAAGGCTGCCCATAAAATAACGGGTTTAATTAATCGAGCGACACATAGTTGAAGTTATGAACGCTGCGCGGTTCTATTTCATAACCCTTCACGTTGTTGCGGATCGGCTGATAGTAAGTAGAGTGAGCGACGGTCAGCGCCGGCGCCTGTTCGTGCATCACCACCTGAGCCTGCTTATACAGTTCAACGCGTTTTTCATGGTCCGACGTGGTGCGTGCAGGCTGAATCAGATCCTCGAACGGTTTATAACACCATCTGGAGTAGTTGGAGCCTTTCTCAGCTGCATCGCAGCTAAACAGCGTGGCGAAGAAGTTATCCGGATCGCCGTTGTCGCCGGTCCAACCCATCAGCAGCGTCTGATGCTCGCCGTCTTTGGCGCGCTTCAGGTACTCGCCCCATTCATAGGTCACAATCTTGGCCTGTACGCCGATCTTGGCCCAATCCGCCTGGATCATTTCCGCCATACGACGGGCGTTCGGGTTATAGGGACGCTGTACCGGCATCGCCCACAGATCGATGGTGAAACCGTCCGCCACGCCCGCTTCTTTCAGCAGCGCCTTGGCTTTTTCCGGATCGTAGCTGTAATCCTGAACCGCGTCGTTATAGCTCCACATGGTGGGTGGGATCAGATTCTTGGCTGCCTGTCCGGCGCCCTGATAAACCGCGTCGATAATCGCACTCTTATTCACCGCATACGTCAGCGCCTGACGCACTTTCAGATTATCCAACGGTTTTTTCTGTACATTGAAGCTGAGATATCCCACGTTCAGACCCGGCTGTTCCAGCAGCGTGACGTTTTTGTCCTGTTTTATGCGACCGATATCCGCCGGATTAGGGAATGCCATTACCTGACACTCATTTTTCTGTAGTTTGGCATAACGTACAGACGCGTCCGGCGTGATGGAGAACACCAGACGATCGACGCCCGCTTTCTTACCCCAGAACTCAGGGAAAGCGGCGTACAAAATGCGCGAATCTTTCTGGTATTGCAGCAACTTAAACGGCCCGGTGCCGATCGGATTCAGATCGATCTTCTCCGGCGTACCGGCCTTCAGCATTTTATCGCCGTATTCCGCCGACAGAATGGAAGCGAAGTCCATCGCCAGGTCGGCCAGGAACGGCGCTTCCGGGCGGCTCAGCGTGAAGCGGACGGTATAATCATCCACTTTTTCGATTTTGCTGATCAACTCCGGCAACCCCATGCCCGCATAATATTCGTAGTTGCCGCCGGATACTTTATGGTACGGATGATTGGCGTCCTGCTGACGCAGAAAAGTGAACAGCACGTCGTCGGCATTGAAATCGCGCGACGGTTTAAAGTCTTTATTATCCTGCCACTTCACGCCTTTGCGCAGATGGAAAGTATAGGTTTTACCATCTTCACTGACGTCCCATTTTTCCGCCAGGCCGGGTTCCAGATCGGTGGAGCCATGTTTGAATTCGATCAGTCGGTTATAAATCGGCACAGAAGTGGCGTCATAGGTGGTACTGGTGGTAAACAGCTGCGGGTTAAACCCTTCCGGGGAGCCTTCGGAACAATAGACCAATGTTTTGGCCTGTAGACCGGCCGCGACAGACATGGCGAGCAAGCCAAGCCCGAGTTTTAAAGCCCTTGATTTAGCCAAGGAATTTTCCATTATTTGAGCTCCATTGTGGATGATGTTGTGTTATTCATTTGGCCGGACCGGTATTTTTAGGTGTGATGGTCCGCGCCTTGCCCTCAGGCGCAAAAGTAAAATAACGGAGGGAGCGGCAAGAAAAGCCGAAGACCGATGAATGCGAGGAATGATTCAGGCATTCACGGTTTTCTCCCTTTACGACGCCTTAAATCTGTCAACAGATCACCATGACGTCAATACAAACCATAGGGATTTACAAAGCGAAAAAAAAGTCTTTATTAGTTAATAATATATATATAAAGAAAAAATATAGTTTTATATTTCATATAAAAGGCAAAAAAATCAATTTTTTAACTGTATAAATAAAAAATAAAAGGATAAGACACCAGTAGGGAAACGATATAAAAAAACCTTTATTCGGGCAAGATGCGAGCACTTTTATTTGCGAAAAGTTTAAACAGCAGATGAAAATGCTAATTATCGATAAGAAAAATAGATATGCGAATAAACAGGTCAGTCAGCGACGCTGACTGACCTGAGCACAGAGAAGGGACGTCGGGTTAGATGATCCAATTCAGCAACAGGGTCGCGCCGATTACGGTAGAAGCGCCGCCGATACGGGTGGCGATCTGGGCGAAAGGCATCAGCGACATGCGGTTGGAGGCGGAAAGAATGGCGACGTCGCCGGTGCCGCCGAGCCCGCTATGGCAAGTGGTGACGATGGATGCCTCTATCGGATACATGTTCAGATACGGCGCGATGAAAAAGCTGACCAAGGCCATGGAAAGCACCACGGAGCCGCACACGATGACATAACCGACGGAAAAGACGGCGACGACGCTTTCCAGCGGGATGTACAGCATGCCCAGGCCAATCATCAGCGGCCATACCAGCGAACTGGAGACGAATTTATAAACGCTGTGCGCGCCCGTTTCCATGGTGGCGGGAATAACGCGGCTGTATTTGCAGAATACGGCGATCAGAATCATCAGCACCGGCCCTGGAATATGCACCAGTTTTTCAAACAGACCGCCGACGATGAAAAACGCGCAGATCATCAGCAAGCCGCCGCCCATCAGGTGAAAATCGACCGGTTTAGGCGCTTCGGTGACGGCGAATATCGCATTGTCTTCATCGCTGCGCACCAGACGGCCTTCGCCGTTCAGGTCTTTGCGACGCAAACCAAGACGAGACAGGATGCCGGCGCAGAAAATGGCGAAGATGTTGCCGACGACGGCCGCCGGCGCCAGCTGCGCGACGTAGACATCCGGCGTTTCCCCTAAAATGGCGGAGTAGGCCAGCGATAAAGGCAGGATGCCTTCGCCGATGCCGCCGCCGATAATCGGAACAATGATGAAAAAGAAGGTGTGGTAGAAGCTGTAGCCGCAGAGTTTGCCAACCAGCAGGCCGGTTCCCAGGGCGGTCGCCGTCCCCACCACCAGCGGCACGAACATCCGGATCATGCCCTGAATCAGGATTTTCCGGTTCATGCCCAGAATACTGCCGACCACCAGACAGGCGATGACGAAATAGAGGAAATTGGCCTCTTTCATCAGCAGGTGAACGGTTTTCATGGTGTTATCATTAAACAAATGAAAATACACCAGAATGGAAGGCACCATCAGGCAAAGAATGGCCGGGCCGCCGATATCTTTAAATACCGGAATTTTATGCCCGATATGCGCCAGCAGGAAACCCATGCTCATAATAACGGCAAAACCGCCGATCATATTTTTAGGTAAATATCCTGCATAGGCCGCAATAAAAACAATCGCGCCTATCGCAATGAATAGCGGAAAAGGAACAGAACCAATGGTCTTTTTAAAAAATATCTCCATAAACGAGTGTGGGGGATTTATGGCAAGCTCGTTTTTACATAGAATATCCGTGTCAGTTTTTTTCATTGTATTCACCCAGCTATGACAGTACGGTACAGGAAACCTGTGTTTATTTTCAGGAAGTAAGAAAGTCCATTTTTGTTTTTATCAATATGTAATAAAAAATGGCAGGTGTTATTTATTGAATACTTTTATTAGAGGTAATCTATCATAGGCAAATGTTAAAAATGATATAGTTTTACATTCTTAATGCTATATTTGTGAACTTATTAGCAAGTTCTATTTAAATAACTTATATCATTTTTTTGTAATTAAATTAATTTTTGTGTGGGTATTGGGGAATATCTGACAGATGAAGGCAGGAACATCAACGAATATAAGATAAAAATACCACGTTATTAAAATAAGTAAATAAGCCGATTGAATACTAATGAAAGTATTTCGCTCAACCGCGCCTTCCCATCGCCCTTGCGCAAGACGCCTTTCAGCGGCGATCGTTACGCGGCCCGCGCATGGGGAAGAGAGAGCCTCGCCTGTCCGAAAATGGGTTACCACGCTGATTTTACAGTGACCTCCCCCCCCTATTTCTGTTTATATATACCCATACTTTCGACGTGCGGACGCCATCTCCATCAGCCGGATGAGCTGATAACCATGATGAGCGACTGCCGTTTGAACAAATGGAAAGTAAGATTCTTGCAATCTAAGCGGAGATAATACGTTATGCATCAGTATGCCTTGGTGGGCGATGTCGGAGGGACAAACGCGCGTCTTGCGCTTTGCGCATTAGAAACCGGTGAAATATCGAGCAACAAAAACTATGCCGTATCCGAGCACGACAGCCTGGAGACGGTTATCCGGCTATTTCTGGCTGAACATCCCTCATTAACCATCAAACAAGGTTGTATCGCTATCGCCTGTCCCATCGTCGGCGACTGGGTAGCCATGACCAACCATAACTGGGCTTTCTCCATCGCGGAGAAAACCCGGAATCTGAATTTTGATCGTCTGGATATTATCAATGACTTTACCGCCGTCAGCATGGCGATCCCGACGCTCAGCCCGGATGATGTGATCCAGTTCGGCGGAAACCAGGCCGTCGCAGGTAAACCTATTGCGGTTTATGGCGCCGGCACCGGGCTCGGCGTGGCGCATCTCGTACCGGTGGACGGCAAATGGATTAGTCTGCCCGGCGAAGGCGGACATGTCGACTTTGCGCCAAACAGCGAGGAAGAGTCGTTAATCCTCAAAATACTGCGTGATGAACTCGGCCATGTTTCGGCGGAACGTCTCCTGTCCGGCGCCGGTCTCGTCAACCTGTATCGGGCGATTGTCATTGCCGACGGCAGAACGCCGGAAGCGCTGACGCCAAAGGATATTTCCACCAGGGCGCTGGGAAACAGCTGCGTAGACTGTCGCCGCGCCTTGTCGCTGTTCTGTGTTCTGTTGGGGCGTTTCGGCGGGAATCTGGCGTTAACGCTGGGGACGTTTGGCGGCGTCTACATCGCGGGCGGCATTGTTCCGCGCTTTATGGATTTCTTCCTCAACTCCGGCTTCCGCACGGCCTTTGAGGATAAAGGGCGGTTTAAAGATTATCTGGCTGATATTCCGGTTTACCTGATCACCCATTCCCACCCCGGCCTGCTCGGGGCAGGCGCATGGCTGCGTCAGGCCAGCGGTTATACCTTATAATCCGGCGTCAGGGCCGGAAACGGCCCTGAACCGGTGCGGAAAAGCCGTCCTTACTCACAATATTGACGCAACGCATCCTGCTTTTCGGGCAACAAGCGATAGAGATAGACCGGCCTGCCGGTCGATCCATAGAGGATATTGGTGGCGAGAATACCGGTATCCGCCAGATAAATCAGGTATTTACGGCAAGACACGCGGGAGATGCCGATAGCGTTCGCCAGCATTTCCGTTGAGAACTCGGCGCCCTGGTTGCCTTCAATCCATTCACACACGGTGCGCAGCGTTAAGCTGGTCAGGCCTTTCGGCAGTTTCTTGCGTTCGCCGGCGGCGTTGCCGTTGGTGCGTCTGATGAGGTTATCGATATCGGACTGCGCCACAAACTCACGGTGTTTCAGCAAATTGGCCTCTTCCCGATAGGCCGTTAACGCCTGCTCGAAACGGGAAAACTGAAAAGGCTTAATCAGATAATCCACCACGCCGTAGTGCAGCGCTTTCTTGATTGAGTACACGTCGCTGGCGGATGAAATGATGATCACATCCGTCCTTTCACTGAACTCCCGAATGGTCGGCAACAAATCCAATCCGTTATCCTGCTGCATATAAATATCCAGCAACACCAGATCGATGCCTGAATCCGGTTGCATAAGTAAGTTTCTCGCCTGCTGTAACGTAGGTACCGTCGCATAACAGCTAAATCCGGAAATCTGACTCAGATAAGATTTGTTCAGTTCTGCAACCATGGCATCGTCATCAACAATCAGTACATTAATCATGGTCAAACGGCCTTGCTTGATAAGGTATGTTAACGAAAAACTGGGTATACACCTCAGGTTCCGACTCAAAATCGATGTTTCCGCCTATCTTTTCCAAACTCTGCCTGGTGAGATACAGGCCTATGCCCCGTCCACTGCCTTTGGTGGAAAAACCCTGCTCATAAATATGTTCCTGATTCTCCGGTAAAATGCCGGGGCCGTCATCACCCACGGTGAAATGCAAGCGCCCGTCCTGATGGTGAAAACTTACGCTGATTTCACAGTTTTCCTGCCCGTCGATGGCATCCATCGCATTTTCAATCAGATTGCCCAGAACCGTAATAAGTTCATTGGTGGCATCCACGTCATCCGTATCGGGCAACAGGCTATCCTCGCCGATTGACAAGGTAATGCCGAGATCGCGGGCTCGGTTAATCTTGCCCAACAGGAAACCGGCAATCACAGGGGATTTGACTTTACGGATAATCGAACCAATTTCCGCCTGATAGTTATTGGCGGTTTTCAAAATATAGGCCTCTAACTGAGAGTAATATTTTAAATGCAGCATCCCCAATATCACATGCAGCTTGTTCATAAACTCATGCGATTGCGCCCGCAGCGCGTCCGCATAGTAAGACATGCCGGACAGACGTTGTAATAACTGGCTGATTTCCGTTTTATCACGGAATGTCACGATCGCGCCGATCATATCGCCCTCGACAAATACGGGTACGGTATTCGTCAGCAGCAGATGGCCGTGAACGTTAATTTCTTCATCGCGGCGTGGAATGCCTTTTTCCAGCACCTGTTTCAAATGCAGGCGATCCAGCCAATGCTGGCTGATGCTCTCCGCCGTTTGCTCCGGCGACTGACTTCCTCCCTGTCGAAACAACCGTATCGCCTCATCGTTAATCACCGTGATGTTCGCATTACTATCGACCGCAATCACGCCTTCTTTAATCTGCTTCAACATCGCATTACGCTGCTCAAACAGATTCGAGATCTCAAACGGCTCAAAACCCAGCATGATGCGTTTGAGTATCTTCACCAAAATCAACGTACCCAGCCAACCGACCAGGGCGCCCGCCAGAATCGTCCAGGGGATCATCCAACGGTTCTCGTTGATGACCTTCTGCACGCTGGTCAGCGCAATGCCTAAGGCGACCACGCCGACTTGCTGGTGATTCTCGTCGAAAACCGGGGTAAAGACCCTCAGCGCCGGGTCAAGCGTACCACGGCTGATGGATGAATTCTCCATCCCCAGCAGGGCGGGATAAATATCCCGACCAGCAAAGTGCTCGCCGATCCTTTCCCGCTCCGGATGAGTATGGCGAATGGTATCCATATCGGTGACGGTAATGAAAAGTAACTGGTTACTCAGGCTGATACGCTCTGCCGCATCCTGTATGGCATCTGGGTTGCCAAGACCTTTCAGATCATTGACGACCAGGGATGAAGAGGCAAAGGTGCGGGCGATAGCGAACGCTTTTTCCCGTAAATGATCTTCGGAGAGCTGGTTAATGCGAAAAAACAGTAAGGCATAGACGACCAGCAGAACCGCGCCAATCACCGCTGAAACCATCAGAAACACCGATGTACCCAACTTCAACGGTGTTTTTTTCTTATTCATTTTGCTCTCCGGAATAACCATCATTACACCGTTATCTTATACTTTTTCATCACGTTTCGCGTGTAAGCAAACACTGAATACGTCGGCCACCGGCGGGCGGAACACGTTATGTCGGATCAAATCAATATAAAAAACAACAATGTAACCCGATAAATATCCAGAGACAGGCAGGCAACAATCGAACAAGTCCCCGCTAACTTCGCCAACCCAGCAGCCGGGGAACCCGGTCTGTCCCAACGTTGGGCGGTTCACAGCGGCGCAGGCTCAATTGGAGCGAGCCGACGCCGCTGCCGTAACGGGAACGGGAGAGAAACGGGCTTACCAGTGACCGAGCACTTTCCACCACATGCCGCCGACAACCAGCCAGATAGGAATGATCACCAGGCTGACAAAGAAACCGATCTTCCACCAGGTGCTTAACGGCATGTAGCCGCAACCGAACAGAATCGGCGCCGGGCCGCTGGAGTAATGGGTCGTGGACATAAACAGGTTGCTGAAGATACCGAACACCAAGACCGTCAGCATCGGCGGCGCGCCCGCGGCCAGCGCAATCGACACGAAAATGGCATACATGGCGCTGATATGGGCAATCGCGCTCGCCATCAGATAGTGGCTATAGTAGTAAACCAACAGCAGCAGACCCAGCATCGGCAGCCAGTGCATACCGCTTACGGCGTTTCCCGCCATACTCCCCAGCCAGGCGATCAATCCCATCTTGTTCAACTGACCGGCCAGCGTCATCAGAACGGCGAACCATACCACGGTATGCCAGGCTTCTTTTTCACTGACGACGTCGTCCCAGGTCAATGCACGGCTCAATAGCAGCACGCTCAGGCCGGCCAGCGCCGTCAGCGTCGGATCGATCTTCAGCGTCGAGCCAAGCACCCAGAACGTGACCAGTCCCAGGAACACGCCCAGAACAACCCATTCGTTGCGGCTCATCGGCCCCATTTCGCGCAGACGTTCCACCGCAATCGCACGCATTTCGGTGGTCGTTTTCAGTTCAGGCGGATAGAAGCGATAAATCAGATAAGGAATCAGCGCCAGTGAGAGGATACCAGGCAACAGCGTGGCCAGCGCCCAGTCCGTCCAGGAGATATGAATACCGAACTGCGACGCCAGCTTGGCGACCATCGGGTTACCGGCCATGGAGGTCATGAACATGGCGGAGGTCACGGCGTTACACTGGAAAATGGACTGAACCAGAAAGGCGCCGATACGGCGTTGCGTTCCCTTTTCCGGCGTCGAATCATAGGCTTCGGAGATGGAGCGGAACAACGGGGTGATAATCCCGCCGCAGCGCGCAGAAGTTGACGGCATCGCCGGAGCAAACAGCAAGTCGGTAAAGACCAGCCCGTAGGCCAGCCCCAGAGAACTATTGCCCAATTTGCTGATAAACAGCAAACCGATGCGCCGGCCAAAGCCGGTTTTAATAAAACCGCGGGAAATAAAGAACGCGCAGGCGATCATCCAGATGGTCGGATCGCTGAAGCCGGCCAGAACATCTTTGATGGACAACAAGCCCAATATTGACACCGACGTCAGGCTGAACATCGCCATCGCGCCCAACGGGTATGGAGAGAGGATTAACCCCACCACCGTCGCGATAAAGATAGCCATTAAGTGCCAGGCGGAGGGACTAACGCCAGAAGGAACCGGGAGTAGCCACAACCCGCCGGCGATACAGATGATAACCAGAAGCTTTAACAACCTGCTGTTATTTGCAGACATAAAATACCACTCTTCATTATTAATACGGAATTCGTTAACTAATAACGGATGTCCCGTGCGGAGGAGTTGGTATTTCTTATTCTTCCTTCATCACCCTGCTGGTTAATACAATATTAACTATCGCAACAGGAAACATCAGCCAAAAAAAGACAAGCTAGAAAATAAGGGCAAGCGTGATTTCCCCGCCCACTAAATTCTGATAAACCATAGGAATATAATAATGTAACACCGTGACATTCAGTGATTATTTTACTTAATAAATATATTTATTAGCTTAATTATCATGTTAATCATTTCAAATCACGCATTAAACGCGCTAAAATTAACAATTAATAAACATTAAATTAACTAAAGTAGCCAATACCGAAAAATATAAGACTTGCTTTTTATGTGGTTATTCATCTCCTCCCGCCACAATATAAATGGTCATTTTTATTTATTTTCGATTGCTCAAAAAAAATTGTAAAAATTAGAGCGATCTCTCTTTTTTATTTATTTCACTAGCGCAGGAAAACATTATTTCTCACACGATCACATAGCCCAAAATAAAACCGCCAGAATTTGCGGCGACATAATACGCAAAAACATGGCTAACGGGTACACGGTGGCATACGACAACGCCGCCGCGCCGCTGGTGGCATGCAGCCCATTGGCAAACGCCAGCGCGGGGGGATCCGTCATTGACCCGGACAACATGCCGCACAGCGTCAGATAATTCATGTTGCTGACGACACGCGCCAGCACCCCGACGATCAGCAAAGGAATGATGGTAATCAACGCGCCGTAGCCAATCCACCAGATACCATCCCCGTACAGCAGCGTATCGACGAACGCATCACCCGACTTCAGCCCGACAACCGACAGGAACAGCACGATCCCCAGCTCGCGCAGAGCCAGATTCGCGCTGGGCGGCATAAACCAATACAGCTTCCCGATACCGCCGATACGCCCCAGAATCAAGGCGACCACCAGCGGCCCGCCGGCCAGCCCCAGCCGCAACGCGGCCGGGAAGCCGGGAATGAACAGCGGGATCGATCCCAACAGAACGCCGAGGCCGATGCCGATAAACACCGGCAACATTTGCACCTGCTGGAGCTTTTGCTGCGCATTTCCCACGATATCGGCGACCGCGTCAATCGCGGCTTTGCGCCCCACCAGATTCAGAATATCGCCGAATTGCAGACTGGCGTTGTTGCTGGCGACCAGTTCGACGCCGGCGCGGTTAAGGCGGGAAATCACCACATCGTAATTTTGCTTCAGATTCAATTCACGGATCTTGCGTCCCAGGACTTTCTCATTGGTTACGACGACCCGCTCAACGTGCAACTCGGTGCCGCGAGTCGACAGCGAAGCGTCCACTTCATGACCGATCACCAGCCGCGCCTGTTCCAGATCGCTTTTCGCCCCCACCAGATGCAAATAGTCTCCCAGTTGAATAATGGTGGCCGGAGAAGGCACCATCAGCTCATTACCGCGCTTCAGGCGGGAGCAAACAATGGCATCAAGATTGAGAACCGGCACATCCTGGATCGCCAGTCCTTGCAGGTTGGTATTCTCTACGGACACATTCATGGTATGCAGCTGTTCATGATGTATGCCGTTATTGCTCTCAAATTGCCGGGCTTCCGTATCAACCGCCACGCGAAACACAATACGCATGATCCACATCACCAGCAAAATGCCGCAGATGCCTAACGGATAAGCCATGGCGTACCCTATCCCCATCTGATTCACCAGTTCGGCATTGGAACCGAGGTCGGTCAGGATTTGCTGGCCCGCCCCCAGAGAAGGGGTGTTGGTCACGGCGCCGGAAAAAATGCCCAGAATAATGGGCAAAGGAACGTTGAAGATTTTATGGATGATGACGGTCACCACGCAGCCGAGAAATACCGTCAGAATGGCGAAACCGTTGAGACGCAGGCCGGAAACGCGTAGTGAAGAAAAAAAGCCCGGCCCGACCTGAATACCGATGGTATAGACAAACAGGATGAGCCCAAATTCCTGAATAAAAAGCAGCATGTCGTCATTCAGCGTGAACTGGTAGCTCTGGGCGAAATGCCCGACGATGATGCCGCCGAACAACACGCCGCCGATACCTAACCCGACGCCGTAAATTCGCCAGTTGCCGATCCATAAGCCCAGAACAGCCACCAGCGCCAGCATACTGACGGTCAGCGCGATATCACTCATACTTCGTATCCTTTCTGGCGCGAACGCATCTTATTGAGGAGTGAAGCAAAAATAAGCGGTTCAGCAAGGCATCAACAGCGAGTGTCGTAGATTCTGGCAGAATGGCACGGCGGGAAACGTGGCGGGCAGCACAAAAAACGCCCGCTGCCGGGTCTGGCGGCGGGCGCAACAAGCAAAACAGAAAATTACGACTTATCGTCGGCGGAGGGTTGGGTTTCAACCGACGGCCGGGTTAATTCCGGACGCGCGCCGCCGATGGCAATCCGCTGCGGCTGCAAGGCTTCCGGGACTTCACGCACCATATCGATATGCAGCAACCCGTTTTCAAACTTCGCCGCGGCAACATGCAGGTGTTCCGCCAGCGTAAAACTCAGAGAGAAGGGTTTGAACACCAACCCCTGATGCAGATACTCCACTTTTTCTTCCGGCTGCGTCGGACTGCCTTTCACCGTCAGACGCGGCCCTTCTACCTCAATGTCCAGATCGCTTTGCTGAAAACCGGCCAACGCCAGCGTGATGCGATAATGGTTATCGTCTTTTTTCTCGATGTTATAGGGAGGAAACTCAATAGGTTCCTGACTGCCTTGCATCGAACTGGCTAATTTGTCAAAACCGATCCACTGACGCAGTAAGGGGGATAAATCATAGTTACGCATACTCGTTACTCCTTCTATGAAGCGAGACAATCTCTCCCAGTCACGGCAAGGTGACTGGGTTCGTCCCCATTCGGCGGACGAGAGTGATATGAATTCGTTACGCCATGGCCGCAGGCGTTGGCATCGCTTATTTAATTTCGATCCGGCGCGGCTTCAGCGTTTCCGGCACAATGCGTTCCAGGTCGATATACAGCAACCCGTTTTCCAGATTGGCGCCTTTAACCTGGATATGCTCCGCCAACTGGAACTTGCGCTCAAAATTACGCTCGGCGATACCCTGATATAAATAGTTGCGGGCCGCGGGCTCACCGGCATGCGCGCCTTTCACAATCAGTAAATTATCGTGCGCGGTGATCTCCAGTTCCTGCTCGGCAAAACCGGCGACGGCAATGGCGATACGGTATTGGTTTTCGTCGACCAGCTCGACATTGTAGGGGGGATAACCGCCATTACCCTGGGTCTGGCCCGCTTCCAACAGATTGAATAAGCGATCAAAACCAATAGCGGAACGATAAAGCGGTGAAAAATCGGGGTTACGCACAATAAGCCTCCTAAAGATTCAGCGAGGATTCACAATCAACCTTCCCTAAGGACAGGCCGTCGCCCGGCTAGATACCCTTCCGGCATATCTTTCTCTCCGAACTTGTCATAAAAGTGGTGGCCGTTCCCGGATTTTCAATAGGCACAGAGAAAAAATTGTCGCTTTTCATGCAAAATTCACCGATAAGATTACTGTTATCACATACACTTAAATCATTAGATGCGGTAACGTAACCCAGATATTCGCCCATCAGGCCGCGAGCGTCATGGATTTGCCGGCGCGGCTGCGGGGATGCCGATGTTTTTGCGCAGGATCCGGATGATGGGAATCAATAAAAAATGCGGTGGTTTCAGGTAATAAAGTGATATTGAGAGTCAGGGCGGATACGCCCTCCCTACCCCTAACGGACGGTAAGTATGGCTATGCTGAAAAGTGCTTTATTCTCTTTCATCATCACTGGCAGCGGAATGATGGCGACAAGCGGTTGCTCCAGCGTCATGACGCACACCGGCAACAATCAGGGGTACTATCCGGGAACGCGCGCCAGTCTGGATATACTGCGCGATGACGACACCAGTTGGGCGATGATGCCGCTGGTCGCGCTCGATCTGCCCTTCTCCGCCGTCGCGGATACGCTATTGCTGCCCTATGACTACTACCGTGCGGACAGTGATAAAACCACCACGCGCGACCGCATTTTACAAAGCGAGCAACAGAACCAGACCGCCAGCTCGCAAATCGCCACCGAGCCTAACAATCAGCTATAGGCTTATTCACGCCATGCCCGCTTTTACAAAGCGCGCTCAGCTTGGCGTGACCGCCACGACAAAGATCTGATTAAAACCGTCTATTTCCCGCATATAAGCGATATGCCGCCCGTCCGGAGCGAACACCACCGCATCCGCGCTGGGCGCCTTTGCCGTGCGAGCGGTCTGGCGAACTAATTTCCCGCTGTCGGCATCGCACAACATGATGCTGTTATCACAAACAAACGCTAATTGACGGTCATGCGGATGCCAGTTAAAAGCTGACTGAATACCGGATTCAGTATGCGTAATCTGCCGGGGCTCGCCGCCGTTGGGCGAAACCGACCACAGTTGCACAACCCCCGCATCGTCTTTCATCAAAAAGGCAATCTCGCCGCCGTCCGGCGAGGCGCGCAACCAGTGACGGGGCTGATTCACCAGGCCGGGATAACGACGATGATGGGTAAACGTCAACCGCCGCTGTTGCACGCCCAAAGGCGGAGCCGGCAGCGTCGTCGACGTACCCGCCAGCGGCGCATCGCCCTCTCTGGCATAATCGGCCGACTGCTCGGGTAAATCGACAAGGAACGCTTCAGGAACTTTCTCTCCGTCGGCCGATTGCGTATCGCCAATAAAGGCCAGCGCCCAACGCTGCCGCGTGCCATCTTGTCGACGGTAGCCGGCCGAACCGACCCAGCCCTCTTCGTAGGCGCGATTTATGTCGTCGCTGCCAGGTCGGGGATGCGGCGTGGTGCGGCTGACCAGCACGCAGTAATGGCTGCCGTCATACTCGCGAGGATGCTGTTTCACGATCGACACCGGACGCAGCGGCACGGCAACGCCGACATTGCGTAAATCCAGCGACGGATCGTACTCATGCAGCACATGATCGTTATAGGTAAAGCTCAGGCGACTGCCGTCCGGGCTGAAGACATGGACGTGCGAACCTCCGCGCAGCGCTCCCGCCTGATAAGGCGGCGTAATCGAAAGCGCATCCAGCGTTATCGCGCCGTCACGCGCGCTATCATTGACTATCACGCCCCGGCGGTGATGGAAATCATACCGCCAGCGGCTATCGGGATTTTCCGGGCCGTGGATAAACACATAGCGTAGCGGCGCCACCGGGCTACAGGTTACGACGCCGACATGCGCGCCCTCTCCGGCCTGATAAATCACCTCGCTTTCCCGATTATGAATGTTGACCCGCTCAATCGTCGTCCCGGTAAACGAAGAGCCTTGCGGACGAACGTCATAAACCAGCCAGCCCCCATCGCATGACCAGACATTAATATTGGTAATTTGGTGTCCGTTAGCACTAAATGTTAACTGATTCTCATCATGCAAGATATCACCCCAAAAATTAACAAATTTCAATATATTGTAAATATATTTCAGTTTTATGTATAAGCATTTGTTTTACATTTAAAAAATAGCAACAAGTAAAGCCTTACTCATTCAAAAAAACTGAACATAGCCATCAGAAACATTAGATTTTTAATGGATCAACATCGGCGTAACCTTATTTACATCGAAAGGAGATGACCTTTCATTCACTCATTAAGAACAGGATAAAACATTATGAAAAACGTAAAAACCATCGCCGCCGCCGTTGTACTCGCTACCCTTTCTTTTGGCGCTTCCGCTGCCGATTATGTCTCTGCGCAGCAGGCTCAGGGATTGGAAAAAGTGGGTGTGGTTACCGCTACGGCACTGGATCTGGACTCGCTGAAAACGCAACTGGCTGAAAAAGCGGACAAGGCCGGCGCCAAAGCCTTTACCATTACTTCAGCATCCGGTGGCGACCAACTGCGCGGTTCAGCGGTAATTTATAATTAATCCGTTGGCTACCATACAGATTCATCTGCCCTCTCCGGATTGTCCCTCTGGGCAATCCGGTTCTTTAAAAAGATAAACGGGTTCTACGGCATTAACCGCAGAACCCGTTTTTTATCGTAATTAACTTAAGGAACGGGCGTCACCAACGGTTGTCCGGCAAACCAGGCGTTGACGTTTTCCATCACCAGACGCGACATCTCTCTGCGCGTCGACCAGGTCGCACTGGCCATATGCGGCGTGACGACCACATTCGGTTTCCCCAGCAATCCTGCCGGCACATTGGGTTCATGGGCAAAGACATCCAGACCCGCGCCGGCAATCGTTCCCTGTTCGATCGCCTCGACCAGCGCCTGCTCATCCACCACCGAGCCGCGAGAAATATTAATCAGCATCCCATCCGATCCCAATGCGCGCAATACATCGCGATTGACCAGGCAGTGGGTATCCGAGCCGCCCGGCGTGCATACCAACAGATAATCACTGGCGGCCGCTAACGCTTCGACCGTCGGATAAAAAGCGAAATCCACATCGCTCACCGGCTGACGGTCGGTATAGGCGATGGTTAAATCAAAGCCGGCTGCGCGTTGCGCCACCGCCCGGCCGATTCTGCCCAGGCCGATAATCCCCAGCGTCGAACCGGAGACTTTCCGCGTCCACCGATAGGATTGCTGTTTCCAGCCGCCTTGCTGAATGAAGTTTTGCGCGTCCACGATCTGTCTGGACGTCGCCAGCAACAGTCCCAGCGCCAGATCGGCGACATCGTCGGTCAATACGCCGGGCGTATGCGTCACCGCAATACCTCTCTCTTTCGCCGCCGCCACATCCACGCCGTCATAACCTACGCCGAAAACCGCGATCAGCGCCAGATTAGGCAAGGCGTTAATAAAATCCCGCGTCACTACCGCTTCGCCGTTGGTGATCACAACGCGAAACTCCGACGCCAACTGCGAGAATTCGGCTGGCGACAAGGCGGCGCTTTCATACACGTCATACAGCGCATTCAGCTCTTCATCCAACTGTGCCGGTAGCGATGCCTGCTTTAATATTTTATGTTTCATAATTAACCTTTATCCTTAAAACTACGAGAGTGAAGAGACCGACTCTTTCCGACCAACCGATTTACCGGGACGGGCAATAATAATGCCGATAATTCCCCCGATGATTAACGCCGCCGCGACAATCAACAATCCATATTCATAACTGTTTGTCGCATCCTTTATTCTTCCCAGAATAGGAGGCAACCCCAGGCCGGCGAAGTTAGCAATCGCATTAATAAACGCAATTGACGCCGCCGCCGCCACGCCCGCCAATTTTTCTGTCGTGACGGCCCAAAATATCGGGGTTAATGCAAAGTTAAAGCCGACCGTCAGCACCAGAAGAATATAAGCGACAAACAGGTTGCTGGTATAAATAGACGCCGCCAGCAATAGCCCGGAAAGAATAAGCGGCAGCCCCATATGTAATGACCGTTCTTTAGTCAGATCGGAGTGACGCCCATTCAAATACATAAAGATCGTAGCGAAAATAAAGGGTACGGCCGATAACACGCCGATAATGAAATTACTCTGATCCGTTACGACGCTTTTTATAATCAGCGGCAGGAAGAGCGTAATGCCAATAGAACCGAATGCCTGCAAGAACCAAACCACGCTCAGCAGCAATACGGTTTTATTTCTTAATGCGCTGCCCCATGAATGCGTTTTCCCTACCTCAACGCCGGCATTGTCTTTTTTCAACTGGGTCGTTAACCAGTTTTTCTGCGATTGGCTCAGCCAGTCGGCATGTTCCGGCGTATCCGGCAAACGCCACAGAACCAGGCAACCCAGGATCACCGCAGGGATCCCCTCAATGGCGAATAGCCAGCGCCACCCGGCGATATCGGCGATCCCATGCATATTCAGGATACTGCCTGAAATCGGCAAGCCAATAACCGAAGCCAGCACAGAACCCATATAAAAGAACGACATGGCCCGCGCGCGGTTACTTTTCGGGAACCAGCAAGAGATATAATAAATGATCCCCGGCGTAAACCCGGCTTCCGCCATGCCTAATAGAAAGCGCATCACATACAATTGATTGGCGCTTTGTATAAATGACATACCGGCGCTGACGATTCCCCAGGTTATCATAATGCGGGCAATCCAGATGCGCGCCCCGACTTTGGTCATTAAGATATTACTGGGTACTTCAAATATAATATAAGAAATATAAAACATTCCCACGCCGAGTCCATACATACTGGCGGACAGGCCCAGATCGGCATTCATTTGTAATGCGGCGATGGATATATTGGTTTTATCCAAATTAGCGACAAAATAACAGATGATTATAAATGGTATTATTTTCGCATTAAGTTGCTTGAGGGTTGAAGAGTACAGATCGGCAGTCATTATTTATTACCTCAAATAATAGGGTATTCAGTATTACAGCAATAACAGGCCGTGCCACTGAATACACAGTGACCATTAAAATAAATTTAATTGTTATTAACTACGTGTTATTAATATTCCCTGTTACCATTCAGCTACCGCGCCATCAGGATAACGCCATACCGGGTTACGCCAGTCCGGCGCATTTTTACTGCGTTCTATCACCAGTTCTTCATTAATTTCCACACCCAACCCCGGTTTATTTAATGGATAAAAATGGCCGTCGGTCATGGCGAAGTCCTCTTTATTCACCACATAGTCCAGCAGTTCCGCGCCTTTATTATAATGAATGCCCATGCTTTGCTCCTGGAATACCGCGTTGCGGGAAACAAAATCCAGGTGTAAACACGCGGCCAACGCAATCGGTCCCAGCGGGCAGTGCGGCGCCAGCGCCACATCATAGGCTTCCGCCATCGCGGCGATTTTAAAGCATTCGGTAATGCCGCCCGCGTGGGATAAATCAGGCTGAATAATCGCCAGACCGCCGTCCGCCAGCACGCGTTTGAAATCAAAACGCGAGAACATCCGTTCGCCGGCCGCAATCGGCAGATGCGTTTGGGCGGCCAGCCGCGGATAATATTCGGCTTGTTCGGCCAAAACCGGCTCTTCAATAAAGAGCGGGCGATAAGGCTCCAGCTCCTTGATCAGGATTTTCGCCATCGGCGCATCAACACGCCCGTGGAAATCCAGCCCGAACTCAATACGATTGCCGAACGCTTCACGAATTTCCGCCACCACCGCCACCGTGGCGTCGACTTTGCGCGAGTTATCAATGATGCCCATTTCTTCACAGCCATTGAGCTTGAAGGTATCAAAGCCAATCTCGGTCAGTTTATTGATCCCGGCAATCACCTCCGCGGGACGATCGCCGCCCACCCAGCTATAAGCCTTGATTTTATCCCGCACCAGACCGCCCAGCAGTTGATAAACCGGCACGCCCAGCGCCTTACCCTTGATATCCCATAATGCCTGATCGATACCGGCGATGGCGCTCATCAGAATCGGGCCGCCGCGATAAAAACCGGCACGGTAAAGCACTTGCCAGATATCGTTTATCCGCGCCGGATCCTGACCAATCAGATAATCGGCAAGCTCATGCACGGCGGCTTCCACCGTGCGCGCCCGTCCTTCAATCACGGGCTCGCCCCAGCCGACGATGCCTTCGTCCGTTTCAATTTTCAGAAACATCCAGCGCGGCGGCAATCGGTAGGTCGTCAGTTTGGTAATTTTCATTGAACAGCATCCTTATAAGCTTTAACAAATGCATGCGCTTGTCGTGCAGTCACATCAACAGACTGGCCGGCGCGGTAAAGATCGCCGCCCAGCCCGGCGCCGATACAGCCGGCGCCAAGGTAATCCGCCAGATTCGCCGGCGTCACGCCCCCGACGGCAAACACCGGGATGTCGGCGGGCAACACCGCCTTCAGCGCTTTGATGTAGCCGGGACCAAAAGAGACGGAAGGGAAAATTTTCAACGCCTGGGCGCCGGCATCCAATGCGCCAAACGCCTCCGTCGCCGTCGCGCAGCCGGGACAAACCGTCATGCCATACTCAACCGCGCGACGGATCACCGCCGGGTTGGTGCTCGGCGTCACCACCAGTTTGCCGCCGATATCCTTCAGTTCATCGACCTGTTGCGGCTTTAGCACCGTACCCGCGCCGATCAGCGCCCGGCCGCCGAAATGCTCAACCGTCAGTTGAATGCTGCGGTAAGGCTGCGGCGAGTTCAGCGGAATTTCCACCGTATCAAAACCGGCCTCCAGCAACGCGGCGACATGTTCCACCACCTCTTCCGGCGTAATGCCGCGCAGAATGGCGATTAAGGGAAGATCAGTATGCCAACTCATTCACAATACTCCTTATGCCTGCCTGAAAAGCCTGGTCGCCATCGAGCGACTGAAAGCGCAGCCCGGCCTGGTGCAAGGCCTGTTGGTAACGCGCGCCAAGCGCCGGATTACCGATAATGGTGACGCTCGCGCCGGCGGCGATCTGATACTGACGCTGCATTTGTGCGACTTCATTGCCAATCAGCAGCCCGGATAACCAGTCGCCGACGGCGCTTTTTTCCAGCCGTCCCAGTACGTGCGCCGCACGGGTCTCAAACAGGCAACGGAGGATATTTTCATCGGCGAACCCCAGCTCCAGCCCGCGCTGAAACACGTCGGGAGCCGACCGCTGCTCGCCGATGCCGACGCCGATCAACGACTGCTTTATCAGCAGGTGATGAAGTTCGCCGGTCATTACCGTGCGAAAATCGGTCACGGTGTCGCCATCGGCCAACACCCACTTCGAGTGCGTACCCGGCATCAGATAGATCGATGACGGACATTCTCGATAGGCGCCGATCAGTTGCGTTTCCTCGCCGCGCATCACGTTGCAGTTATCTGCCCGTTCAATGCTCAGACCGGGAACGATCCAGGCCGCCAGCGGTTTCGCCGCCTCGACGCGGGTTAAGCGGCGCGCCACCTCCGTCAGGCGGGTCGGACACGGCAGGTAGGGCGCCGACAGCCAACCCGCGTTGCTGCCGACCATCCCGGCCATCACCACCGGCACGTCATGTCGCCGCCAGGGCGCGACCGTGTGCTGAAAAACCTGTTGCGCCGTCTGGCCGTTTAAACGCGTTACCCCTGCTTCGGAGCGCGTCGCATCGACACAGACGCCGTCCAGATAAAGCCAGGCGCGCAGATTGGTTGATCCCCAGTCAATCGCGATATAACCGTCATTCATGTAATATCCTTTAACCGTTTGGTCGAACTGGCGATCATGCCCAACGCCGCCCGTTCCGCTGCTTCAACGTCCTGATGCCGGATGGCATCATAAAGATCCTGGTGTTCACGCAATGTTCGCGGCATATTTTCGTTATCCGGCATATAGGTGCGTTCAAATACCGCCCGTTGCAACGAGCTGATGGCCACACTCAACTGCTGCAACACCGGGTTATGCACCGATGCCAGCACCGCCTCGTGAAAACGGATATCCGCTTCATTAAACGCATCACGATCCTGGTGGTGCGTAATCATGTCGTTCAGCGCCTGTTCAATCACCGCCAGTTCGCTGGAGGTCGCCCGTTCCGCCGCCCAGCGGGCGATAGCCGGTTCAACCAGGTTGCGCACTTCGCTCATCGCCCCAATCAGGCGCGGGTCATAATCGCTGCTCAGCACCCATTGCAAGACGTCCGTATCCAGGTAGTTCCACTGGTTGCGCGGCGCGACGAATGCGCCGCGATAGCGTTTAACCTCGATCAGGCGTTTCGCCATCAGCGCGCGGAAAACTTCGCGAATAATGTTGCGCGAAGTCTGGAACTCTTCACACAGTTCCGCTTCCGCCGGTAAAGGCGCGCCCGGCGCGTACTTACCGCTAACAATCTGTTGACCCATAGCCAGAATGATGCGGTCGGTTTTGCTTAGTTCATGTTTGTTCATCGTCACCTCAGCGAATAAAAACAGGTTGGTCCCTCTCACGGCTACTTTACCCGCCGCGCCGCCGAACGTCGCTGAAGTGCTGCACAATATTCATCACCAGTGCTTCTTCTTGCGAGTGATTGTAGTACTACATATATATTTAGTACTACAATCTGGATCACAAAATCGGCAATTTAACAAAATATCAATAAATACTCTCGACAGATTTTTACAGATGGTCGACCCGCGCAGGAGGCGCAAGCCGGCAGGAGGCGTTTCAGAGAGAAGACGAGGATGCCGTCGCTGGTGATTCGGGAAAGGAAGTGCGGATGACCGACCATACGGCCGCGTTGTCAGCCGCCTGCATCCCTTTTCTTTTTCCCTTTTTAACTTTCGAAACCAAAAATTGAGATTTAAAAAATCCGCGCAAGGCCTGTTATGTTTATCACCTCAATGTTGCAAAACATCACTTCATTTTAACTTTTGGTTATAAGTGGTCTAGGTACAGGTGATATTCATGATGAAGGATTCAACGAAAGCGCCAAGCTTGGGAACATCACATCAACGTCAATCAGGCTTACACAATGTACTGCGCCGCTGGCTGGCGGCGGCGGTCGCTTTCAGCGCGCTATTGACGGGCATCGCCCAGGCGCAGGATGCCGCGCCGGCGCAGTTTCGCATCGGCTATCAAAAAGGGTCCGTTCCGCTGGTGCTGGCCAAATCCCATCAGTTGCTGGAGAAACGCTTTCCGCAGACCAGAATCAGCTGGATTGAATTTCCGGCCGGCCCGCAAATGCTGGAGGCGCTTAACGTCGGCAGTATCGATCTGGGCAGTACCGGCGATATTCCGCCCATTTTCGCCCAGGCCGCCGGCGCCGACCTGCTGTACGTCGGCGTGGAGCCGCCCAAACCGCTGGTTGAAGTGATTCTGGTGCCGGAAGAGAGCCCCATCAAAACCGTCGCCGATCTGAAAGGTCATAAAGTCGCCTTCCAGAAAGGCTCCAGTTCGCACAACCTGTTGTTGCGCGCATTGCAAAAGGCCGGTCTTAAATTTACCGATATCAAGCCCGCCTATCTCACCCCGGCCGATGCGCGCGCCGCCTTTCAGCAAGGCAACGTCGACGCCTGGGCCATCTGGGATCCCTATTACTCCGCCGCCTTATTACAGGGCGGCGTCCGGGTGCTGGCCGACGGCACCGGTCTGAACAAGACCGGCTCCTTCTATCTGGCGGCCCGCCCCTATACCGAAAAATACGGCGCTTTTATCGGTCAGGTACTGGAGGTGTTGACCCAGGCCGATGCGCTGACGCAAAGCGATCGCGCGCAGAGCATCAGGCTGCTGGCGAACGCGGTCGGTCTGCCGGAAAAGGTGATTGAGACCGCGCTCAGCCACCGTCCGCCTTCCTCCATCAAACCGCTGGATGCCGACACGATCGAAGCCCAGCAATATACCGCCGACCTGTTCTATGAAAACAAACTGGTGCCGGTGAAAGTGGATGTCGCGCAACGCGTCTGGCGGCCTCAGTCCCAATCACATTGATGCCGGGTAGTCCGGAAAAATCGACCTAACCCTGGAGATAATGCAATGAGCCTTAACGTATTCTGGTTTTTACCCACCCACGGCGACGGCCGCTACCTCGGCAGTTCGGAAGGCGCGCGCCATGTGGACCACGGTTATCTGCAACAGGTGGCGCAGGCCGCCGAGCAGCAGGGATTCGGCGGCGTCTTGCTGCCCACCGGCCGCTCCTGCGAGGACTCCTGGCTGGTTGCCGCGTCATTAATCCCGGTGACGCAGCGGCTGAAATTTCTGGTCGCGCTGCGTCCCGGCATCATCTCGCCGACCCTTGCCGCGCGCCAGGCCGCCACGCTCGATCGACTGTCGAACGGCCGCGCGCTGTTCAACCTGGTCACCGGCGGCGATCCGGAAGAGCTGGCCGCCGAAGGGTTGTTTCTGGATCATGAAGAACGTTATGAGGCATCCGCCGAATTCACTCAGATCTGGCGCCGGCTGCTGGAAGGGGAAGCCGTCGACTTTGACGGCAAGCATCTCCAGGTGAAAGGCGCGAAACTGATTTATCCTCCGGTGCAGCAGCCGCGCCCGCCGCTCTACTTCGGCGGATCGTCCGAGGCGGCGCAGGATCTGGCGGCCGACCAGGTCGATCTTTATCTCACCTGGGGCGAGCCGCCGGCGCAGGTGAAGGAAAAGCTGGACGCGGTGCGCGCCAGAGCGCAGGCCAAAGGCCGTCAGGTGCGCTTCGGCATCCGCCTGCATGTGATCGTGCGGGAAACCACCGAGGAAGCCTGGCAGGCCGCCGATCGGCTGATTTCACATCTGGACGATGACACCATCGCCGCGGCGCAGGCCGCCTTCGCCCGCTTCGACTCGGTCGGACAACAGCGGATGGCGGCGCTGCACGGCGGTAAAAAGGACAAGCTGGAAATCAGCCCGAATCTGTGGGCCGGGGTGGGACTGGTGCGCGGCGGCGCCGGCACCGCACTGGTGGGCGACGGCCCGACGGTGGCGGCGCGTATTCAGGAATACGCCGATCTCGGCATCGATACCTTTATCCTTTCCGGTTATCCGCATCTGGAAGAAGCCTATCGGGTCGGCGAACTGCTGTTTCCGCATCTCGATCTGGCGCATCCCACGCCGCTGCGCGCGGTGGAGGCGTCCGGAGAAACCGTCGCCAACCGCTATATTCCGCAAAAAGCGTCGCAGAGCTGAGGCGTTCGCCTCGGTTTAAAGGCGAGTCCTTTGCTTATGCGGCAATGGCGTCGCCGCTTTGCAAAGGTATGCGGGGGCGGTTGTCCCGCGAATCAGACGCCGTCCTCCCGCACCTGCACAAAATGGCCGGGAGAGACTTCCCGATAGCGCCGCGGCGGACAGACAAAATCAGGCGCTCTTACCGGGCTTTTCAATTCATCGCTCGCCACGGCGCGCGCCGGCCGGGTGTCGGGATCGGGGATCGGCACCGCCGCAATCAGGCGGCGGGTATACTCATGCTGCGGATTGCCGAAGATGGCGGCGCGCGGCCCTATCTCGACGATCTCGCCCAGATACATCACCGCCACGCGATGGCTTATCCGCTCCACTACCGCCATATCATGGGAAATAAACAGGAAAGAGAGACCCAGTTGCTGTTGTAAATCCAGCATCAAATTGATCACCTGCGCCTTGACGGAAACATCAAGCGCCGAAACAGACTCATCGGCGATGATAATTTTCGGTTCCAGCGCCAACGCTCTGGCGATACAGACCCGCTGGCGTTGTCCGCCGGAAAACTGGTGAGGAAAACGCCCGGCCATCCAGCCTGGTAAACCGACCTGCTCCAGCAGTTCCCCGACGCGCGCATGGACCTCTTTTGCTCCGGCCAACCCATGCGCCAGCATCGGCTCGGCAATGGCGTCGCCCACCCGTATTCTCGGATTCAGGCTTTCGTAGGGATCCTGAAATATCATCTGAATGAGCCGACGGCGCTCGGACAGAGCGTGCTTATCCGCCGTCAGCAGATCCTGCCCCTGAAGCAGAATCTCTCCGCTATCTGCTTCAGTCAGACGGATGATTGACCGGCCGGTGGTGGATTTTCCACAACCCGACTCGCCGACCAGCGACAGGGTTTCGCCGGGCCATAGATCGAAAGAAACGTTTTCCACCGCATGCACCCGTCCGGACAAACGCCGGAAAAAACCGGCGCGGATATCAAAACGGGTCACCAGATTTTTCACCGCCAGCACCGGTTGATCGCCGCCAACGGTATCGACCGTCGCCGGTATCGGCTGCGGCTCGCCGGTACGGCGATCCACCAGCGGGAAACGCTGCGGCAAGTCGCTGCCCGACATGGCCCCCAATCGGGGTACGGCGGACAGCAACATGCGGGTGTAAGGATGTTTGGGATGATGAAAAATTTCTCTGGTGGCGGCGTTCTCCACCATTTCGCCCTGATACATCACCAGCGTGCGATCGGACACTTCGGCCACCACGCCCATATCATGGGTAATAAACAATACCGACATCCCTTCCTCTTCCTGAAGGGTTTTAATCAAAGCCAGTATCTGCGACTGAATGGTGACATCCAGCGCCGTGGTCGGTTCATCGGCGATCAGCAGTCGCGGATTGCAGGCCAGCGCGATGGCGATCACCACTCGCTGGCGCATGCCGCCGGAAAAACTTTGCGGATACTCATTTAACCGCGATTTTGCGCCGGGAATGCGCACCTTTTCCAGCAGGCGAACGGCCTCCGCCCTCGCCTGCGCGGCATTCATTCCCCGGTGGCGGCGCAGCACCTCGGTAATCTGGTAACCAATCGGCAACACCGGATTAAGGCTGGTCATCGGCTCCTGAAAAATCATGCCGATGCGGTTGCCGCGCACATCCCGCATCTCGCGGGGCGATAAGGAGAGCAATTCGACGCAGCCGAAATGAATCTCCCCGCCGATCTGACTCTGCCCGGCAGGCAACAACCGCATAATGGATTTCGCCATCACGCTTTTGCCCGAACCGGATTCCCCCACGACGGCGACGGTCTCTTTCTCGCCGATAGTGAAAGACAGGTCGCTCACCACATTCATCCACTCGCCATTCACCTGAAAAGCCGTGGTGAGATGCGATACCGACATAACCGGCGACGTCATGCATTCCCCCTTAATGCCGTGGATTGAGGATATCGCGCAGCGCATCCCCAACCAGATTGATCGCCACAATCAGCAGCAGCAGCGTCAGCCCCGGAAAGAAACTGATCCAGTAGTCGCCCGACATCAGATATTCAAAACCGTTTGAGATCAATAAACCCAGCGAGGGTTCGGTTACCGGCAAGCCGATGCCCAGAAAAGAGAGCGTCGCCTCCAGCATAATGGCGTAGGCGATGCGCATCGTCGCCACCACAATCAGCGGCGCCAGACAATTCGGCAAAATATGGCGGAACAAGATCCGTCGATTGGGTAAAGCCATGCTGCGCGCCGCATCCACGTAGCTGCGGCGCCGTTCGACCAGCGCCGATCCCCGAATGGTGCGCGCGTAGTAAGCCCACTGAGTCACCACCAGCGCCAGAATAATTTTATCGACGCCTTGCCCCAGCACCGCCAGCAAAATCAACGCAATCAGGATCGGCGGGAAACTGAGCTGAATATCGACGATACGCATAATCACCGCATCCGTTTTACCGCCGGCATAGGCGCTAATCAGTCCCAGCGACGCGCCAATCAGCAGCGCTAGCGCCGCGCTGGAAAAACCGACCGTCAAGCTGATCCGCGTGCCGTAAAGAATGGCGCTGAGCAGGTCTCGCCCCTGATCGTCGGTACCCAGCCAATAGGTCGCGCCGCCGAGACTGTCGGAGCCGGGCGGCAACCGCCCGTCCATAATATCGAGCTGCATCAGATCGTAAGGATTTTGCGGCGAGAGAAGCGGGGCAAACAGCGCCAGCAGGATAAAGACGGCCAGTATAATCAGGCCGCACAGCGCCAGCCTGTTTTTGAGCAGCGCGATCAGCGCCAGCATGAAGGCGGAATGGTTCCGCTCCCGCCCTGCCGCGCGCTGATGTACCGTATTGGCGGACATCAGTGATTCCCTCCCAGCCGAACCCTGGGATCGACCAGCACATACAGCAGGTCGACCAGCAGGTTAATGACGCTGAACATCACCACGGTAATCATCAGGTAAGCGAGGATCACCGGCCTGTCCAGCACGGCTATCGAATCGATAATCAGCTTGCCCATGCCGGGCCAGGCGTAAATGGTTTCCGTAACCACGGCAAACGCGATAAGCGAGCCCAGTTCCAGACCGATCACGGTAATCAGCGGGATCAGGGTATTGCGCAGCACATGCACCAGCACAATGCGGGTTTCCGATAGCCCTTTGGCGCGGGCGAACTGCACATAATCCTGTTGCAGACACTCGATCACGCCCGCCCGCATTAAACGAATAATCAATGAGGTTTTAAACAGCGCCAGATTGAACGCGGGCAAGATCAGGTGTTCAAGGCCGTCTTTGGTTAAGAAGCTGAAGGGAATACCGAATAAATCGCTGGTTTGGCCGCGCCCCGACGCCGGCAATAGCCCCAGCTTGACGCTGAACAACATGATCATGACCAGACCAATCCAGAAGGTCGGCAAACTAAAGCCGAAGATGGAAAACGTCATGATTGACTTTGCTACCGCGCTGTCCGGCCGCAGGCCGGCATAGATCCCCAGCGGAATACCCAGCGCCAGCGCGATGACGAACGCCGTCATCGCCAGTTCCAGCGTGGCGGGCATACGCTGAAAAATCAACGTCAGCGCCGGCTGGTTAAAGATAAAGGATTTCCCCATGTCGCCCTGCAAGGCATTCAGCACGAATAATCCGTACTGCTCCCAGACCGGCTTATCCAAACCGAAAGACTGGATCACCGCCAGTCTTTCGGCGGGCGTCGCCGTCGCCCCCAGCAACATATCCACCGGATTGCCCACCAGATAAACCCCGACGAACACCAGCACCGACATAACGATCAGCGTCAATAGCGTCTGTCCGACACGGCTTAGCAGGTAGGCAATCATCAACTGTCCTCAGAACCATAGCGGCTCAGGTAGTCGGCAAGCAACGACAGGAAACCCTGCTCGTCGATATCCCGCATCACCAGCGCGTTGGCGGGCTGGGCGAGCTTATGATAAAAATCGGCGAACACATAACCCGCCGTAGGTCCGGACACTTCCACCCCGACGGCGGCGTCGACGCCGTTAAACAATGTCGGCCTGAGCAGCCACGCCACCACGGTGGCGTCGTGAACGGGGCCGCCCTCCCGGCCGAAACGCGCCACCTCATTGCGATCGAAGCGGCGTAACAGCGCCGCCAGCGCCACGCCTGGCGCGCCGCCGCGACGCGCCAGGTCATCAACCTGTTGCCGCTGAATCAACGCCTGAAAGGTCATATCCAGCGGCATAATCACCACGGGAACGCCGGCGGAAAAAACGATCGCCGCCGCATGGGGATCGGCATAAACGTTAAAGTCCGCCCAGGGTACGCGATTTCCCAATGCGCTAAAGGCGCCGCTCATGGTCACAATCTGTTTGATGCCACGGGCGACATCGGGGTGATGACGCAACGCCAAAGCCAGGTTGGTCAACGGCCCCAGCGCGCACAGAGTGATGGGATTGTTGTCCGCCGCGGCCTGACGCGCCGTGCGCACCAGAAAATCGACCGCGTGCTCCTGCTCCGGGCGGAAAGATGAATCCGGCACCAGTTCAGATGAGAATGCCCCGATATGCGCGTATTTTCCGTAGACCTGCTCGCGCACCAGCGGCCCGGCCGCGCCGGCGAAAACCGGCACGTCGCGTCTGCCGGTCAGCCCGACCACCTTGCAGGCGTTAACCAGCGTATCTTCAAGCGGTACGTTGCCCGCCACGACCGTGATGCCGAGGATGTCCAGCTCCGGCGCCGCCATCGCCAGCCAGATGGCGATGGCATCATCCACACCGGGATCGGTATCGATAATAATGCGTTCTCTGACCATATCAGGCTTGCCCTTGATAGCGATTCAGACGTTCGGCAAACAGTTCGAAAACCCGTTCGGCATCCACTTTCGTCACCACATCCACATTGGGCTGCCCGTCGGTCTTGCCATACCAGTCGGCGACGGTCTGCCCCAGGCAAAGCTCGCTTTCATGCTCAATGTAAACCCGCGCTTTTTCGCTGTTGAAACAGTCCGGCGCCAGTAACCAGGCGATAACCAACGGATCGTGCAACGGCCCGCCGCGCGAACCGTAACGGCGAATATCGTTACGATCCCAGAACGCCATCATCTCCCCCAGCGGCGCGGAAATCCGCCCGGAAAGCGCGATAAAGCGCGCAACATGTTCCGGCGTCAGGATCACCTGGTGAGAAGCATCCAACGGCAGCGCGACAATGGGGATGGATGAAGAAAACACCACATGCGCCGCGTGAGGGTCGGCCAGCATATTGAATTCTGACGTCAGACTGCGATTGCCGGCTTCCCGGTAAGCCCCGCCCATCATCACGATGCGCGCGATGCCGCCGGCAATCGCCGGTTTCATAATCAACGCCGTCGCCAGATTGGTTAACGGCCCCAGCGTACACAGGGTGAGCGGCCTGCCGGCGGCGGCGGCTTTTTCGCACTGCTCAATGATAAAGCTCACCGCATGCTGAGACTCGGCCTGCTTCCGCGGCTCGGGCAAGACCGTGTTCCCCAGGCCGCTTTTGCCGTGAAACTGCCCGTGAATAGGATCGCGGAAAAGAGGGCGATGACAGCCCGCATAAACGGGAATGTCCGTCCGCCGACCCAGTTCGCTAATCTGCAAGGCGTTGCGCACCGTGCGCTCCAGCGGTTGATTGCCGCATACCGCGCAAATGCCGAGAATATCCAGCTCTGGCGAAACAAAGGCGCTCAACAGCGCGATGGCGTCATCAATGCCCGGATCGCAATCAATAATAATCGGTACGGCAAGCATTCGGCGCTCTTTCTCTTTTTCAGACTTCATTACGCATTATAAAGCATCGACGGAGGCCAGAACGTCGGCGATCTCCCGGCGCGCCCGCTCGTCCAGCGCCGCCTGCGGCGGCAACGGATCGCCCACATCGAATCCCTGCAATTGCAGCGCCGCTTTAATACAGCCGGCAATGGAATACCGGGCGAAGATTTCATTGATGCGCCACAACGGACGCTGGAGAGCCATCGCCGTTACCCAGTCGCCCGAACGGGCGGCCTCGTACAGGGCGATGCTCTGTTTGGGAACAATACAGGCCGGGCCGGCCATCCAGCCGACGCCGCCAATCAGCATCACGCAGGCGGGAATATGAGCAGAGGCGGAGAAAACCTCCATCCGGCCGCGGGTACGTTCAATGATGGACAGTAAACGTCCGGTATTGGTGGAAGCGTCTTTGATATAGCGGATGTTATCGACATGGCTCAGCCGCTCAATCACCGGCAGGCTAAGATCGGAGCGCTGAAACTGGGGATTGGTGTAGAGCACCACCGGTTTATTGTGCGCCGCGTCCGCAACGGCGCGGAAGTAACTTTCCACGCCGCTGTCCTGGAGCGGAAAATAGGCTTCCAGTACCGCGAGAATGCCGTCGGCGCCCAGCTCGCAATAGCGCCGGGTCTGTTCTTGCGCGTCCCGAATCGTCGTCGAGGCGACGCCGGCGATCACCGGCACGCGGCCGCGGGCGGCGTCGATCACCGTTCTGACCACCTCTTCCCGCTGCGCGGCGGAAAGATAGGCGAACTCGCCGGTGCTGCCCAGCGGCACCAGGCCGTGAACGCCGCAGCCGATAAGATGTTCCGTCAGCCGGGTCAATACCGCCCGGTCAACCTGACCGTCGGGCTTGACCGGCGATACCAGATAGGGAAAAACGCCGCTGAATGCGCTCATGCCGATCCTCTTTAGCCGTTAGTGAACGGAGCGAACAAAATAGGGCAGCGTGTAGGCGTCGGAGCGACCCACGTAGGTGTACTGCTTTTTCATCGCCCAGGTGTTGGACAGGAACATCACCGGAATCACGCCCTGATCGTTCATACCGATATTCATCGCCTCAGCCAAGAGCGCTTCCCGCCGCGCGCTATCCAAGGTCGTGCGAGCTTCCAGCAGCGCTTTATCGAATGCGGGATTGGAATAACGACCGCGGTTGCCCTGCCCGCCATTGGGACCGAAGGTCTCCAGCAACGGCCCCAGCACGCCGGACGCTTCCCCGGTTTCGATGGCGGCGCCGCCCATGATCAAACTGAACTCAAGGCGGGCCGCGCGCGAAAAGTACACACTGCCCGGCATCGTCACAACGTCGGTTTTTATGCCGATGCGGGTAAACATCTGACCGATGGCCTGCGCGATTTTCGCGTCATTGGGATAACGATCGTTTGAAGCATGGAACGTCAGCGTAAAGCCGTCGGGATAACCCGCCGCCGCCAATTGCTGCCTGGCTTTATCCGGGTTGTAAACCGGCGCCGGAATGGAAGCGGAGTAGCCGAAATACCCTTTAGGCACCAACTGGGAAGCCGGGGTGGCCTGTCCGTCCATAACACGGTCGACGATAGCCTGACGATTAAGCGCTAAAGACATCGCCTGGCGGACTTCTTTTTTTAATAATGGATTTTTGCCATCAGGACCTTTGGCGAACGGCGATACGTCGCGTTGTTGGTCCATATGCAGATAAATAATACGGTTCCCTGGTGTTGAAATCGTATGTAACTGGCTATTTTTTAGAATATTACGGCTGTCGGCCGTAGGAACGCTTTCGATCATGTCCACATCGCCGGATAAAAGAGCGGCTACGCGGGCGCTGCTGTTTTTAAATACGCGAACGGTAACCTTGTCCCATTCGGCTTTTCCTCCCCAGTAATCGTCGTTACGCGCCAGAACCACCCGGTCATCAGGCACCCAGGAAACAAATTTGAAAGGTCCGGTTCCAATCACGTCTTTCCCGGCGTTCAGCGTTTCCGTCGGCACCGTTTCAACACGGGCTGGCAAAATAGAAACCCGGCTTAAGTTATTCAACAGCAAGGGGGCGGGCGCTTTGGTGGTGATGCGCACCGTTAACGGGTCGATCGCCTCGACATCGGCAATGTCGTTGACGTAAGGCGCGTAAGAGCTCGGGCTGTTTTTTGATGCCAGCGCGACGCGTTTGATACTGGCAATGACATCATTAGCGGTAAAATCACTGCCGTCATGAAACTTCACGCCTGACCGTAATGAAAACTCCCAGGTTTTATCGTCAATAATCTTCCACGATACGGCCAAAGCAGGAGAAATTTGTTGCTTTTCATCCTGAGAAACTAAACCGTCAAAAATATTACGCGCCATTGCGCTATTTTGTCCGCCTACATAAAACTGAGGATCCATTGACGTGGTGGATGTCGCCAAACCAATATTCAAATCGGCGCTAAAAACCAAAGGTGAAGTTGAAAATAAAAACGCGAAAAATAATACCTTTGTTGCTTGTTTCATTCACCACCCCCGCTATTCCATGGCAGATATATGTCGTAGATAAAATATTATATTTCTGGAGTCTATGCGTTAGACTAAACAAATAAAAATTACATTTTGTGTTGAATTGATAACCAAATATTATGTTTCGGAGTGGACAATATGCGTATCAATCCCCGTCAGGTTGAAGCTTTTCACAAAGTCATTCTTACCGGCGGGATCACGGCTGCCGCCAACATGATGCACATTACCCAACCAGCGGTAAGCCGGCTAATTCGGGATTTTGAAGACGCCCTGCACCTGAAACTGTTCGACCGGGACGGGCGGGGCCTTATTCCCCGCGCCGAAGCGATGAAGCTATACCGGGAAGTAAATCGCCTTTATCTGGGGTTGGATCACATCGCCCTTATTGCCGATGAAATCCGTCACGCCAAAGGCAGCGTGCTGCGTATTGCCTCGGTCCAGGCGTTATCGCAGCTCTGTTCGGAAGACATGCTCCCCGCCTTAATCAAGGAATATGCGGATATCTCTTTGTTTTTAGATATAGAAAGTACAAGCCACATCACCGAGGCCATTACGGCTAACCACTACGACGTAGGCTTTATCTTTGGACAGATGGGCAACAAAGGTCTGGAGGCCGAAGCGCTAGGTGAAGCCAGCGCCGTAGCCGTACTGTCGATAGCGCATCCTCTGGCGAAAGCGAAGCAGATTACCATTGCCGATTTAACCCGTTACCGCGCCATTCTGCCGGGCAGAACCACGCCGTTACGGGCGCAAATCGATATGTCGATCAGAAACGAAATCGGCTATTTGCATAATCCGATTGAAACCTCGATGGCCAACAGCTGCGCGCTGGCGGCAAAGAATATCGGTATCGGCGTCGTGGACTTTATTTCAGCATTGAATAGTTCCTCGCCGGTTATTGTTAAACCTTTTCATCCCAATATAAAAATGGCGTACTGCGCGGTTTATCCGCCGCAAATTCCCAGAAGCCGGTTAGTCAATCACGTTACCGAGGTGATGAAAGAAAAAATAGCGGACTGTTTACGTTAAAATAAATTAGGACGCTACTTATATTCATCTTAATTATTTATAATTGCTATTATTGAATAATGAATGACGAAATATACCGACTGGAAATAACCATACGTTGTGGCGTCGGGAGAGTTTTTTTTTAGCGCGATTTTCCCGTTGCCAGCCAGCGGGCGCAATCTTCGCCCAGTTCTTTCACTGCCCGCCGTTGGTATTGATCACTGAGTTCAGTCGGGAGAACGTCCTGCCAACGCGCGTTTTTCCCTTTACTGAAAAAGGCCTTGCCCCCTTCCTTCCATAGACCCGTACCCAGAGGAACGTATCTGGCGGCATGCGTTTTCATATAATCGAAACTGCAATGGCGTATTATCGCTTCCCACTGCGATTCATCAATGGGTGTATCGAGAAACTTCGCGATCCGTCGAATTTCACCGGGCATATCCTCAATCAGATTCGCAAAATGAACGATGAGCACATTCGGCAAATGGCGTATTGACCACCACGAACGAATGCCCTCCCAAAACGGCCAGAACGGGTGGCCGTCCTGATTAAGCCAGTCGGTAAAATAATCGACGATCAATGCCTGGGGCGGAGCCATCACCCTCAGGCGTCCTGGCTTCTCCCCGTTGGCGTTCAGCTCTGTCTGCGTTTCTTGCCTAAGGGCTGACTGATGATCATAGAGGCTCCAGACGATATCGCGACCATCACGACATATGTAAATGTACTTTGCCCGCGGGGAAAATACGAGCGACCCCACCGGCAGGTGCGTTTTTAGAAAACGACGGTGGGTTTGGGATTCAACCAGGTTTAACTTGGTTGCCTTATCGGGATAAACGGAATCAAGCCAGGGGGATATCTTCGATATTTCGACGTCTTCCTTTCCGTTGAAAATAAGTTGAGCGACAATTTGCTGCACGAGCGTTGTACCCGCCTTGGCATAACTCGCAATGACGACATCGTCATCACGATACACAAAATCATTCCATATCGTCGAATCGAAAAAACGGTTTTCGTATTCCCCCGTTTTAACGGGAAAACGGATCTCATTCATGTTCAGCTCCTTTTGATTGATGACATTCTCGGCGCTACCGACATTCGTACCCCCAAAGGGCGTAATACCAAGGCCGGATAGGGTTGAACCGTTGTGTCCGACGTTAACCGTATATCGAATCCGTGAACAATCGATGCGACGATCGTGATCATTTGCGTCATCGTCAGGTAATTGCCGATACATTTACGCGCGCCGCCGCCAAATGGAAAGTACGCGTATTTGGGTAACGTCGCGGCAAAATTGTCCGTCAGCCACCGTTCGGGACAGTACTCATCAGGACGCGCGAAATAACGCGGATCACGGTGCGTAACCCACTGACTGACAGTCAGAGTCACACCGGCCAAAGCCTGATAGCCGCCGAAAGTACAATCGCGAACCACGGTTCGCCCGGTCATCCATGCTGGCGGATATAAGCGCAACGCTTCTTTAACCGCCGCTTCCGTATACCGCAGCGTTAAAATATTATCGGCCGATATGCCGCCCTGCCCGCCGAGAACGGCCTCGGCTTCGTCAAATAATTTTTGGCTAACCTCGGGGTGAAGAGCCAACAGATAGCATGTCCAGGTTAACGCATCCGCCATTGGTTCAAGACCAGACATGATCATGGTGGCCAATTCGTCACGTATCCACGCTGAATTCCCGCTTTCATCTTCCTCCAGCAGCATGCCCAGCAGGCAAGTCTGACTGGTTATCGTGCATCGATATCGTTCGATAATACGGCTCATTACCTGATCCAGGTCGCGGCGCGCCTGACGCAAACGAAGGTTATTTCTCGTGGGAATAAAAAGCGGGAAGCGAATTTGGTTGCGCGTCAGCGCCATCACGACTTCCACCATGTGCGCTATTTGCCGCATTTCATCATTATTGACCGCCATCCCGAAAAGGAACCGGCTACCGACTTCCATAGACAATTGCGCCATCTCTTGGCGGATATCGCGTACAGAAGGGTTACGGCGCCAGGCGTGGAGAAATCGAGTGGCGATGGATGCGGTCTGCGCTATATTTTCACGGATCAGCGTCTTATGAAAGGCCGGTTGCAGCTTACGCCGCTTGATTTGCCAGTCGGCCCCGGAACTGTTCATTACCGCATCGGGGAAAGCAGAATGATTTTTTCGCTCGACGCCTGGGACGACTTTCTCGAATAGCCCGTTTTTGTCGTGAAAGACCTGCTCGATAAGTTCCGGGTGGTTAACCAGATAGGTAAACTTGGCGATACGAACGACATCCCCGTACTCGCGTGAACACATCAACAGGAAATCCAACGGATTGTTGGAAAAAACAGCCAGGTTACCGGTAAAAAATTTGCCTCTCGGCCCGGGAGGGACATTGTTGCCGTTATCCATAACTCATTGTTCTCCTTTAATAATCCGGCGGTTATTCCTCCGGAATAGGATGCTTCTCTTCCTTCTGATAAAATAAAGGGGAGTCAAACTCCCCTTATATGATGAGTAAACCGTTAATACGTATAGATGTAACCTAACTTCTGACCACGAATAACGCGTGAAAAATTTGCCAACGCACAAATTATTCCCTTCATTATAATCTCCTTTCGTTAAATTAAGTCGGCTACTTTGTGTCCATATTCGGCACAAAATTTAAGCTATCAAATCATCGTTTCCCGATCAACCCCAATAGCAGAAATCAACCTAATTGCCGCCCATAGCGACATCAAGTCACCCGTGCTTATAAACGGAGATTTGACTCGGGCTTTGCGAGGTAAACGGTTCCCGGCGCCAGTTGCTCCAGCGGGCGTGCAGTTTCAGCCCGGCGATCCGAGCCATGAGATCCAATTCAGACGGCCATACATACCTAAGTTTATGGGAATATACCTGTGTTCCCGTTTCGTTCAGTACGATAACTCGCTGGTCGATGACCTGCCGCTCCAGGTTGGTTTTTGAACCAAGCAACATCACAGTCTCGGCATCGTCCGTCGACGGAACGTCAAACAGATCGTCAATACTGCCTGCGCCGTTAAATATCGAGCTTTTCGGTATCACCGTTTGAATGACGAACGAGCCATCCTCGGTTAACTTCTTGCTCGCATTGATAAAACAGCCCAGTTGCTCTTCTTGGGTAAGTAAGTAGCCAAATGACAGCACCACGTAAATCAGGCCGAACGGTCCGTCGACAGGAACATCGGCAAAATTTGCGCAAACGGTGGAAATACGATCGCCCCCTGGTTTTGCGCGCAGTTTATCGAGCATTTTGATCGAATTATCCACGCCGGAAACGTGCAACCCTTTCAGAGATAAAGGTAAGGCGATTCTGCCGGTGCCAACGCCCAGTTCAAGCACTGGCTGGTCGTTAGCCAATTCTGCGAGCGTGTCGACGCAATACGCTTTAGCATTGGCTGGCCACCGGTCGTGCCAGGAATCATAGAACTCGGCAAACGAATCGTAACGGGTTTTCGCGCTATCTTGCATGAAGGCCGCCTTAGTCTTTATGGTTTAAAACGCAGTGACCGCTATTCCGCGCCGAGATTCTCTCGGCATAATATGCTGGATATCGGCGCAGCCACCGGATGCACACCATCCTACTTTACCTGGTCGGTTCGAATAAGAAGAGGCTCAGGCGTTGAGAACAAACTTCTCAATCGCGTAAGCCACGCCATCCTCCGCGTTGGTTTTGGTGATGAACTGGCTGGCCTCTTTCACTTTATCAATGGCATTACCCATCGCGACGCCGGTCCCGGCATAGTTAATCATCGCCAGATCGTTTTCCTGATCGCCCATCGTCATGATGCTTTCACGGGGAATATGCAGATGTTCGGCCAGCATTTTTACGCCCTCGCCTTTGTTGACCCGCTTATCCAGAATTTCCAGATAAAACTCGGCGCTCTTCATCAGGGTGTAATGCTCGAACGCTTCCGGGGGGATCTGGGCGATCGCCCGATCCAGCACCGGCGGCTCATCGATCATCATCAACTTCGGAAACCTCAGATTGCGATCCATCTCTTCCACCGCGCGATACTTCAACGGCATGCCGGTCAGGTTCGACTCATGAACGGTATAGGCGCTGATATCCTTATTGGCGGTATAGACGAAATTGAAGTCCAACGCGTGGAAATGCACGTTGAGCTTGCGCGCCAGCGCCTCGAAGTAGAGATAGTCGTCAAAGCTGAGCGTGGTTTGCGCCACGCACTCGCCGTCGGCGGCGCGTTGCACCAGCGCGCCGTTGTTCGTGATGCAGTAACACCCCTCCTGCCGTAAATCCAGCTCGGCCAGGTAAGGGGCCACGCCAATAAACGGGCGGCCGGTAGCCAACACCACCTGGACGCCTTTTGCCCGGGCGGCGGCAATAGCGGATTTTACCGCAGGCGAAATTTGGTTCTGGGGCGTCAGCAGCGTCCCATCCATATCAATAGCGATTAGTTTAATAGACATAGTTTTTCCAGCAGCAGATGACTGCTTTTATGCTAACGCGATTCAGCTATGAAAGCCCGTGAAATGCAACGTGCTGAAGCCTATTGGGCAACACCGGCAAAGCCATTAACCGCCGCCTGAGCGGCTTCGCCCTTACCCGCTGTCCCTTATCCACAAAGCAGGCAATCTTTAAAGACCCTATGCATTCTGTCCTTCGACTTATTCTTGGTTTTTTTGCTTTTGATTCGGGGGGAAAATTATGCAGAGGAATGGGAGGACGCCCGAATGCGGCGTGATTTACCGTACCTTGAAATATATTTGCTTTCTCATTCCATAAAAGCGGTCTGCGCCGCCCGTGCGCTGGCGCAGAACGTCCAGGTGTTCAGACTCGCCTGATCCCGCGTCAACGCAGGCCGGCGATCGCTGCCGGCCTCTATCCCGTTGCAATCATCCGCCGGCAGGGATAACCGGCGGCGATAAAAAGATTGAACGCTAATAATATGAACATTATGGTACTCTTATGCCTGAGCTGCCTCAGGAACGACGCCTGCTTGCTGCGCAAGCCTTTCACGAGAAGACAGACTCGTCAATCCACCACCGCCTGCTGACGACAAACAATGAAACGAATCAAGCTGCCCCTGCTGGCTCAAATTTCCGTTGCCCACCTGGTGAGCCATTTTCACATGATGGTGCTGCCCGCCCTTATCCCGCTGCTCTCCGAACAGCGGGATATCAGCTTCGTCGAACTGGGTTTCGCGCTAAGCGTGTTCAACATTGTCTCCGCCTGCGTACAAACGCCCATCGGTTTTATGGTTGACCGCATTGGCGCCCGCCGTACCCTGACCGCCGGACTGACGCTCGGCAGTCTGTGCTTTTTGTCCCTGAGCTTTTCAAGCAGCTACGTCTGGCTGGTGGCGGCGATGGCGCTGGCCGGGGTGGCGAATGCGGTCTATCATCCCGCCGATTACGCGCTGTTGTCGCGTGGAATCGATGAAAAACGCATGGGACGGGCGTTCTCGATTCATACCTTCTCCGGCTTCTTCGGTACCGCCATCGCCCCTGGGATCTTGCTGGCGGTCGCCGCTTTCGCGGGGACCGACAGCGCATTTATCGTGGCCGGCGCGCTCGGGCTGCTGACGGTTCCCCTGCTGTTAACCGGGCGCGACCAACCGCTCCCGCGTCAGACCGGCGCACAGGCTGGCGCGCAATCAGGCAAACAACGCCGCGTCGCGGTTTTTACCCTGCCCATCATGGCGCTGTTGGCGCTATTCCTGCTGCTAAACCTGAGTACCTCGTCGATCCAAAACTTTTCGGTGACGGCGTTTGTGACGGGTTATGACCTGCCGTTGTCGCAGGCCAATATCGTGCTGACATCCTTTCTGTTTTCCAGCGCCTTCGGCGTACTGGCAGGCGGCGCGCTGGCGGACAAGACCCGGCGTCATGGGCTGGTGGCAACCGCGGCATTAGCGATAACCGCGGGATTAATCACCCTGGTCGCCCTCTACCCGCTGCCCGTTGCGGTATTGATTCCACTGCTGGCCGCCGCCGGCTTTCTGTCCGGCATGATTGCGCCTTCGCGCGACATGCTGGTGCGGGCGGCCTCTCCCGCCGGCGCCGAAGGGCGCGTGTTCGGCATTGTCTCCACCGGCTTTAATATCGGCGGCGCGGCAGGCCCGGTGCTGTTCGGTTGGTTACTGGACCACGGCCATCCGCAGGCCATTTTCTGGTCGGCGGTGATTTTTATGCTGATCACCGCGCTGATCACTCTGCGACAGGAACTGCGCAGCGGCAAGCAGCGGGCTATCTCGGCGGCATAACCCTCGTCTGACCGGTATCAGACTTTCATCTCCGGCAGCCCGGTAAAGCTCAGGGACGATTTTCTGACGATAAGTTCGGGGGGAATGATAATTTTCACCGGATCGCCGTGCAGGTTTTCGATTCTGCGCATCATTTGTCCGGCGGCCGCCACGCCCCAGCGATCGTGCGACACCGAAACCGTCGTCAGCCCCGGCTCCGCCGTTTCCGTCTCGCGCACGTTGTCAAAACCGACAATCGCCATATGCTCGCCGGGAATTCGCCCCATAAGCCGCAGGCCGATGGTCACGCCCAGCGCGATAACGTCGTTATGGCAGAAACAGGCCGTGGGAGGCCGCTCCAGCTCCAGCGCCTTGCGGATTGCCTGAATACCGCCTTCGCGATTCAGCGGCGACGGGATGATCAGCTGCGGATCAACGTCTAGTCCCAGCTCGCGCATCGCGCTACAGTAGCCTTGCAGACGCTCCCGGTAAGCCGTATTGCCAGGCGGCGTTCCGCCGATATAGGCAATCCGCCGATGTCCCTGTTCCGCCAGATGACGTATCGCCAGCTGCGAGCCGAGGCGATAGTCCGTGCCGACATAATCGGTTTCGATCCCTTCCACCTCCCGGCCGATAAGCAGCGCCGGTATGCGCAGGGTACGCAGTTTATCGAACAGGGAAGGCGGCGTGCCGAGCACCGGCGTCAGGAAAATACCGCACACGCGGTTCTCCAGCATGGTTTCCAGTACGCGGGTCTGCTTCTCCAGAGACTCGGAAGAGATGCCCAGCAGAAAAGTGTGCTGCCGCTCGTAAAGCATATCGCCGAGTTTGGTTATCATTTGATGATAAAAGGGATTTTCTATATCGGTAATGATAATGCCCAGCGAGGAAGAACTTTGCCGACGAAAACTGGCCGCCATCCTGTCGTACACATAGCCAAGCCTGGCGATCGACTCCATGACTTTTTTGTGCGTGCTGGGCTTGATGGCGTTGCTTCCCCGAACCACCAGCGACGCCGTCGCTCTGGAAACTCCCGCATCATTCGCCACATCCTGAAGCGTCACCCGATTGCCGCGCGCAGCCATGTCACCTTATCTCCCTTCGTTTTCATTGGAACCTGCCGGTTAAACTGAATATTTATCATTAGTTAATGAATAAATCGCATAAGAAAAGCCCTATTAATAACATTATCGACAATATAATATCCTGCTAATAATAAACACGCTAAATGCATCGCTGAATTTATTATTTTCTGGTCGCGGAGAGAAGCGACATTTTTTTCCGCAAAAATTAGATCGATATAATTTTTGCGGAAAGTTTATAACATAAATTTCCGGCTGCTAAAAAAATCATTTTTTTCATTAGGTTAACAAGAAAGGCTTGCCATGATTGAAATCAGGAATCTGTATAAGTCTTACCAGGACAAGCCCGTTCTTTGCGGCATCAACGTCACTATCGCCGATGGGGACATTTACGGCCTGGTTGGCGCCAGCGGCGCCGGAAAATCGACGTTACTGCGCTGCGTTAATGGATTGGAAAGTTTCGAGCGCGGTACGCTGCTGGTGAACGGAACCGATATCAGCCAATTGCGCGGCGGCGAGCTGCGCAAATTTCGCAGCGGCATTGGAATGATTTTTCAGCAATTTTCCCTGCTGGAACGAAAAACGGTTTATGAAAATATCCTGTTTCCCATGAAGTGCTTCCACTATAAAAAAGCGGACGCCGATGCGCGCGTTCATGAGTTGCTGCAACTGGTGGAGCTGACCGATAAGACTCACGCCCGCCCCGACCAGCTTTCCGGCGGGCAGAAACAGCGCGTCGCCATCGCCAGAGCGCTGGCGATGAATCCCGACATCCTGCTGTGCGACGAAGCCACCAGCGCGCTCGACCCTAACATCACCAAGTCAATCCTGGCGCTGTTGAAAAAAATCAACCAGGAGCTGGGTATCACCATCATCGTCGTCACCCACCAGATGGAAGTGGTGAAGCAAATCTGCAACAACATTTCCATTTTGAGCAAAGGGGAACTGAAGGCCTCCGGCTCGGTGCAGGATATTTTCCTTAAGCGCGCGGCGGCGCTGGATGAGCTGCTCGGCATACGCGCGCCGGACGCCGATGACAACAAAGCGCTGATTGAAATCGTCCAGCGTCCGGACCGAACCGGCCTGTTGGCCGACTTCGCCCTGGCGACCGGCATTCGGTTTGAAGTCCTGTGGGGCGGCCTGGATCGCTATGCCGACAATATTGCCGGAACATTCACGGTCGCGATGGACAGGCGAGACTTCGCCAACGCCCAGGCCTATCTGGATGCGATCGGCGCAGAATGGAGAAACCTGTAATGTATCAATATGATTTTCAAACCATACTCGATCGCATCATTCTTCCCGGTTTGCTGGATACGCTGATCATGCTCGGCGGCACGGTGGTGAGCTGCACCTTTTTCGGTTTTGTGCTGGCGCTGATTCTGGTCACCACCGACGTTAAAGGATTGCGGCCCAACCGGGCGGCTTATGAAACCATCAGCGCCATCATCAACGTACTGCGTTCGGTACCCTTCATCATTCTGATCATTACCCTCATCCCGCTGACGCGATTTATGGTGGGGACCACCATCGGCACCACGGCGGCGATTTTCTCCATCACCATCGTCGGCTCCCCGCTGCTCGCCCGGCTGCTGGAAGGCTGTTTCAAAGAGGTCAATCCCAGCCTGATAGAGGCGGCCAAATCGTTCGGCGCATCCGACGGGCAGATCACCTTTCACGTCATTGTCAGCGAGTCGATCCCCTCGGTGGTCTCTCATCTGACCCTGGGATACGTTTCGCTGCTCGGCTTCACGGCGATGGCCGGTACGGTCGGCGCCGGCGGGCTTGGCGCGGTGGCGTTGACCTACGGCTATCAGAACTTCAACGACACCATTATGTACAGCACGGTGATTATCCTGATCGTCATCGTCCAGTTCATTCAGTTCAGCGGCAATCTTCTCTATCGAAAACTCAAGTAATCACCTGAAAACGAGGTATGCAGATATGAAAAAAACGCTTTTGCTCGTCCTCTCCCTGGCTTCCGCGCTCACCTCGCCGGTCTTCGCCAGCCAGCCGCAACACGCCGGGAAACCGCAAAAAATCGTCATCGGCGTCATCGCCCGCGAACAACCCGATATCGACTACGTCGCGCAGAAACTGAAACCCGCGGGGTATGACATCAGGGTGCAGGTGTTCAATGACAATATCGCGCTGAACCACGCCACTGCGGACGGCAGCATCGACGCCAACTATTTCCAAAATGAAAAGTATTTGAACAGCTTTAATCAAAGCAACGGCACCCGGCTGGTCGCCTACGGCCCCAATATCTACACCACGCCCGTCGTTTTTGTGTCCAAAAAGCATAAAGACGTCAACGCGTTTCCCGACGGCGCCAAAATCGGCATCGCCAACGACTCCGCCAACCGCGCCCGCGAACTGGCGCTGCTGGCGGCCAACGGCTTGATCAAGCTACGCCCCGGCGTCGAACTGCCGACGCTGTTGGATATCACCGAAAACCCCAAAAATCTTAAATTCATCGAGATCGACCCGCGCAGCCGGGTAGGCGCGTTCGCCGATCTGGATGCGATGACGGCGCCGTCCATCACCGTATATCAGATGGCCGATCCCGACGTCACCATCGAAACGGCGCTGTTTGAGGAAACGCCGGACGTGTACAAGCAGTACGGCGGCGTGCTGCTGGCCATTCCCGAAGGGTCGGCGGAAAAGAACAAACCCTGGCTGGATAGCGTGGTTGAAGTGCTCTCCTCCAAAGAATACGCGGAATGGCTGCTGAAGACTTATCACGGCGTCAAAAAACCCTACAACCTGTAATCAGCTTATTAAGGAGATTTCATTATGGCAACGGTAATCGTATACGCCAGCACGCCCTTCAGCGAGAGCGACAAGCAACGGTTTATTGACGAAATCGGTCAGGCCGTCACCTCATCGTTCCGGCTGCCGCCGGCATTCAAAACCATCTTGCTGCATGAACTGCCGCGCACAAACAGTACGCCCAAAGAGGACGAAGAGATCACTTTCTTTGTCTATACCGCGCCCGGTAAGCCGCTTGAAACCAAGAGAGCGCTGGTCGGCAATATCCAACTGGCGGCCGAACGTATTTTGACGGGCGTTAAGGTCAAGACCATCGTGATCATCAAAGAGCATGCCGATGAAAACGTGGGCGTCGGCGGCAAGCTGCGGCTGGACCAGAACCAGGGGTGAGAACGACGCCATGAAAACGATGCAAATCGGCAACAGCGGTATCGAGGCGTCGGTGCTGACGCTCGGCGCATTCGGTATGGGAGGCGGTTTTCAGTTTCCGGATACGGACGATGCGGAGTCCATTCGGGCCATTCACGCCGCGCTGGACGCCGGCGTCAATTGTATCGACACCGCGCCGGTGTATGGGTTCGGACACAGCGAGGAGATCATCGGGCGAGCGATCAAAGGCCGCAGAGACCGCGTCGTCCTTTCCACCAAATGCGGTTTGTGGTGGGACGACGATGAGGGCAGCTATCGCTTTACCTGGGAGGGAAAGCGCGTCAAGCGCAACCTCAGCCCCCGCACCATCAGGATCGAAGTGGAACAAAGCCTGAAGCGCCTGGCTACCGACTATATTGATATTTACTATACTCATAACCCTGCGATGCCGCCGTTTCTCACCCCGATAGAGGAAACCATCGACGTGCTGATGCAGTTGAAGCAAGAGGGGAAAATCAGAGCGATTGGCGCATCGAACTGCGAGCCGCACCATATTCAAAGTTATATCGAACATGGCGAGATCGCGATTGTGCAGAAAAAGTACAACATGCTGTTCCGGGAAGCGGAAAACGACATCCTGCCGCTGTGCCGGGATAACGGCATCAGCTTTCATGCCTATACGCCCCTGGCGCAGGGACTGCTCAGCGGCCGTATCGGCGAGGACCACATCCTGCCGCCCGACGATGTACGCCGTAATAACCCCTGGTGGCAAGGCGAAACCTTCCGCAAGGCGGTGGCCTTTAGCCGTGAACTGGGCGAAATCGCACGGCAGTACGGCGTCTCGACCAGTTCGCTGGCCATCGCCTATCTGCGCGCCCGGCATCAACACGTCAACGTGATTCTGGGGATCAGGAAAGAGCGGCATCTGCATGAAAATCTGGCCGGCGCCGATCTGGCCCTCGGCGAGGAGACGCTCGCCGTCATCGATAACCGCCTTGATCGGCTTCATCGCGAGGCCGCGTTGCCGGCGGCGGAAACAAGAGGCTGACGACAAAGCGATTCATGGCGGCTCAACGGTCTGAGCCGGCCATGTTGATTTCCTCCCCGGCAACGGGGAGGTCGCCGATCAGATATCGATATTCATCGCTTTCAACGCGTTCTCTTCGATAAACGCGCGGCGCGGTTCCACCGCATCGCCCATCAGGGTGGTAAACAGCTCGTCGGCCGCAATGGCGTCTTTCACCGTAACGCGCAGCATGCGGCGGCTGGTGGGATCCATGGTGGTTTCCCACAGCTGTTCCGGGTTCATTTCGCCCAGACCTTTGTAGCGTTGAATCGCCAGACCGCGACGGGATTCTTTCACCAGCCATTCCAGCGCCTGCTCGAAACTGGCGACCGGTTGACGGCGCTCGCCGCGTTCAATGTAGGCGTCTTCTTCAATCAGATCGCGCAGTTTTTCACCCAACTGATTGATTTTACGATACTCACCGCCGGTAACGAAGGCGTAGTCCAACGGATAGTCCGTATCGACGCCGTGGGTGCGCACACGCAGAACCGGTTCAAAAATCTGCCGTTCCTGATTATCGTTAATCACAAAGCTGTAGGCGCTGCCGTGCTGTTCCTGGTCATTCAAACGCGTGACCAGCGTTTCAATCCACTGCTGAACGTGCTCGCGATCGCTTAAATCCGCTTCGGCCAGCGTCGGCTGATAGATTAAACTGTTCAGCAATGCCCGCGGGAAACGACGCTCCATACGCCCGATGGTTTTCTGTACCGCGTAATGCTCGGCCACCAGTTTTTCCAGCGGCTCGCCCGCCATCGCCGGCGCAGCGGCGTTGGTGTGCAGCGTCGCCCCGTCCAGCGCCAGCATAATCTGGTACTGATCCATGGCGTCATCATCTTTGATGTACTGCTCCTGCTTGCCTTTTTTCACCTTGTACAGCGGCGGCTGCGCGATATAAACGTGTCCGCGCTCGACGATTTCCGGCATCTGACGGTAGAAGAACGTCAGCAGCAGGGTACGAATGTGCGAACCATCGACGTCGGCATCGGTCATGATGATGATGTTGTGATAACGCAGCTTGTCCGGGTTGTACTCATCGCGGCCGATACCGCAGCCCAGCGCGGTGATCAGCGTCGCCACTTCCTGGGAAGAGAGCATTTTGTCGAAGCGCGCTTTCTCGACGTTAAGGATCTTGCCTTTCAGCGGCAGAATCGCCTGATTCTTGCGGTTACGCCCCTGTTTGGCGGAGCCGCCCGCCGAGTCCCCTTCCACCAGGTACAGTTCGGACAGCGCCGGATCGCGCTCCTGACAGTCCGCCAGCTTGCCCGGCAGACCGGCCAGATCGAGCGCGCCTTTACGGCGGGTCATATCGCGCGCCTTACGGGCGGCTTCACGCGCGCGCGCGGCGTCAATGATTTTACCCACCACGATTTTGGCGTCCGACGGATTTTCCATCAGGTAATCCACCAGCTTCTCGTTCATCAGCGATTCAACGGCGGTTTTCACCTCCGACGACACCAGCTTGTCTTTGGTCTGCGAGGAGAATTTCGGATCGGGTACTTTAACGGAAACCACGGCAATCAGCCCTTCACGCGCATCATCGCCGGTGGCGCTGATTTTGGCTTTCTTGCTGTAGCCCTCTTTATCCATATAGGTGTTCAGGGTACGGGTCATGGCGGCGCGGAAGCCGGCCAGGTGCGTACCGCCGTCGCGCTGCGGGATGTTGTTGGTAAAACAGTAAATATTTTCCTGAAAACCGTCGTTCCACTGCAACGCGACTTCCACGCCGATATCGTCTTTCACGGTGGAGAAATAGAACACCGTCGGGTGAATCGGCGTCTTGTTTCTGTTGAGGTAATCAACAAACGCCTTGATGCCGCCTTCATAGTGGAAGTGGTCGGACTTATCTTTTTCACGCTCATCGATCAGGCGGATAGAAACGCCGGAGTTCAGGAATGACAGCTCACGCAGACGCTTGGCAAGAATTTCATACTCAAACTCCACCACATTGGTGAATGTCTCGTGGCTTGGCCAGAAACGCACGGTGGTACCGGTTCTTTCGGTTTCGCCCGTCACCGCCAGCGGCGCCTGCGCCACGCCGTGGCGATAGGTTTGCTGATGCACCTTGCCTTCGCGGCTAATCACCAACTCCAGCTTTTCCGACAGGGCGTTAACCACCGAAACCCCCACGCCATGCAGGCCGCCGGAAACTTTATACGAGTTGTCATCAAATTTGCCGCCGGCATGCAGCACCGTCATGATCACTTCCGCCGCGGAGATCCCTTCTTCTTCATGCAGACCGGTGGGAATGCCGCGACCGTCATCCTGTACCGAGACTGAGTTATCAGCATGGATAGTGATGACAATGTCTTTACAATAGCCAGCGAGCGCTTCGTCGATAGCGTTGTCCACAACCTCGAATACCATGTGATGCAGACCGGTACCATCATCCGTATCACCGATGTACATACCTGGGCGTTTACGTACCGCATCCAGCCCTTTCAATACCTTGATACTTGAGGAGTCATAAGAATTCGACATCAACGTTTCTCGCTCATTTTAGTCCTGTGATTGAACCGTTATTTTACCCTGTTCCACGCGGAACATCTTGCCATTTTCACCAATCATGTCGGCTATCTGCTCAGCGCCGATGGCGCTGACAAAAACCTGCGCATGGGTTGCTTTTAACCGTTCAGCCAGCAAACGGCGGCGGGTACTATCCAGTTCGGAAGCAAAATCATCGATCAGATACAGACAGCGCAGTCCGTTCTGACGGGTGAGAAACTCACCCTGGGCCAGCCTTAAAGCGCACATCAGCAGCTTTAGCTGACCACGGGACAACATATCCTCGACCGCCACGCCGCTGGCGCGGATGCGAAAGTCGGCTTTATGCGGCCCCAGCGACGTATACCCCAGCATACGGTCGCGTTCAAACTGCCGTTCCAGTAGTTCGGCATAGTCGCTTTCTTTATCCCAGCCGCGCTGGAAAGCGAAGCTAAGAGAAAATTCAGGCAAAAATTGGCGACAGGTGGCGGCAATATCCTCGGCGATCGCCGCGCTGTATTGCGCCCGCCAGTCGCTGATACGTTCAGCCAACGGCACCAGTTCCTGATCCCAGGCCCGCAGTTGCCCATACTGACTCACCTGCCGCAACGCCGCATTACGCTGACGCAACAGGCGTTTCATATTGCTCCAGGCGGAGAAAAAACCAGGTTCATTATGGAAACAGCCCCAGTCGAGAAAGGCGCGGCGATATTTCGGCCCGCCGTTCAGCAACGTGAAGCCTTCGGGGGTGATCAGTTGAATCGGCAGCAGTTGCGCTAGTTCGGCCACCTTATGGCCGTCGCTGCCGTCGATGCGCACTTTACCGTCGCCCTGACGATTTTTACTCAGCCCGACCGAACGTTCCCGTTCGGCGCCGTCGATACGACCGTGCAGGACAAATTCCGGCTGTTCGTGACGAATAACCCGCGCCGCCTGCACGCTGCGAAACGCCCGCCCATGCCCCAGCGTGTAAATCGCCTCCAGCACGCTGGTTTTGCCGCTGCCGTTCGCCCCGACCAGAAAATTAAAGCCGGGCGCCAGCGCCAAATCAGCCGCTTCAATATTACGGAAATCTTTAATAAGAAGACGAGTAAGCGCCATGCGACTATTTCTTGCGATCTAAAATCGTTATCGGCACAGACAGATTGGGCGCGGATGGTCGTCCGGCCCAACGAGCGCACGCAGCAAGCAGCCGAAGCGTACTCGACATGCGTGAGGATGGTGAATGCGCCCCGTCCCGGCAAGTAAATTCGCCCGCCATAGACTAGAGACGCATCGGCATGACGACATAGGCGGCCGCCCGGCTAAGACTATCCTCGATCTGCACGCTGGAAACCGAGTCGGTCAGCAGTAAACGGACATCCTCGCATTTCAGCGCATTCAGCACGTCCAGCACGTAACTGACGTTGAAACCGATCTCCATTTCGGTGCCGTCGTACTGGACATCCAGAATTTCCTCCGCCTCTTCCTGTTCAGGGTTATTGGCGGTGATCTTCAATTGATTCTGGATCAGGTGCAAACGCACGCCGCGGAATTTTTCATTCGACAGAATCGCCGCGCGGGAGAACGCCTGCTTGAGTAAATCACAGCTGGCTTCCAGCGTTTTATCCGGGTTTTTCGGCAATACGCGACGATAATCAGGGAAACGGCCGTCGACCAGCTTGGAAGTAAAGATAAAATCGCCGACGTGGGCGCGGATATTGTTGCTGCCGATTTGCAATTGCAGCGGCGTCTCGCCGCCGTCCAGCAAACGCACCAGCTCCATCACGCCTTTACGCGGCACGATCACCGAATGCGACGGCAGCGTCTGCCCCACCGGCATGGCGCATACCGCCAGACGGTGACCATCGGTCGCCACCGTGCGCAGTTCCTCGCCTTCGGTTTCAAACAGCATGCCGTTGAGGTAATAACGCACGTCCTGATGCGCCATCGAAAACTGCGTGGCTTCAATCAAACGCTTCAGCGTCGCCTGCGGCAGCGAGAATTCAACGTCGCTCTGCCAGTCGTCCAGATTGGGAAAATCGGCGGCCGGCAGGGTCGACAGCGAAAAACGGCTGCGGCCGGAGCGCACCAGCATGCGATCGCCATCCAGCATGATGGTGATTTCCGCGCCATCCGGCAAACCACGGCAGATATCAAACAGTTTACGCGCCGGCACCGTGGTGGCGCCCGGCTCATGCGGTTGCGTCAACGCCACTTTGGCGACCATCTCCATTTCGAGATCGGTACCGGTAAGCGATAGCGCCCCTTCGGTCACCTGCAACAGCAGGTTGCCCAGAATGGGTAAGGTTGGTCGGCCGCCGAGCGGGCTGCTGACCTGTTGCAGCGGTTTTAACAGATGTTCGCGTTCGACAATGAATTTCATAGTGTTATGAAGATAATGTTCTGATTAAATTGGAAAAATCTTCTTTGATGTCGTGACTTTCCTCACGCAGCTGTTCGATCTTACGACAGGCATGCAACACCGTGGTATGGTCGCGACCACCAAACGCATCGCCGATTTCCGGCAGGCTGTGGTTGGTCAGCTCTTTAGCCAGCGCCATCGCCATTTGACGCGGACGGGCCACCGAGCGGGAACGACGTTTGGATAACAAATCAGCGACTTTGATTTTATAGTATTCCGCCACCGTCTTCTGGATATTGTCGATAGTAACCAGTTTTTCCTGCAAAGCCAGCAGATCGCGCAGCGCCTCGCGCACAAAATCGATGGTAATGGAGCGGCCGGTAAAGTTGGCGTTGGCAATCACGCGATTTAACGCCCCTTCCAGTTCACGCACGTTGGAACGCAGACGTTTGGCGATAAAGAAAGCCACTTCGCCCGGCAGGCGAATATCATTTTCATCGGCCTTTTTCATCAGGATCGCCACGCGCGTTTCCAGCTCCGGCGGCTCAATGGCCACCGTCAGCCCCCAGCCGAAGCGGGATTTCAGACGATCCTCCACCCCGTTGATCTCTTTCGGATAACGATCCGAGGTCAAAATGATCTGCTGATTTCCTTCCAGCAACGCATTGAAGGTGTGGAAAAACTCTTCCTGCGAACGTTCTTTGTTGGCAAAAAACTGAATATCATCGATCAGCAAAGCATCGACCGAACGGTAATAGCGTTTGAATTCTTCGATCGCATTATTCTGCAACGCTTTCACCATGTCCTGCACAAAGCGCTCGGAGTGCATGTAAACCACTTTCGCATTGGCTTTACGGGCGATGATGCCGTTGCCCACCGCGTGTAATAAGTGCGTTTTACCCAGGCCGGTGCCGCCATACAGGAACAGGGGATTATAGGCGCCGCCGGGGTTATCGGCCACCTGACGGGCGGCGGCGCGCGCCAGTTGGTTCGATTTACCTTCGACGAAGTTATCAAAGGTGTGCTTGGGGTTTACGTTGGAGCGATAGGTATGCTCCGCCTGCACCGGCGAGTTATCCCAGCTTGGGCGCACCGGCGCAGAGCGTACCTGGACGGCCGCCGCGACGTTGGCATTGCCGTTACTATGATGGCTAACCGGCTGACTGATCGTCTGAACCAACGGTTTGCTGCCCACTTCAAAGCGCAGCAACGGGGCGTCCATCCCACAAAAATCATTTAACAAACCATTGATATTATTTAAATATTTATCACGAACCCAATCCAGAACGAAGCGATTAGGGGCGTAGAGCGCCAGAGTGTTATCACTCAGCTCCGCCTGTAACGGGCGTATCCACATACTGAATTCTGTGGCAGGTAACTCATCCTGCAAACGGGCAAGACACTGCTGCCAAAGCGAAAGTGACACGGCGGACTCCACTCGAACAAGAACGATCAAAAAGAAAAGAATAAGATATTTATGCGACTCATGATTTTGGCACCTGCCCCCGTCCACAAAAGACGACAGATGCACCGCGTAACCGATGCGGTTTTCCGTGACGATCCCGAAGAAGGATCGCTAACGGGACGGCGGATCATAACCTAAACCAGGAAAGAGATCCTCCCCTTCCGCACAGTTTTGATCCTTTTTATCCACAGGCTATTCTTATAACGGTTCCCGTCTCCATCCCAGAAGATCGGAAGAATCTTATTCTTGGCGGGACGACGAAATTCACCCCAGAATAAACCAGACGGCAAACCTGTTACGCTGACATTGATCATGATCTCGCCGCAAGGATCGCAGCAGGATCCTTGCGCTTTATGCCAGAGTCCGTATAATTCTCTGCCCGCGCGTCAATGCCTGTTTCTGTGCTCCGCCAGACAGAAATCCAAAAATAATTGGAATGGCCGGCATGTAAAGTGTGATGTTAATTGACTCAGGACTGTACAATTATTACAATCCCGCCTCTTTGTTATGCGATTGAGGCGTCGGTCATTTTCACGCCGAGTAGCCAAACGCGTTTACTGTGAAGTTAATTATCCAAGTTTAGGTAGAAATCGCCATGAAACGCACTTTCCAACCGTCCGTATTGAAGCGTAACCGTAGCCACGGTTTCCGTGCTCGTATGGCCACTAAAAATGGTCGTCTGGTTCTGGCCCGCCGTCGTGCGAAAGGCCGTACTCGTCTGTCCGTTTCTAAGTAATAAAAGCTAACCCACCGAGTGGTTAAGCTCGCTTTTCCCAGGGAGTTACGTTTGTTAACTCCCAGCCATTTCACTTTCGTCTTCCAGCAGCCGCAACGGGCTGGCACGCCGCAAATTACTATTCTCGGCCGCCTGAACACGCTGGGGCATCCCCGCATCGGTCTTACCGTCGCCAAAAAGCATGTCAAACGTGCTCATGAACGCAATCGGATTAAACGTCTGACGCGCGAAAGCTTTCGCCTGCATCAACATTCATTGCCCGCAATGGATTTTGTGGTGATCGCCAAAAAAGGGGTGTCTGAACTGGATAACCGAACATTGACGGAAGCGTTGGAAAAATTATGGCGTCGGCACTGTCGTTTGGCTCTCGCCTGCTGATCGGGTTGATACGCGGTTATCAACTCGTTATCAGCCCGTTACTGGGACCACATTGCCGGTTTCGGCCAACGTGCTCCCAATACGGTATTGAAGCAATTCGCAGGTTCGGCATGATAAAAGGCAGTTGGTTGACGCTTAAACGCGTATTAAAATGCCACCCTTTGAACCCTGGTGGTGATGATCCCGTACCGCCAAAAACCGACAATAACAGAGAACATTAACGATGGATTCGCAACGCAATCTTTTTCTCATCGCTCTGCTATTCGTAACCTTTATGATCTGGCAGGCCTGGGAAACGGACAAAAATCCGCCAGCGACCACGCAGGCCATACAGCAGGCGACGAATACAGCATCCGGTGATGCCAGTAACCAGGGCGTACCCGCCAGCGGTCAAGGTAAGCTCATCACGGTTAAAACCGATGTCTTGTCTCTGACCATCAATACTCGTGGCGGCGACATCGAGCAGGCTAATCTGTTGGCTTATCCGGATACGCTGGGTTCCGATAAACCCTTCCTGTTGCTGGAAACCACGCCTGAATTCGTTTATCAGGCGCAAAGCGGCCTGACGGGCAAAAACGGTCCGGATAATCCGGCGAATGGCCCGCGTCCATTGTTCACTGCCGAACAGGATCACTTTGAGCTGGCCGACGGTCAAGACGAACTGCGCATTCCGCTGACTTATACCGCGGCCGACGGCGTGACTTACACCAAAACGTTTGTCCTGAAACGCGGCGACTATGCGCTGAGCGTGGATTACAGCGTCAATAACACCAGCGCTCAGCCGCTGGAACTGACGCTGTTCGGTCAGTTGAAACAATCCATCGATTTACCGAAGCACCGCGATACCGGCAGCAGCAACTTTGCGCTGCATACCTATCGCGGCGCGGCGTTCTCTTCCAGCGAAGACAAGTATAAAAAATACAGCTTCGGCGATATGGACGAGAACCTGAATATCACCACCAACGGCGGCTGGGTAGCGATGTTGCAGCAGTATTTCGCAACCGCCTGGATCCCGACCACCGCTGGCGCCAATACCTTCTATACCAGCAATCTGGGTAACGGCCAGGCCGCCATCGGCTTTAAATCCACCCCGACCGTCGTACCGGCCGGCAGCCAGCAAAATCTGAACGCCACCCTGTGGGTCGGCCCGGAAATTCAGGACAAGATGGCCGCGGTCGCGCCGCATCTGGATCTGACCGTTGATTACGGCTGGCTATGGTTTATTTCTCAGCCGCTGTTCAAGCTGTTGAAATTCCTGCACGGCTTTATCGGCAACTGGGGCTTCTCCATTATCGCCATCACCTTTATCGTGCGCGGTATCATGTACCCGCTGACCAAGGCGCAGTACACCTCGATGGCGAAAATGCGCATGTTGCAGCCGAAGCTGACGGCGATGCGCGAGCGCATCGGCGACGACAAACAGCGTATGAGTCAGGAAATGATGGCGCTGTACAAGTCGGAGAAGGTAAACCCGCTGGGCGGCTGCTTCCCGCTGCTGATTCAGATGCCGATCTTCCTGGCGCTGTACTACATGCTGATGGGCTCCGTCGAACTGCGTCATGCGCCGTTCGCCCTGTGGATCCACGACCTGTCGGCGCAAGACCCGTACTACATTCTGCCGATCCTGATGGGCGTCACGATGTTCTTTATCCAGAAGATGTCGCCGACCACCGTCACCGACCCGATGCAGCAGAAGATCATGACTTACATGCCGGTGATTTTCACCGTGTTCTTCCTGTGGTTCCCGTCAGGTCTGGTGCTGTACTATATCGTCAGCAACCTGGTGACCATCATTCAGCAGCAGTTGATTTACCGTGGTCTGGAAAAACGCGGCTTGCACAGCCGCGAGAAAAAATAACCACGCTGATTGACCTATAATCACAACAATAAGGCGGTCGATGACCGCCTTTTTTTATGACGCGCAGAGAGACAGCCATGAGCAATACCGACACCATCGTAGCCCAAGCCACGCCACCGGGACGCGGCGGGGTAGGTATTTTACGCGTATCCGGACGGGCGGCGTCGGCCGTGGCGCAAGCCGTACTGGGCAAAATTCCCCGGCCGCGTCATGCTGACTATCTGCCCTTTCGCGATAGCGACGGCACGCCGCTCGACCAGGGCATCGCCCTGTGGTTTCCCGGCCCCAACTCCTTCACCGGCGAAGACGTGCTGGAGTTGCAAGGCCACAGCGGCCCGGTGATCCTTGATTTGCTGTTGCAACGTATTCTGACCTTGCCCGACGTGCGTATCGCGCGCCCCGGCGAGTTTTCCGAGCGCGCCTTCCTGAACGACAAACTCGATCTGGCGCAGGCGGAAGCCATCGCCGACCTGATCGACGCCAGTTCCGAACAGGCCGCTCGCTCGGCGCTCAATTCATTACAGGGCGCTTTTTCCGCCCGCATCAATCATCTGGTGGAAGCGTTAACGCATCTGCGCATTTACGTTGAAGCCGCGATCGACTTTCCAGATGAGGAGATTGATTTTCTCTCGGACGGGAAAATTGAAGGCCAGCTCAACAATGTGATGGCCGATCTGGACGCGGTGCGCGCCGAAGCCCATCAGGGCAGCCTGCTGCGTGAAGGCATGAAAGTGGTGATCGCCGGACGACCCAACGCCGGAAAATCCAGCCTGCTCAATGCGTTAGCAGGACGGGAAGCGGCGATCGTCACCGACATCGCCGGCACCACCCGCGACGTGCTGCGCGAACATATCCATATCGACGGTATGCCGCTGCATATCATCGATACCGCGGGCCTGCGCGACGCCAATGACGAAGTTGAACGCATCGGCATCGAACGCGCCTGGCAGGAAATAGAACAGGCCGACCGCGTGCTGTTTATGGTCGACGGCACCACGACACAAGCCGTGGAACCCGCGGCCATCTGGCCTGAATTTATGGCCCGGCTGCCGAAAACCTTGCCGATTACCGTGGTGCGTAATAAAGCCGATATCACCGGCGAACCGCTGGGACTGGAAAATGTAAGTAACTACTCACTTATCCGCCTCTCGGCGCGCACCGGCGAAGGCGTTGAAACGCTGCGCGAGCACCTCAAGCAAAGTATGGGATTCACCAGCAGCACCGAAGGCGGCTTCCTGGCGCGCCGTCGCCACCTGCAAGCGCTGGAACAGGCCGCCCAACATCTGATTCAGGGCAAAGAACAGTTAGTGAGCGCTTACGCAGGCGAATTGTTAGCCGAGGAACTGCGCCTGGCGCAGCAATGCTTAAGCGAAATCACCGGCGAATTCACCTCCGACGACCTGTTAGGGCGGATTTTCTCCAGCTTCTGCATCGGCAAGTAACGCTGAGTCTGTAAGCGTCCACTCACTTCCACTCATCCCGCATAGCTGATTGTTATGCGGGATTTTTTGTTCCATTGGCGGCTATTTGACGCTATCGGCCGGCGTTTTCGATGAAACAACACATACCGAATTAATACCCTCTCCAGGCATCGCGATCGTGGCGAACAAAAGGGCTGTATTCCGGCGCTTCCGGCTTCAGGAGGAGATCATAGCCAAAATCCTTTTTACTGTTAAACGGTATCTCCGGCCAGGCGGCCCAGTTGTCGAGTTTCTCCCGATAATCAGCGCTCACCCGCGCTAACCGTTGACGCTGCAATATCTCCTGTTCTTCTTGCAGCCCGCCTCGAATCCCCGCGACTAAAAAGGGTTCAAGCAAGGTATACCCGATATAGTGCAACGCGTGCATGACCGGCCAGAGCATAAACCGCATATCGCCGTCGCGCCCATTATGCGCACAGGCATTTGCAGACGTCCCCGCGGTAACGCTCAGCAAGGCGCGTTTGCCGCGCATAACGCCATTTTCATGCCGGTGACGGCTATCATATAAACCGCCATAGACGAAAACCCGATCCATCCATCCTTTCAGAATAGCGGGCGCGCCAAACCACCAGAAAGGAAACTGCAGTATCAGCAGATCGGCCTCTAGCAGTAAGTCGATATGGCGCTGAACTTCGCCCGGCAGATGCTTGATATTCCAGTGATGTCGCTGTTCCTGCATGGCGTCGAATTTCTGTTCATTCAAACCGTGGAGATAGTGCCGATCACCTTCGCAGGGATCAAAATTATCCTGATACAGATCGATAATCCTGACCTGATGGCCCTGTTGTCGAAAAGTATCGCAAGCCTCGTTCGACAGATGGGCATTGAACGATTGACGCTCGGGATGAGCCAGTATGATCAGTACATTCATCAATGCATCTCCCCAATAGTGATGTACTGCTATGCTGTTTTGTTCCGACATCTTTTGCAATTACGCACTTTGAGGTAACCATGATATGGCTTTTCCTGGCGATGTTTATTCCAGTAAATGTTCGGCGCGTGATGCGCTGGCGTTAATTTCAGGAAAATGGGTTATGCTGATCCTGCCGGCGCTCGCCCACGGCCCCATGCGCAATGGCGAATTGCTGCGGCGCATAGAGGGCATTTCTCAAAAAGTGCTCACGCAGACGCTGCGGCAACTGGAGCGCCACGGATTAATTGAACGACACGACTATCTTGAAAAACCTGCTCATGTGGAGTACCAGCTGACGCCCGTCGCTCATTCACTGGTCGATACCCTGAGCGCGCAGGATCGATGGGCGGAACTTAACTTCCCTGAACTGGATGCCGCCCGCGAACAGTATGACGGCAGACAGAAGCCCTAAAAACGAGACGCTTACCTCACCCCATTTAAATAAAAAATTAAAATTCAATAGGTTATTAACAATACATTTTTTACGCCCATAGCCGATCTTGCATGTTTCATACACTTTCGGTTTACGGCCGGGGAACGACGTTAAGCATAAGCAGATTTTATCGATGCGCAAACGAACATTCCGAATACCACAAGCGCCCATCACGCAACGAGCGGTAATCTCCCCAACAGCACGACCTTCCTTTGTCCATTCCCAGCCTTGACGGGCGCGATGAACTCGCGATAGCGTTTAATCGCGACTTTTTAAACATTATCAGAGGGATACCATGCGACAACCGGACCTGGAAACGCCAAGGCTTATTCTCAGACCGTTCCAATTAGATGATGCAGACCGGGTTCACCAACTGGTTAATGACCCGCTGATTTCGGATGTTACCGCGCATATTCCTCACCCTTACCCGCCGTCGCTCGCGCATAAGTGGATCGCCACCCATGCCGCGGGTTGGGAAAACCGCACGCTGGCTGCTTTTGCCATCACGCTCAAAGCGGATCAGCGTGTTATCGGCGCCGCCTCGCTGATGGGCATGGATGGCGAAAAAGCCGGTATCGGCTACTGGCTGGGGCGGGAGTTCTGGAACCAGGGCTATTGCAGCGAAGCCTGTCGCGCCATTTGCCAGTTTGGATTCGACGCTTTAAAGCTGTCGGTCATCGGCGGCAGTCATCTTCAGCGCAACCCGGCATCGGGACACATATTGATAAAAAACGGCTTTCAGTTTATACGCAGCCGCCTGGTGAATACGGGCAAACGCGAACACGACGAACTTGTTGATTTCTATCAGTTGAGAAAAGGGTAAGCCGCGCGCGCCGCCATTTACGCCGTCCGCTAACTGTTATCCAGCAGGGTGAAAGTGAACTGACGTTGCGACGAGAGAATGACCTGCCCCCATGCCCTACCGCGGCTTAGGCACCGGTATTCCCCATGCATTGCAGGATTGGCCGGCCATCGATCTTATCGACGATGTAGCGGCTAACCAGTTCCGCGTGGTTATCCGGCGACCACTGGCGGAAGCCGTCACCGGGGAAGTGTTGCGGTTACTAATGGTAATGCAAGGGGAAATGAAGCAGTCGGCAAAGATATCGACTTACACCGGCGGGTGAAAGCTGGTTGGCACAGCAGAATGCTGGAGGAGATCGCGCATGAGATGGTCATTTAATTGAACAGATACCCAATGAATGGCCCATCTCTTTACTAAATGATTTCTATTCTGCCTGACGGAATGCTCACTCTGCATGGAGTGAACTTACTCAGAGGAAGATAGTGTAATCAATATTGGTTTAAATATGATTTAATCATAATATTCAACATGTTATACACAAAGCATTTTTGTGTTCATAAACGTACCCATCACCAAAAATGCACCAACAAATATGATTACCAAGCAAATAGATAAACCAAAACTGAAGCGTCTTCATCACTCACTGCCATCGATCCCGCATGACGCCTTGTTATGCGGGATTTTTTGTTTATTCGCCTGCGCTGAGAACCGGGAAAAGCTTCAGATATAAACGGATTTTATCGAAGCGCGAAGTAAACTGGTGAAAGGTGACACCTTGTATTCCATGCGAGGACAGCATCATGTCGACATCAAGCACCACACTCAAAATCGACGACAGCCTTAAAGAACGAGTTAAAAAACTGGCGGCTTCTCGCGATCGTAGCCCGCTGGGCTTATCATCCTTACGATATAACTTATATCCAAAACGAATTTTACCGTCCTGGCTTTTTTGCTCTATTTTCCTACATGAATTAGTTGACCGCTCATGTCGGCACAGCGGCGTCATTTAAATCACTCTGAAATAGTCCGCCTATTGATTTTTAATCGATAATTTTGTTGGCGTCACAGTTGTATATACATATCTATTCACAACATAAATTACATATCCACACAAGGGAAAGTCATGCGCGCAACCATTAAACAGGCACTGTTATTCATCGCCGGATTAAGCGCCGTCGCGCCGGCGGTTCAGGCCGCTGATTTTATCGTCGGCAGCAAGAACTTCACCGAGCAATATATTCTGGCGGAGATCTACGCCTCGGCGCTGGAGCAGGCGGGCATTCCGGTGCAGCGTAAAATCAACCTGGGCGGCACGCTGATTGCCCACGCCGCGTTGCTGAAAGGCGATATCGATATGTACCCCGAGTACACCGGAACGGCGCTCAGCGCGGTGGTTAAAGGGGAGTTGTCCTCCGACGCGGATAACGTCTATCAGCAGGTAAAAAGCACCTACGCCGAAAAATACCAGCTCGCCTGGCTCGCTCCTGCTAAATTGAATAACGGCTATGCGCTGCTGGTCAGCAAGGCCACGGCTGAAAAATATCAGTTGAAAACGCTCTCCGATCTCGCCAAGGCCGCGCCGCAGCTAACCATTGGCGCGGGCGCCGAATTCGGCGATCGGCAGGACGGTCTGAAAGGGCTGGAGCAGGTCTACGGCATTAAATTCAAATCATTCCGCCAGTTCGCCAAAGTCGGCCTGCGTTATGACGCGCTGGCCGCGGGGCAGATTGACGTGGCCAACGGCTTCGCCACCGACTGGCAGATAGCCGAAGGGCAATATGTGCCGCTAACCGACGACCGGCATCTCTTCCCGCCCTATTTCGTCGCCCCGGTGGTGCGCGAGCAGGCGCTCAAAGCCCAGCCGCAGGCGGAAGCGGTACTCAATAAGGTCAGCGCGTTGCTGGATAACGCCACCATGCAGCGACTCAACGCCGCGGTAGAGAAAGACAAAGAAGAACCCGCCGACGTCGCACAGGCGTTCCTGCGGGAAAAAGGCATCATCAAATCTTAAACAACCGGTTAAACGCGGCAATGACAGTTAATCTTGGTGGCGATACGGCATTGACTCTGGCGACGCTGGTCGAAGTCGCCAGAGAAAATCGGCCGGTGGCATTCAGCCCGGCGGCGCAACGGCGTATTGCAGAAGGCTTCGCCTTTCTTTACCGGCGGATTGCCGCCGGCGATCGTATCTACGGCGTGACCACCGGTCTCGGCGCGGGCGTGGATACCGCGGTGCTGAACAGCGCCGACGGCCGGCAGGATATCGCCCGCCTGCATCAGATACAGCGGCGCATCCCGCTGGCCCGGGCGGTGGGGGTCGGCGCGACCGCCGGCCGCGATCAGGTCCGGGCGATGATGCTGGCGCGCCTGGCCGGCATCGCCGCCGGCTATTCCGGCATCTCCCCGCCGAGCGCGCAGGCGTTGCTCAGCCTGTTGAATCTTGGCGTGCATCCGCTGGTGCCGCTGACCGGCTCGATTGGTGAGGCCGATCTGGCGCCGCTGGCGCATATCGGCCGGACGCTGGCGGGCGAGGGTCAGGTCGAGTATCAGGGACAGGTGGCCGACATTCAGGCGCTGGCGGACGACGTGGGGTTCGCGCTGCCCTCGCTGACCGGTAAGGACGGGCTGGCGCTGGTCTCTTCGAACGCCGCCTGCGTCGGCATCGCCGCGCTGGCGCTGGCCGATATCGCCCGGCTGATTAACGCGCAGGCCGGCGCCATCGCGCTGTCGTTCGAAGCGTTTCGCGCCAATGTTTCCCCGCTGTCGCCCTGGGTCAGCCATATCCGCAGGCTGCCGGGCGGCGCGCAGTGCGCCGCGCATCTGCTGTCGCTGCTGGCGGAAGGAAGCTTATTGCAACCCGGCGGCGCCCGTCTGTTGCAGGATCCGCTCAGCTTCCGCTGCGCCGCCTCGGTGCTGGCCAGCGTTCATCAGGCCTTCCACCACGCCAGGCAAGCCACCGAGCTGGAGCTGAATAGCGCCGACGATAATCCGGCGCTGATCGCCGAGGCCGATCTGGTGTTGGCCAACGCCAATTTTGACGCCACCCATCTGACGCAGGCCTTTGACGCGCTGGCGCTGGCGTTGGCGCGCCAGGCCGCCTGCGCGGCCGAACGCATAATGAAGCTGATGTCCGCCGACGCCAGCGGATTGCCGCGCTTCCTCACCGCGCACCGCGGGCAAACCGGCTTTGCCACGCTGCAAAAAACCATTTCCGCGCTGACCAGCGACATTGTCCATCACGCCAGCCCGCTGTCCGCCATTACCGTACCGGTCGCCGACAGGGTGGAGGATTACGCCTCGCAGTCCATGGCGACGGTCAGAAAAATGCTGCGCCTGGTGGAAAGCCTGCGCTATCTGGTGGCCATCGAATTGATGGTGGCGGCGCAGGCGGTCGATTTGCGCGGCGCGACGGAGATAACGCTCGGTCGCGGCAGCGCGGCTATCCATGCCCGGGTGCGCGGTCTGGTCGCCGGACTGGATGAGGATCGCTCCACTGCCGGCGATATCGAAAACCTCGCCGCGGCCGTCAGCGCCTCCGACTGGCTGGCCGAAGGCGAACAGCTGCTGGAGATTGCGTGATGCGCTGGGCGCCCAGACACCTTGACGATATCGGCCTCGCCTTATTGCAGCATCTGTTTCTGGTCGGCGTCTCGATCGGCTGCGCCTTCGTCATCGCCATGATTTTGGGCGTCTGGAGCGCCCGCCGGCCGAAAACCTATGCGCTGGTGCTGACCCTCACCGGCATGCTGTTTTCCATTCCCAGCCTGGCGCTGTTTGCGCTGCTTATTCCGTGGCTGGGGATCGGTACGCTGCCGGCGATTGTCGGCCTTACCGCTTACGCCCTGATGATTCTGGTGCGCAATATCGCCACCGGCTTTCACGCCATCGCCCCCGAGGTGCTGGACGCGGCGCGCGGCATGGGTTACGGCTACCGGCGCATGCTGTGGGAGATCGAACTGCCGCTGGCGCTGCCGTTTATTATCACCGGGCTGCGTATCTCCACCACCACGCTTATCGGTATCGCCACCGTCGCCGCCTATATCAATGCCGGCGGGCTGGGCGCCATTATTTTCGCCGGGCTGGACCAGCGCTACCCGGAAAAAATTCTGATTGGCGGCGCCCTGACCTCGCTGTTGGCCATCGGCGTCGACGCGCTATTTCTGCTGCTGCAACGACGCCTGGCGCGCCGTCGCCGTCTGGCCCCGAGTACGGAAGCGAACGCATGATTTTCTACGACGCCTGGCAATGGATTACGGCGAATCCGGACCCCTTTTTCACCGCGCTGCGCCAGCATTTGCTGATGTGCGGACTGGCGCTGTTTTTTTCGCTGCTGCTGGCCATTCCGATCGGGGTGACGGTGGCCGCTTCGCCGCGCGCCACCTTTATCGCCACCAGTATCGCCAGTACGCTGAGAACCATTCCCAGCCTGGCGATCCTGGCGGCGGCGCTGCCGTTTTTAGGCATCGGCCTGCTGCCGTCGGTGGTGGCGCTGGTGATCCTCGCCCTGCCGCCGATCCTGCTCAATACCTGCACCAGCATTCAGTCGGTGGATAAAGACACCCTTTCCGCGGCGCGGGGGATGGGGCTGACGCCGGCGCAAACCACCCGCCGGGTGATCCTGCCGCTGGCGGCGCCGGGCATTCTGGCCGGCGTGCGCACCGCCGCCGTACAGGTGATCGGCGGCGCGGCGCTGGCTTCCTTTATCGGCGGCGGCGGGCTGGGCGATTTCGTCACCACCGGCATCGCCATTATGGATATGTCGCGGCTGCTGGTCGGCGCGATCCCCATCATTCTGTTGGCCATCGGCGCCGAACTGCTGTTCGCCGCGGTGGAAAAGACCTGGTTCAAACACGTTCCAAGAGGGTAAGCCGATGATTAAGCTTGAAAATATCACCAAGATTTATCCCGGAACAACGCAGAAAGCGCTGGATAATCTGACCCTTGATATCCCGGAAGGCTCAACCACGGCGCTGATCGGCCCGTCGGGCTGCGGAAAAACCACCACCATGCGCCTGATTAACCGTCTGGAAGACGCCACTCAGGGCCGCGTTTGGGTTAACGGCGCGGACATTACCACCGTCGATCCGGTACTGCTGCGCCGCCATATCGGCTATGTCATTCAGAATGTCGGCCTGTTCCCGCATATGAACGTCGCCGACAATATCGCCACGGTGCCGCGGCTGCTCGGCTGGGATCGCCGTAAAACCGACGCCCGCATTGATGAACTGTTGCATCTGGTCGGCCTCAATCCGTCGACCGATCGCGGCCGCTATCCGGCGGAGCTGTCGGGCGGACAACGCCAGCGCGTCGGCGTAGCCCGGGCGCTGGCGGCCGATCCGCCGGTGATGCTGATGGACGAGCCCTTCGGCGCCATCGACCCGCTGATTCGCGGGCGCTTGCAGCAGGAATTCAAGCAGATCCTGCAACGGGTTAAAAAGACCGTGGTGATCGTGACCCACGATCTTGACGAGGCGATAAAAATGGGCGACCGCATCGCCATTATGCGCCACGGCACGCTGTGCCAGTACGATACGCCCGCCGCCATCCTCAGCAACCCGGCCGATGCGTTCGTTACCGCGTTTATCGGCAGCGACGCGGCATTAAAGCTGCTGGCGCTGACGCCGGTGGAGAAGGCGATGACCCCCTGTGAACAGAGCCGCTATCCGCTGTCGGTCGGCATCCGGGCGAATCTGAAAGAGGCGCTGGCGCTGATGCTGGCCCACGACGCGCCAGGGGTGCGGATTAGCGACGACCAGCAGCAGGTGCTGGGGGAGTTAAATCGTCAGCAGCTTTTCACCTATCAGCAAACACTGCTTGCGGCCTGAGCGCCGGATTAAGGGAATTCCATGACCCAGCCTGTCAATATTACCTATCTCAACGGACCGGACATTCAGCAACTGGCGATGACCGACAGCGAAATTCTCGCCGCCGTCGACGCCGGCCTGCTGGCGCAGGGACGGCATCAAACCGTTATCGAACCCCGCGTGCATCTGATCCCCGATCCGGCGTTTAACGGCCACTTCAACGTGCTGCGCGGCTATATTGCGCCGCTCAATCTGGCGGGGGTGAAGGTGGTGGGCGACTACGTGAATAACTACCAATTAGGTCTGCCGTCCGAGATGGCGATGCTTAATTTGTTCAATCCGCGCACCGGTATGCCGGTGGCCATCGTCGATGCCTCGGCCATTACCGATATGCGCACCGGGGCGATCACCGCGCTCGGCGCCCGCCATCTGGCGCGCCGCGACAGCAAGGTACTCGGCCATATCGGCGCGCGCGGCACCGCCTACTGGAACGTACGCCTGCTGGACAGCCTGTACGACTTCGATGAAATCCGCATCCACTCGCGTCGTCCGGAAAGCCGTAACGCCTTTGCTAAACGGCTGGAACAGGATTTGGGCAAAAAGATTATCGTCACCGCCGACTGGGAGAGCTGCGTGCGCGATGCGGATATCGTCGTCGAAGCTTCACGGCTGGAAAAACCGGCGCCCATGCTGAAAACCGCCTGGATCAAGCCCGGCGCGCTGGTGGTGCCTTACGGCACCATGAGCGCGGTGGAGCTCTCGCTGACCGACATCATGGATAAAATGGTGGTCGACGACTGGGGCCAGTGCAAGGGCGGCATGTTTGGTTCTCTGCGCGCCCACGTTGAAGCCGGTAAACTGAGCGCAGAGACGCTGCATGCCGAACTCGGACAGATCGTCGCCGGCGTTAAACCTGGACGCGAAAACGACGATGAAACCATCCTGTTCTGGCATCGCGGCCTGTCGCTGAGCGATATCGCCCTCGGCCATACGATGCTGGAAAAGGCGCGCAAGCTGGGAATCGGCCAGACGTTGCGCTACGCATGATCGCCAACGGACGGATGTACTCGGTGACACCCGCAGCGGCAACCGGCTGGAAAAGGCTGCTACGGGAGGTCTATCGCCGCGCCTCCGTCGAGGGGGAGGTGATTGACTACCCCGCGCCGGCTCCGCTGGAGGGGCTGTGGCAGCGCCCGGATCTGGCGGGCGTATTTATGTGCGGCCTGCCGTTTGCGCTCGGGCTGTTTCCGGTCGTGGCGGTCGCCGTACCGATTCCGCTGCATTCGCTGGCCGACGGCCCCGGCAGCTATCGCAGCCGTTTGATCGTCGCCCGTCACGCGCCCTATCGGCAATTGCCGGAGACCTTCGGCCGGCGGCTGGCCTTTACCAACCGCGAGTCGTACTCCGGCTACCATGCCCTGCGCTTTCACCTGCTGCCCTACCGGCAACCGGGCGGGAAAGGGTTATATCGCCAGACGGTCGGCCCGCTGATTACCCCGCGCCGCGTGGTGGAAGCCATCGCCAACGGCCTGGCCGATATCGGCCCGGTGGACAGCTATGCCTTCGATCTGCTGGCGCACGATGCGCCTGAGCTGATGGAAAAAGTTCGGGTAATCGACCACACCGCTCCCGCCCCGATGCCTTTACTGGTGGCCTCGGCCTCGCTGCCGCCCGCCGCGCTGGCCCGCTTGCAACGCGCCTTCGTCGACTTGTCATCCGACAGCGGAGCCGCCCCGCTGCTTGCCGCGCTGCAGCTGCAAGGCTTCAACGTACCCGACCCGCAGGACTACCAGCTGCTGGCGCAGCGCGCCGCCATTTACGCCGTCAGGTAACTGTTATCCAGCAGGGTGAAAGTGAACTGACGTTGCGACGAGAGAATGACCTGCCGGTCTCGGGTGACGAAAATCGCTTCAATTCCCGGCTTGTCGGACAGGTAAGCGAGACCTTTTTCCACCCCCATGCCGTAGAGCAGCGTGGTATAGATATCGCCGTCGATGGAGTCGTCGGAAATAATGGTGACGCTCAACAGTTCGTTATCCCGCGGGTAGCCGGTTTTCGGATCGAGAATATGGTGGTAACAGCGGCCGTTCAGCTCAAAGTAGCGTTCGTAAATACCGGATGTCACCACCGATTTGTTGTTCACATTGATGACGCCGATCAGATCGTCGGGCGCGGAAAAGGGTTTTTTCAGCCCGACCGACCAGGCATCCAGCCCGCTGTCTTGCGGTACGCCGAGCGTCTGAACGTTACCGCCCAGGTTGATCAAGGCGTGGCGGGTAGCGTGCTGATGCAGCAAATCCCTGACCAGATCGGCAATGTAGCCTTTGGCAATCGCGCCCAGATCGATCTCCATGCCGGCTTTTGCCAGAAAAACGGAATGCTGCTGTTCGTTGAGGATGACGTCGGCGGGATTGGTCAGCGCCAATAGCGCCTGTAGCTCAGCGGCGGGAGGAACGCTGTCGCCGTTGAAGCCGATTTTCCAGCGCTTGACCAGCGGGCCGATAGCCAGGTTAAAGCAGCTGTCGTCCAGCAGGCTTACCGCTTTGGCGCGCTTAATCAGATTGAACACCGAGGGGCTGACCGCTACCGGATGGCTGCCGGCGGCATGGTTGACGTCCATGACGTCGGAATGCGCCCGGTTAACGGTAAGCCGGTTTTCCTGCTGTTTGATCAGTCTGAAGACCAGCGCGGCCAGACTTTCGTTATGCTCAAATAACTTAAGAAGAATGGGAGAACCCATCAAAACAGCGGAATAAGCATAGACGCGATCGTCTGACGGCATAGCGGATTACCTGAAATTATGAAGGCCATGAACCTGTACCCTGGGTAGGCCCAAGGTACAGGCCGACACCGGTTACCGCAAGGCGTGGGATGCCGCGTTGCGGCCAGCCAGAATACCGAAGATGATGATATCGGCGACGGCATTACCGCCAATACGGTTACCGCCGTGGATGCCGCCGACGACTTCACCCGCCGCGTAGGCGCCCGCAATAACCTGCTGCTGGTCGTTCAACACCTCGGTATCGGTGTTGATCGTTACCCCGCCCATGGTGTGGTGAACACCCGGCGCGATGCGAATGGCGTAGAACGGCCCCTGATTGATAGGCTGGCGCAGCGCGGTTTTACGGCCAAAATCTTCATCGTTCTGTTTGTCGACAAAAACATTGTAGCGTTCCAGCGTCGCCAGGAAGGCATGATGATCCATATCCAGCTTGGCGGCCAGCTCGCGCGGAGAGTCAGCGCTGATCACAAATCCGCGAGCGATGTACTCGTCGGCGGCCTTGTTTTGCGTTCTGATCTGCTCGTCGAAAACAACATAGGCATATTTCTCAGGCAGGCTGATGATCTGCGCCGAAACCTTGTCGCGGGTCTCCATTTCATTAAAGAAGCGTTTACCCTCCTGACTCACCAGGATGGCGCCGCCGCCGCGGATGGATTCGGAAACCAGATAGGACGTGGTTTGCTCAACCGTCGGGTGAATCTGAATTTCGCCCATATCAACCGTACCGGCGCCAATCTTCTCCAGAATGGCGATGCCGTCGCCGGTCGCGCCTTTATGGTTGGTGGTGACGAAGCCATCCAGCTCAGCACGATACTGTACGACCATATCGCGGTTGGCGCTGAAGCCGCCGCTGGCGACGATGACGCTTTTCGCCAGGATGGTCAGGGCTTCATCATCCTCGTTCACCGCCTGAACGCCGATAACCGCGTCGGCTTCATAGAGAATATCGGTAACGGCGGTATCCAGCATCACATCGATATTGCGCGTATTGAGGTTCTTCGTCAGCCCGCTGATCAGGAAGCCGCCGACGGCGGAACGGTCCGCCGGACGGTGGGTACGGTCGATGCTCATACCGCCGGTGATGGTGATATCGTTCAGCTCGATGCCGTGATCCGCCAGCCATTCTATGGCCTGCGGCGCGTGTTCGACGAAGCACTTCAGCAGTTCAGGGTTATTTTTGTTTTTACCGCCCTTCATGCTTTCTTCATAGAACAGCTCTTTACTGTCGACAATGCCTTTTATTCTCTGGAAACGGGTTTCCGCCGCGTTCATCCCCACCGATGCCTTGATGGTATTGCCGCCGATGCTCGGCATCTTCTCGATGATCAGCACGCTGGCGCCTTCGTCGCTGGCCTGAATGGCCGCCGCCAGACCGGCGCCGCCGCTGCCGACGACGATAACGTCGTAGCTTTGCGGCGTGGCCGGGTTGCCGCCTTCTTCCAGAATCTGCGCCTTACAGGATTTCGCCAGCGCTTTGGAAACGGCCTTTTTCACCGCTTCACTTTGGGTGGTGGCGCCGGTGACGGCGTCGACGTGCGGGCTGTTGGCATCAAGAATACGCGAGCGGATAACCTCGAAGCTGGTGACGAAAGAGACATCCAGTTCGGAGCCCGCATCCAGTTCGATATCGGCAATGCGATCGGTTTCCAGGCTGACATTGATGATCAGTTCGTTTTCGTCATCCTGCGCTTTTTCCTGAAACACGCCGGGCTTGAATTTTTTCGACGACAGACTCATGTCGCGGATCATCGCGTCAACCAGCGAGAAGCGCCACAGCGGTTCCGGAATGATCAGGTCTTCACGCTTGGTGTGATCGATAAACAGTTCGATCCGCTGATCGTCGGCGATGCGATCGGTCCAGTCCGGATAGGCGATGCAGGCTTTACCTACCGCGACCATGTCATAGCCGTGTTCCAGCGCCAGTTCGACATCTTCTTTGTTAACCACGCCGCCCACGCCCAATACCGGGACTTTCGCCAGGGTTGCGGAACGCATAGCGACGTATTTATCAATCAGCGGCGTTGGATCGGCGGTATCGACGATCGACGGACGCAGGGTATACCCCATGGAGAAGTGCAGATAATCCAGCCCGCGCGCCGCCAGTTTTTCCAGCAGATACAGAGTGTCGGCAAAGCGAATACCGGGTTCTTCAATTTCTTCCGGCGAGAAACGATAGCCGATGATGAAAGACGGGTCGGCATACTCACGCGCCATTTCGTGGGCGATATCCAACACCGCCAGCGGGAATTTGGCCCGGTTGTCGCGGCTGCCGCCCCACTCATCGTCACGCTGGTTGGAGTTCGGCGAGTAGAACTGCTGAATCAGATAGGTGTTCGCGCCGTGGATTTCCACGCCGTCGAATCCGGCCTCAATGGCGCGACGGAAGCCTTCGCCGAATTTCACGATCATGCCTTCCACTTCTTCCGTGGTTAAGGCCGTCGGGGTCGGCGCGCCGTCGCGCGGCGCGGCGAGGGCGCTCGGGCCGACGGGCGACTGACCGCCGATCAGCTTGGGTTCAACCATTCTGCCGCCATGATAAATTTGCAGAATAGCTTTCGAGCCTTTGGATTTGATGGCGTCGGCGACTTTTGCCAGACCGGGAATCTTATTGTCGTGATCAATACCAATGGCGCCGGGGAACGCCAGACCTTTATCATCAATAAAACAACATTCAACAATAACCGTACCGATACTACCGGCGCGCTCCCGATAATATTCCACCAATTCACTGGTTACGGAACCATCATAAAAGCCGGTGCAGGTGGTCATCGGCGCCATTAAAAGACGGTTTTTTACCTCAGTGCCATTTGGGAAGGTAAATGGACTAAGTATGCGATTGTGACTGGTCATAATAATCAACTCCAAAATATAAAAATTTCAAATTCTTTGAATTCGTTATCGGTTATTTTTTCTTGATTTTAATTCGCTACCGATGTCATCTTACTAATATAACTTTATATTTAGTTTAAAAATCATTATTTTTAGTTAATTAATTATTTGCCGGCTGATATTTCACTCGTTTTATTAAAATATCATTACTTTTAAATAAAAAAGATCACATAAAATTAAATTAATACAACTTTTTGTTTACTTCGATAAAAAATAATAAAAATCTCACCCACCTCATCGCTACAAGCCGCGCCACAACTGAGCCCGACAAATCGACAGAATATGTAGCCGATACCGACAATATCCACAAGAAGTCTGATGTCATATTTTCTCTCATGAAAATCATGCCGGGAAAATAAAAAAAACGAACAAATATGGTGAAAATAAAATACAGAAACCACTCTCATTCACATTTCAAAAACCGAAAATATCACGGCGATCTCTTGATCAAGATCAACAGCAATAAATATGAAAAACGCATTATATAAACATTCCCACACCGTAGATCGTATAAATTATCGACTATGACGGACAAATATAACGTACGAAATCTCACCGTTAATTAAGAATATAAAATTAAAAAACTAAATAAACCGGAAAATATTTTCGACGTGCTAAATGAATTCTTAACTACTTATAGACAATCAAAATGAGCGTAATATCAAAAAGCATCAACCCGCCGCAGGTTAAAAAAGCCGCAAGCGGTAAGAAGAGTCACCTGATATATATGTTATTGATGGTGGTGGTTACCGCGGCATTGTTATTAACTCCCGTGCCTGAGGGGCTGCAACCCTATTCATGGCACTTCTTCGCCATCTTTGTCGGCGTTATTGTCGGCTTGATCTTCGAGCCGCTGCCCGGGGCGGTAATCGGCCTGACCGGGCTTATCATCATCGCGCTGGGAGGGGAATGGCTGCTGTTCAGTCCTGAGCAACTGGCCGATCCCAAATTCAAACTCGCTTCCCAATCCTTTAAATGGGCGGTGAGCGGATTCGGCAACTCGACCGTTTGGCTGATTTTCGGCGCGTTCATGTTCGCCGCCGGTTACGATAAAACCCAGTTCGGCCGCCGTCTGGCGCTGATTCTGGTGAAATATCTCGGCCGCCGCAGCCTGACCCTGGGTTACGCCATCACCTTCGCCGACCTGCTGCTGGCGCCGTTCACCCCCTCCAACACGGCGCGAAGCGGCGGAACCATTTATCCGATTATCGCTAACCTGCCGCCGCTGTACGGCTCCAAGCCAAACGACCCCAGCGCCCGCAAGATCGGCTCCTACCTGATGTGGGTCGCGATCACCGCCGCCTGTATCACCAGCTCCATGTTTTTATCCGCGCTGGCGCCGAACCTGCTGGCGCTGGCATTGGTGAAAAGCACCGTGGGCATCAGCATTTCATGGGGTACCTGGTTCCTCGCCTTCCTGCCGCTGGGCATCCTGCTGATCCTGGCCATGCCGCTGCTGGCTTACTGGTTATATCCGCCCGAAGTCAAAATCAACGATGAAGTGCCGCGCTGGGCCAGCCAGGAGCTGGAAAAACTCGGCAAGCTGTCGCGGAATGAAATTCTGCTGCTGCTGTTCGTCTGCTGCGCGCTGGTGATGTGGATTTTCGCCGCCAACTGGATTGAACCGGCGCTGGCCGCCCTGTTGGTTATCGGCCTGATGCTGTGGACCGGCGTACTGGAATGGGGCGATATCACCGGCAACAAAGCCGCATGGAATACCTTTGTCTGGTTCGGCACGCTGGTGGCGCTGGCCGACGGCCTGTCCTCCACCGGCTTTATCGGCTGGCTGGGTCAGGAAGGCGGCATGCTTCTGCACGGCATCTCTCCCGACGTCGCCACCATCGTGCTGCTGGTCGCGTTTTATCTGCTGCACTATCTGTTCGCCAGCACCACCGCGCATACCACCGCATTGTTGCCCGCCATGCTGACCATCGCCTCGACCATCCCCGGCATAAACATGCAGGTATTCTGCCTGCTGATGGTGACGTCATTGGGTATCATGGGGATTATCACGCCTTACGGTACCGGGCCAAGCCCGATCTACTACGGCAGTGGTTACCTGCCGGCGGCGGATTATTGGCGCCTGGGTACGATTTTTGGTGCAATATTCCTGGTCGCCCTGCTGGTTATCGGCTACCCCTGGATGTCGATGATGTTCTGATAATTGCTAGCCAGCCCCTCGTGCCGTCGGGCTGGCAACGGTCACACCGAACAAGATGCCGCCAGTACAGCTACTCATTATCCGAATAACGGCGGCAATAAATTATTAAGTGAGAAAAAAATGTCGAATAAGCCATTCATTTATCAACCCCCCTTCCCCCTCGCCAAAGATGAGACTGAGTATTACCTGCTAAGCAAAGAGTATGTCTCCGTGAGCGAGTTTGAAGGTCAGCCGGTGCTGAAAGTGGAGCCCGAAGCCCTGACGCTGCTGGCGCAGCAGGCCTTTCACGACGCCGCATTTATGCTGCGCCCCGCCCACCAGCAGCAGGTCGCCTCGATTCTTCACGATCCGCAAGCCAGCGAAAACGACAAATACGTTGCGTTGCAGTTCCTGAGAAACTCGGAAATCGCCGCCAAAGGCGTGCTGCCGACCTGTCAGGATACCGGCACGGCCATCATCATGGGTAAAAAAGGCCAGCGCGTCTGGACCGGCGGCGGCGATGAAGAAGCCCTGACCCGCGGCGTGTACAACACCTATACCGAAGACAACCTGCGCTACTCCCAGAATGTGGCGCTGGATATGTACAAAGAAGTGAATACCGGCACCAACCTGCCCGCGCAAATCGACCTCTACAGCGTGGACGGCGATGAATATAAATTCCTGTGCGTCGCCAAAGGCGGCGGCTCCGCCAACAAAACCTATCTCTATCAGGAAACCAAGGCGCTGCTTAACCCCGATAAACTGAAAAACTATCTGGTGGAAAAAATGCGGACGCTCGGCACCGCGGCCTGCCCGCCGTACCATATCGCCTTCGTGATCGGCGGCACTTCGGCGGAAAGCACGCTGAAGACGGTAAAACTGGCGTCGGCCAAATACTATGACGGCCTGCCGACCGAAGGAAATGAACACGGTCAGGCGTTCCGGGATGTGAAACTGGAGCAGGAACTGATGATCGAAGCGCAAAACCTGGGGCTGGGCGCGCAGTTCGGCGGCAAGTATTTTGCGCACGATATCCGGGTGATCCGTCTTCCGCGTCACGGCGCATCCTGCCCGGTCGGCATGGGCGTCTCCTGCTCCGCGGACCGCAACATCAAAGCCAAAATCAACCGCGAAGGCATCTGGATCGAGAAGCTGGAACATAATCCGGCGCGCTATATTCCTGAGTCTCTGCGCCAGCAGGGCGAAGGCGACGTGGTGCATATCGATTTGAATCGCCCGATGAAAGCGATCCTCGCCCAGCTGTCTCAGTATCCGGTCTCGACCCGTCTGTCGCTGACCGGCACCATCATCGTCGGCCGCGATATCGCCCATGCCAAGCTGAAAGAGCGTATCGATAACGGCGAAGACCTGCCGCAGTACGTTAAAGATCACCCGATCTACTACGCCGGCCCGGCCAAAACGCCGGAAGGTTACGCCTCCGGTTCATTGGGCCCGACCACCGCGGGACGTATGGACTCCTATGTCGATCTGCTGCAATCGCACGGCGGCAGCATGATTATGTTGGCCAAGGGCAACCGCAGCCAGCAGGTGACGGATGCCTGCCATAAACATGGCGGATTCTATCTGGGCAGCATCGGCGGCCCGGCCGCCGTCTTGGCGCAGCAGAGCATCAAGAGCCTGGAATGCGTGGAATATCCGGAACTGGGTATGGAAGCCATCTGGAAAATTGAAGTGGAGAACTTCCCGGCGTTTATTCTGGTGGATGATAAAGGCAATGATTTCTTCCAGCAGATTCAGCAGAATCAATGCGCTAACTGCATGAAATAAAGCGGAAATAATCGAAAAAGGGGCTTGCCGTAACGGCTGGCCCCTTTTTTATCGGCGGCGTCCTGTCCGCATCCTTCTTCTTCAAGCGAAAGCTCAATATTCCCGTTGCAGGCATTCCGTATACCTGCAACGGGAAAGGCGTGAGGCATCAAACCAGACCGGCCATCTCCGCCGCCAGTTTGGCGGCGGCCAGATCCCATAGCGCCGAGCCAACGGTTTTAAACATCACCGGGCGACCCTGACGCGGGCGCGGGTTGACGATGTCGCCGATATCCCCGACGTTCCCCCATTCGACCCCGGCCTGTATCAAATCCCCCGCCTCTTCCCGCGCGCCTTCCAGCGTATCGACGAACAGGTCGCAGCGATGCACCACCGCTGGCGCGATCTCCGCCATCTCCGGCTGATAGGCGCCGACGGCGATAATGGTGCTGTCGTCCGGCACCGACGCCGAAAGCACCGGCGTGCGGCTGGAGGTGGTCGAAACGATCAATCCGGCCTGCGCTTCGCGTTCGTCCACCTCCGCGATCGCTTGCGCGTCCAGCCCCAACTGTTGGCGCGCATAGTCGGCCAGAGCCTGAGCGCGCGCGAGGCGCCGCGAGACAATACGCACCCGGCGTAACGGCCAGTGGCCGGCAAAAGCCTGCATATGCTCTTTCGCCTGCACGCCGGCGCCAATCAGCAACAGGGTATCGGCATCCGGATGCGCCAGTTTGCGCGCGCCCAGCAACGAAATCGCCGCCGTGCGCCGTGCGGTGACCGTCGGCGCATCCAGCGACAGCAAACGTTCGCCGGTATCGGCGCGCATCAGCACCAGTTCGCCCTGGATGGCCGGCAGACCGCGAGCGGGATTGCCAGAATGGACGGTGATCAGTTTTACACACAGGTGTTGGGCGTCGGAGGCCGGCATCATCAGCAACACGCCGCCGTCCTGAGCCGGTACGCTCTGGCGCACCGGCGCATACGCCTGCCCGTTCAGGCCTTGCCGGGCCATCTGGTCCAGAGCATCGACCAGGCGGTCGTAAGGAAGTAGTTTGGCCGTCGCTTCGGCATCGAATAATTTCACAAAAAGGCTCCTCAATAAATAACTCGGGCGGACGCAGGCAAGGGTATCATCCCGTCGGCCGCTAGCGAATTTTTGCATTGACATCCGTCTGTCCGACGACATTGTGACTGATGCGAAAAGTCACCCGCTGCGGGTGATTGACCGACACCAGATATTCCACCGGTTGACTCATCCGGTCGGAAATAACCCCACGGTAGATCAGCGCCGGACTGTCCGGCGGCGCGCCCAGAAGCGCCTGTTCTTCTTCGTTCATCACGCCGACCCGAATCGTTCCTTCATCGGCGATCGCCAGAATGTGATAATGCTCGGCCAACAAACGATACAGCGAACCCTTGTCTTCAAGCATCGACGCGCTTAAATCCGGCACACGCCGGCGCGGCAAATAGCTGGTTTCAATGCAGAATGGCAGTCCATCCGCCAGCCGCAGGCGTTTTATCATCAGCAAAGGCGCGCCGCTTTCTATCTGTAATAAGCGGGCGATACGCTCGCTGGCGACCGCATCCTGAAAGTAAATCAAGCGGCTGCTGGGTATCGCGCCGTTATGCTCGATGATTTTGCTGATCCCCTGTTCGATCGCCTGCGTCAGCGGACGCTCGATGGCGGCGGCCGTCAGCCAGGTACCCTGATTGCCGCGCCGTTCCAGCAATCCCTGGTCGATCAGTTCATCAAGGATCTTTCTCAGCGTCATCCGACTGATGTGCAACAGCGCCGCCAGCTCACGTTCGGCGGGAATTTGATCGCCCGGGTTGTATTCCGGCGTAGCCAACAAGGCCAGCAAAGACTGCCGGGCTTGCAGATAGGCTTTGCGTGGACGTCGTTTCATTTCGCTCATGGTCTATTTTTATTCACCCAACGCCGTGAAATTTTACGCCAAGTATACCGACGGATCGCTGATTAATCAGAAAAAAATCCCCGCCGGCAACAGGGGAAGCGAAGATAAAAACCAGACCATAACTACATAATTCATTCTTATATAAAGAAAAAATAAAACAATTCCTTGTTTTTCCCCTGCCCGATGAGTATATCTATTTTTGGTATATTTTATGGTACACATTTTAATGTGGAGCAAACGATGAAAAAAGCACTCCCCCTTTTGTTGCTTGGCCTCGCGTTGCCGTGGCTGCCTTTAAATGTTCATGCCGAACAGGTGATTCGCTTCGGAACAGACCCCACGTTTCCGCCGTTTGAATCAAAAGCGCCGGACGGTTCATTGCAGGGATTCGATATTGATATCGGTAACGCGCTATGCGCCAAACTCAACGCCAAATGCGTATGGGTGGAAAGCAGTTTTGACGGGCTGATCCCTGCCCTGCATGCGCGCAAATTCGACGCCATTCTCTCCTCGCTGTCGATTACCGACGAACGCAAAAAGGCCATCGACTTTACCGACAAGTTATTCAACACGCCCGCGTTTCTCGTCGCCCCGGAATCCAGCGGGTTAAAACCTACCGTCGAATCGCTGAAAGGAAAGCGCCTGGGCGTGCAACAAGGCTCGGTATTTGAGTCTTATGCCAAAAAACATTGGCAAAGCCAGGGCGTGGAAGTGATCGCCTACCCCAGCGCCGACGACGTCTATGCCGATATGGTGGTAGGCCGGATCGACGCCACGCTTGATGATGCGACCGTGGTGACCGAATCCCTGCTCAATAAACCTCATGGCAAAGGCTTTGCGCTGATTGAACCGCAGGTGAAGGATGACGTGATTTTCGGGCCGGGTACGGGCATTGGCGTCAACAAACAGAATGACAAACTGCGTGAGCAACTCAACGGGGCAATCACTGAAATCCGTCGCGACGGCACCTACGAACGTTTGGCAAAAAAATACTTTAATTTCAATGTGTATGGCGAATAATTCATGAATACCGCTGCAATCATCTCTTCGTTAATGGAAAGCCGTTTTCATCCGCAAGGCGGCCTGCGTCAGATATTTCTTGTTGCCTGCGGCGGCTCGCTGGTCGATATGTATCCCGCACACTATTTTCTTAACCGCGAATCCGCCACGCTGCGCAGCTTTATGATGACGGCAAATGAATTCGTCCACGCCGCGCCAAAAACGCTGGGTAAAAACGCCCTGACCATCGTCTGTTCCCACGGAGGCAATACGCCCGAATCCGTCGCGGCGGCGAAATTGGCGCAGCAGCATGGCAGTACGACGATCACCCTGACGCATAACGCCGAAGCAGAGCTGATCGCCTGGTCCGACAGCAATATTCTGTATGCCTGGGGCAATGACAGCCAGGTCGTCGACAACCCGATGGCGCTGATCCTGAATCTGTGCGTCGAAGCCGTAGCGCAAAGCGAGGGATTCGACGGCCATGCGGATTTCCAGAGCGGTATGGCGCAGATCGATAGCGTCATTGCCCGCGCGCGGATGCAAGTCCAGCAGCGCAGCGAGGAATTCGCCGACCGTTATCGCAACGAATCATTGTTCTATGTGCTTTCCAGCGGCGCCTCTTACGGCCATGCCTATGGTTTCGCGATTTGTTCGTTAATGGAAATGCAGTGGCTCAATGCCGCTTCAATTCACAGCGGTGAATTTTTCCACGGCCCATTTGAAGTCACTGACCGAAACACGCCCTGGATTGTGATGGTGAACGAAGGCCGCACACGCCCGCTTGACGAACGCGCCGTCCGCTTTCTAGCCCAATATGGCGAGAAAATGGAAGTCGTGGACGCCAAGGAACTCGGCCTGAGCGTTATTCCGGCGTCAGTGGTGGACTATTTCAACCCGGTGCTGTTCTATAGCGTGATGTGCGAATATCGCGCCGCGCTGGCGCAGGTACGGCAACACCCGCTGGAAACGCGTCGTTATATGGGAAAAGTCGCCTATTGAGGACATCATGATGAAAGTATTGGGTATTGGCGATAACGTCGTCGATCGTTATACGCACACGCACACCCGTTATCCGGGCGGCAATGCGCTTAATTTCAGCGTCTACGCAAAAATGCTTGGCGCCCAGGCGGCCTATCTCGGCGTGTTCGGCGACGACGACAATGGTTCGCATGTGCGACGCGCGCTGGCCGCCCGCAAGATTGATACGTCACGCTGCCGGGTGGCGTCGGGTGAAAACGGCTATGCCGACCTGACCATCAGCCAGGGAGAACGGATCTTTCTCGGCTCCAATGCAGGCGGCATTCGGCAACATACGTCAATGGATTTCGCCGTAACGGATATTGACTGGTTGAGTCAGTTTGCCGTGCTGCATACCAGCGCCTACAGCTATCTGGATAACCAGTTGCCAGCACTGAGCGCGCTGCCGGGCCGGCTATCGTATGACTTTTCCGATGATTTCGATATCGCGGCCGCGCTTGCCTTATGCCGGTGGCTGGATTACGCGTTTTTCTCCTGTGCCGAGCGCAGTCTGGAGGAAACGCGGCAAATTCTGTTTGACGCCCATCGTCAGAGCGGATGTTACGCCATTGCGACCCGTGGCGCGCAAGGCGCGTTGCTATTTGACGGCGAACGCTGGCTGGAGCAACCGCCGCAACCCGTTGCGGCGCAAGACACGCTCGGCGCCGGCGATGCATTTATCACCGCATTTTTACTGGCGCACCTCGCAGGGAAATCGTTATCGGCCAGTCTGCAAGACGGCGCCGCCTTCGCCGCGCAAATTTGTCTGCTGGACGGCGCATTCGGCGAGGGGGAAGGCTATTAGTCGCCGGATTGCCGTCAAACGCCGCGCCGCTTCCCCGGCGCGGCCGTCTATTCAAACGACGCCGCTCAATGCTGATGCAGGTCGCTCAGGAATCGCTGGGCGCGCGGATGCTGCGGCGAGCGGAAGAAATTCTCCGGCGTCGCTTTCTCCAGAATCTGTCCCTGATCCATAAACCAGATGGTGTCCGCCACGTCACGGGCAAAATTCATCTCATGGGTGACGCACATCATCGTCATCCCCTCCTGCGCCAGACCGCGCATGACGTTCAACACTTCCCCCACCATTTCCGGGTCCAGCGCCGAGGTCGGTTCATCAAACAGCATCACCGGCGGCTTCATCGCCAGCGCGCGGGCTATCGCCACGCGCTGCTGCTGACCGCCGGAAAGCTGGGCCGGATACGCATTGGCTTTATGAGACAGCCCGACCCGCTCCAGCAATTCACCGGCGTGCTTACGGGCTTCGCCGCGCTTGACGCCCAACACCTTCACCGGCGACATCATGATATTGTCCAACACCGAAACGTGCGGGAACAGATTGAAGTTCTGAAAGACGAAACCAATGCGGGTGCGTAACTGGTTCAATCGCGTACTGGTGCCGTGAATATCGATGCCGTCGAACAGAATTTGTCCCTGTTCGATCGGCTCAAGTCGATTCACCGTACGAATCAGCGTGGATTTGCCGGAGCCGGACGGGCCGCACACCACCACCACCTCGCCGCTCTTGATCTCGGCGTTTAAATCGGTCAGTGCCTGATAGTCGCCATACCATTTGCTGACCTTGTTGAACATAATCATCGGTCTCATAACTCATTCCTTATTGCGATGGTATTGGGGTCAGTCGCCTGGTTTGGCGCGTCGTCGCCTCTGGTGCGGTTTTCGCTACGGCGCTTGTTGTCGATATGCGCCTCCAGCCGGTTCGCCAGCCAGGTCAGGCTATAGCAGATGATGTAATAGCCCAGCGCGACGATGGCGAACACCTGAAAAGGTTTGGTCAGCAATTGGTTATTGACCTGATTCGCCGCGTAGGTCAGCTCAGGCACGCTGATGACATAACCCAGCGTGCTGTCCTTGATAATCGAGACTAATTGACTTACCAGGCTCGGCAGCGTGTTGTAGAGCGCCTGCGGCAGGATAACCATGCGGAAGGCTTTGATGTGGCCCATCCCCAACGCGCGCGCGGCTTCATACTGGCCCGACGGCAGCGCCTGAATCCCGCCCCGCACGATTTCGGCAATATACGCGCTTTCATAAATCACCAGCGTACACAGCATGGTGGAAAAACCGCTGATATTGCGGCCGATGAGCAGCGGCACGCAGAAATAGGTCCAGAACACCACCATCAACAGCGGGATGCCGCGTAAGATATAGACCCAGCCGGCCGCCGGCCAGCTGATCCAGCGGAACGGGGAGAGGCGCGCCACGCCGAGCAGCACCCCGATGGGAAAGGCGAAGATCACCGCCAGCAGCGAGATCAGCAACGTACAGAGAATGCCGCCCAACGGCCCCTGGGGGTACTGTCCCATCAGAAACAGCATCCCGTTATCGTGCAATATGGTGAAAATTTCCAACACGGGATTACCTCGCATAGACACGCTGGAAATGACGCGCCAACAAAGCGCCGACCCCCATTAACAGCAGAGAAAAAACCAGGTAAGCCACGGAAGCCACCACATAGGTTTCAAAAGTACGGAACGTGCGGTTTTCAATCTCGCGGGTGACGAACGTCAGTTCCGTCACGCCGATCACCATCGCCAGGCTGGTGTTCTTGAACAGCAGTACGGTGTGATTGATCAGCGACGGCAGGGAGTTACGCAGCCCCTGAGGCAAAATCACCAGGCGCATCGCCCGCCCATAGCTCATGCCCAACGCGCGGGCCGCTTCGTTCTGTCCTTCGGGGATGGCGCGTAATCCGCTGCGGATATCTTCGGAAAAATAGGCCGCCTGACATAAGCCCAGCGCGATCATCGAGAAGATGAATTCCGCATTGAAATCGTTAATCCACATTTGCAGCGACTCAGGCAGCAAGGTGGGGATCGCGAAATACCAGATCATCAACTGGATCAGCGTCGGCACGTTGCGATGGTACGAAACGTAAGCCGCCACCAGCATCACCGCCGCCCGCTTGTGGGTTAAGCGGATAACCACCAGCAGCAACGCCAATATCATCGCCAGCGACCAGGAACCCACAGCCAGCTTCAAGGTCAGTATCGAGCCGTCAACGATCATCGACCCGAACTGACCGGTGAAAATTGCGTCAAAATCGAGCGTCATCGTTTATTCCCCCTTCAACTCTTACCGGTCGGTTACTGCGCCGCGTCGCCCGGACGCATGGTCGACAGGCCGCCGGGTACCTGTAGCGTCGGCGTGATCTCGATATTGCCGAAATTGACGGCCACCGGCGCGGCCAGCACGAACGCCACGGTATCCGCAATGTCTTTCGCCTGCGGCAATTCGAAGCCGTCGATAAAGCGACGACGCCCCTCTTCTTGATCGCCCATCACGTTGCCGAAAATATCGGTGGCGACGCGGCCCGGACAGATTTCCGTCACCCGCACGCGCTTGCCGTAGCAGTCCACCCGCAGCTGGCGCGACAGCGCATGAACGCCGGCTTTAGTCGCATGGTAGATGGAGTTGCCGTTGAAATTGTAAATCGCCGCGATCGAGGTGATGTTGATGACGTGTCCGCAGTCGCGCTCGACCATCCCCGGCACCAGCAGGCGGCACAGGTGCAATACCGCGCGCAAATTGACGTCGACCTGGGTATCAATCGCCTCTTCATCCGCGTCCAGGATCGAGCCGGGACGGGAAACGCCCGCGTTATTGACCAGGATATCGACCTGAATTTCACTACACAGCCGCGTCAGCGCATCGGTATCCGCGACGTCGATGGCATGAGGAATGCAGCCGGTGCGCTCCGCCAGCGCGGAGAGTTGATCCTGACGACGCGCCACGGCATGGACAGTGATGCCCTCCTGACACAGACGTTCCACAATCGCTTCCCCCATCCCGGCGGATGCGCCGGTCACCAGCGCGGTTTTATAATCTGAAAATGGCATCTCAATTCTCCTGAACGATTGTCAGCTCACCGTTATTCCAATAAACGTGCCGAGTCATTTGACTCTATCCAGTAAATGAAAACGGGTATAAGACATAAATGATTTGAGGCGATAAGGGAGACTTATAACCTCGGATAAGGGCGCGGCTAACGAACCTGACGCGACGCCGGTTCGATGCGCAGACCCGTTTCTTCAATCACCGCGCGCAATGTTTTCACCATGTCGATCGCTTCCGCCGTATCGCCATGCACCAGAATCGACGACACATCCGCGCGCAGCATTTCGCCGTCGATGCTGCGGATGGTTCCTTCGGTCAGCAACTGACGCACCCGCGCCTTAACCTGCTGTAAATCGTGGATCACCGCGCCCGGCTTGCCGCGGCTGACCAACAACCCGTTGCTTTCATAGGCGCGATCGGCCAGGAAAACGCACGCCACCGGCAATGCCAGCCGCCGCGCCGCGCGCTCAACGGCATTACCGGCCATGGTGCTGACGATCAACGTCGGGTCGAACGCTTGCACGGCGCGCAACAGCGTATCCGCCAGCGCCTCGTCCTCAGAGGCCATGTTGCCGAGCGCGCCGTGAAAACTCATGTGCGTCAGCGGATAGTCCGCGGCGCGGGCAAAGGCGGACAGCGCGCCGAGCTGATACGTCACGTAATGCGCCAGCACCTCGGCTTCTATCTGCATGCGTCGGCGGCCAAACCCCATCAGATCCGGCAATCCCACATGCGCGCCCAGATCGACGCGATGTTTTTTCGCCAACGCCACGGTCTGCGCCATAATCACCGCGTCGCCGGCGTGAAAACCGCAGGCGACGTTGGCGGAGGTAATCAGCGGCATCAGCGCGGCGTCGTCGGCAATGCGATAATCGCCGAAGCCTTCGCCAAGATCGGCATTCAAATCAATCGACTTCATGATCAAACCTCTATTTTTCGTAACGTGAGAATGGCGCTGTCGTACTCCACCGACTCCCCGTGAGCGACCCGCAGCGCGTCGACCGCGCCGTCGGCCGGACTGAGCAGCGGCAGGTAGATCAGCCCCACTTTCAGCAGAGCCAGCACCTCGCCTTGCTTTACCGTCGAACCGGGCGGCGCGAACGGCTGACCGTTGCTCGGGTGCCACAGCCAGACCGTGCCGGGCATGGATGCGCGCAAGATGGCCGTTTGCGCGTCGGGCGGCGCCGCGGCCGGCGACGGCGTTAGCGCCTCCCCGACCGGCAGCGCGCCGCAGGTCGGATCAAACTTGAGCCGAACGCGATAACCGTTGCCGCCGATCTCTATCTGAGATAGCCCCGACCGGCGCATTTTTTGAGCCACATTGCGTAAATCCTTCAGAGCTAATTGGCTTGTGTGCATACTTATCCCGTCAAATCGTCCGCCGTGATTGCTGATTCTTCCCAGGGGCGGCCAAAAGGACAGACGGTGCGGAGGACGCGGCTATACGGCGCGGTTGAAGGCGGCGCCGCATCGGCTTCCTTCCGCCAACCGCCAGTCAGTGCCGGCGCGCTGGGGATAAAAAGCACTGTAACGTAGCCAAACAGCCATTCGGTAAGAGGGTTTCGCTTTACGATGATAAGGGAGACTTATTACCCCACCAGCGCCAGCGGACGGTTATCCGTCGTCCGTTTAGCCATCAGCGCCAACAAGATATCTTTGACCGCCTTCGCGGGTTGCGACAGGGGCAGATGATCAGACATACAAAATGACAGCGACGCCTGTAGATTGGGATTATCGATTTTCGCCATCCAGGCGTTGCTGGCCTTCAGCATCGCGCGCGCGGAAGATTCCGGCATGATGGTGCAGCCTAATCCGGCGCCCACCGCGGCATTCAGCGTCGTTTGCGACTCGATTTCGCAGTTCACCCGGTAGGCGAGTCCCTGAAGGGTAAAGGCATCATCGACCACTTTACGCATGACGTTATAAATGCGCGGCAAAAACAGGTCGTAGCGCGCGACTTCCGCCAGATCGACGCTCACTTTCGGTTTGCCCAACGAGGCCGGGCAGACAAAATAGAGATCTTCTTTCATCAGCGGCATAAAACGTAAGCCGTGGATCTCGCGGATGCCGTAAATCACCGCCATGTCCATGCGGCCATTCATGATCAGTTCGCTTAAGGTGGTGCCGAAATTTTCATTGAAATAGAGCACGATGCCCGGATGCTGACGGCGCACTTCCTCCATCAGCGGCAAGGCCAGTTGCTGAGCCGCCGTCCCCGGCGCCAGCCCGACGGAAACATTGCCGGACAGCGCCAAACCGGCGCCGTCAATGGCGCTCTGGGCCTGATCGCACTGACGCAGGATCACCTGCGCATGGGTGTAGAGAATTTTCCCCGCCTCGGTCGGCGTTACGCCGCGCTTGGTGCGAATGAGCAATTGCTGATTCACTTCCCCTTCCAGAGTGGCTAATTGCTGGCTCAGTGCGGGTTGCGCAATATGAAGAATATCGGCGGCCTGCGTCAGGCTGCCGACGTCAACGATTTTTATGAAGTACTTTAGTCGACGGAGATTCATCATGGTTTCCTCGCAGCGATGTCTTTACATTTGTGTAGCAAGTTCTAAGCCAAATATATTCACCAGGCTGAAATCCTTATCTTTCTTTTATCTATGTACGAATTTCAATCTATTAGCGGCGAAATTCAGCGCCGACAGGCCTACGGGGTCTTTTTCGCCGGCAACCGATACCCGTAATTGCACCATAGCAGTGCAATGGCGGCGGTAATGCAAACCATGACCGGCCGATCGCCGAAGCGCCGCCGGTAACCATCGTTTTGTGTTATGTCACCACAACAAAGCGCTATTAGCCCGCCGCGACGATTCGCTCTTATGCTCTGTCCGACGTAGACCATTTCTTAATGGCCTGATTCTTTGCTCCATGTCATGCCGCCTGCTTTGGCCGATGTTATGCGGTATCGGCATGACGCGACTCTGGACTGACTGGAATCCCCACACCATGCCTGAAATTGCCGATCGCTTAAAAAATGTCACTGTTTCCGCTTCCGTCGCGATGACCCAGAAAGCGCGCGACCTCGCCGCTCAGGGGATCGCCGTCATTGGTTTATCCACCGGCGAACCCGATTTCCCCACGCCGCCGCATGCCATAGAGGCGGCCTACGCCGCCGCGCTGGCCGGCGATACGCGCTACCCGCCGACGGACGGCACGCCGGCGCTGCGCGCCGCCATTCAGCGTAAATTCAAGCGAGATAATCACCTTGATTATGAAATCAGCCAGATTATTACCGCGGGCGGAGCCAAGCAGATTATTTTTAACGCCATGCTGGCGACCATTAACCCCGGCGATGAAGTGCTGATCCCGACGCCATCGTGGATTAGCTATGCCGATATCGTGAAATTCGCCGGCGGCGTGCCGGTGCCGGTGCCTTGCCCGCAGGAAAACGGCTTTAAACCCTATCCCGCGGAGATTGAAAAGGCGATCACGCCGAAAACCAAATGGCTGCTGCTCAACTATCCCAGCAATCCCACGGGTTCGGTCGCCAGCCGTCAAGAGCTACAGGCTATCGCCGACGTCATGTTGCGCCATCCTGACATCTGGATCCTGACCGACGATATCTATGAACATCTGATTTATGACGGCATCACCTTCTATACCATCGCCGAAGTGGAACCCCGACTGATCACGCGCACCCTGACGGTCAACGGCGTATCCAAAGCCTGGTCGATGACCGGCTGGCGCCTCGGTTTTTGCGGCGGCCCCCAAGATCTGATCAAAGCGATGAGCAACGTTAACACCCAGAACAGCGGCGGCGTCGCCACGCTGACGCAGGCCGCCTCGGTTGCGGCGCTGGATGGGCCTCAGGATCTGTTGAAAGAGCGGGCGGAAATCTATCGTCAGCGCCGTGATTATGTTCTGGAACGGCTGGCGTCGATTGACGGACTGCTGTGCCATAAGCCGCAGGGCGCATTTTACCTGTTCGTGAATATCGCCGCGTTTATCGGCAAAACCTCGCGCGAAGGCCATGTCATCAGCAGCGATACCGACTTTGTGCTGGCGCTGATGGAAGAACAGCATGTGGTGACCGTTCAGGGCGCGGCTTACGGTATGAGCCCCTTTTTCCGCCTCTCTTACGCCACCAGCATGGAAATCTTGCAGGAAGGCTGCGACCGCATCGCCGCGTTTTGCGCAGGTATTCGCTAACGCTTCTTCGTTCTTCCTCCACACCGTCGGGAATGTTAACGCCTGTCTGCGGCGGCAGGCGATGCCCGACGGCCGCAAAAACGGCGTATTATACGCAGTCACCCCCTCCGCTATACCATTCCCGCGTCGGCGCAAATCCAGCAATGTCTGTCTCTGTCCAGGGTTGCAGCGGGAGATCCCCGCCTACTGCCGCGGGGATGACGGGAGTGATGGGGTGTTGCGGGGGTGACGGAGCGTTGCCGGGATTGCGGGCTGTTGCCGGAGACGGCGGGTGTTGCCGGAGACGGCGGGTGTTGCCGGAGACGGCGGGTGTTGCCGGAGACGGCGGGATACCGGCTGGCATCACCCCAAAGCGGCGCCGGCCACCTGGCGGCAGCTTCTGGTCAGCGCGGCCAGATAATCATTCACCGCCCGGCTGACCGCTATCGCTTCATCGACATGACTCTCAACCAGTTGAATGCGATCCCCGGCCCGCGCCTGCCCCAGCCGCCAGAGATCGTCCTCAATCAGACCGGCAATCTTCGGATAGCCGCCCGCGGTATTCGCATCGCTCAGTTGGATAATGGGCTCGCCCGCCGGCGGAACCTGCACCACGCCGGGGATCAGCCCGTAAGAGCGCATTTCCACCACGCGGGAAGGGATTATGGGTTCGCCGCTCAGCCGGTAGCCGGTGCGGTTGCTGTGATTGGAGATGGTCCACTGCTGCGACCAAAAGCGCGGGGCGTCGTGGGCGAAAAGCGCATACTCCCCGGACGGGATAGCGCGAAGTTGCAAGGCGCCGCCGCGTCCGAGCGGAAATACGTCGACCAGCGCGACATCCGGCGGCACCACGCCGAGGCCGCCGGGCGGCGGTTCAGCGCCGACGGCCTCGCCTATCGGCAGGCGATCGCCATTGGCCAGCGGCCGTCCTTCCAGTCCGCCGAAGCCGCCGCGTAACGCCGTGCTGCGCGATCCCATCACCACCGGCACGTCAATGCCGCCCGCCACGCAGAGATAGCCCCGCGCACCCTGACGCGGATAGCGCATCTCCAGCGTTTGTCCGGCCCGAACCCGGCAGGCCCACCAGGGCGGCAAGGCCGCGCCGTCAAGCGTGGCCCGGCAATCGGCTCCGGTTAAGGCGATCGCCGTATCGCGCTGGAAACACAGAAGGAAAGGAAATAGCTGAACTTCAATGCCGGCGGCGTTTTGCTCATTGCCGAGCATGATATTGCCCACGCGCAGCGCCAGCGAATCCATCGCGCCGCTGACCGAAACGCCGATATGGCGAAAACCGGTGCGGCCGAGGTCTTGCACCGTGTTCAGCGGGCCGGTTTTGATCACATCTATCACAGTTCAATCCTTTCGGGTAGAAAGCGAATATTGTCGCCCGGCGCCATCAGCGCGGGGGAGTCGGCCATCGGGTCGAACACCGCGATATCGGCAAAACCGATCGCATTCCAGCCGTTCGGCCCGGTCAGGGCCGCAATACCGGTCTGCGCGCCGCCGATGGTTACCGCGCCTCGCGGCATCTGCAACGACGGTACTTTTTTGCGCGGCGTGGCGATCGTCGGATCCAGGCCATGCAGATAACCGAACCCCGGCGCGCTGCCGAGGCAAAATACCGTATAGCGTCCCTGGTAGTGGCGGCGCACCACTTCGGCGGCCGGCAATCCGGTAAACTGACAAACCGCATCCAGATCGCCGGCATGTTCGCCGCCGTAACAGACCGGAATTTCAATCAGCTTCCCTTTCGGGGCGATCGATTGGGCGCTGTCCCACGCCTCCCGTAATAACGCGGCGACCGCCTCGGGATCGGGCGGCGTTTGTTTAAACAACACCAGCAGATTGGTCACGCCGGGAATCAATGACTCGATATCGTCGCGCCGCCGCAATGCGTCCGCCAGCGCCCAGATACGGCGCTGGGCGGGCAAATCAAAATCACCGGGCGCATCGATCAGATAAGCCCGACTGCCGATGGTGGATACCTTCACCTGCTCGCCCAAATTGACAAGCGATAAAGAGATGCGCCCCGGCATCTCTCCAGACAACATGGTCATCACTTATTCCAGAGGTTCAAATTTCAGGCTGGAAAACGGCTGCACTCTTTCTTCGCGCACCATTTTGTATTCGGTATCCGGGCCAATCCAGGTATTCCAGATTTTGTCGATAACGCCCGAATCATCCATCGCTTTCATGCTGCCGTTCACCGCATCCAGCAGAGCGGGCTCATCTTTCTTCATACCGACGCCAATCGGCTCCAGCGCCATCGGCTCTTTGATCATGCCCAGTTCGATACCGTCTTTTTTCGCCTGGGAAATCATTTTGATGCCCGTCATCGTGTTGGTGACGAAACCGACGACTTTATTTTGCTCAAGCGCCAAAAAGGCGGATGCCGCATCCTGGAAGGTCACGGCTTTGGCGCCGGCCAGATAGATTGACTGTTCGGAGGTGGTGCCTTTGGTGGCGCTGATGCGCTTATCTTTAAAATCAGCGCGCGTTTTATTTTCGTTGGGCTTCTTCACCACCAGAACTTCTTTCGCAATATAGTAGGGATCGCTGAACTGAATCTGTTTACCGCGTGATTTCGTATAGGCCAGATTGGCGATCAATACATCGGCGCGGCCGGTGATAATGACGGCGATACGCGCCTCAATCGAGGTCGGCACCAAATTCACGCCGACGCCCATCTGTTTCGCCAGCGCGTGGCAGAGATCGACATCCATTCCCACTAACTGTCGCGTTTTAGGATCGGGAGAAGAAAACGGCGGCACATCGGAATACACCGCGCAATTCAACTGACCACGGGATTGAATATCCGCCAGCGCATCCGCATGCGCGGTTGAGGTCATCATCAAGGGCATCGCCAATACCGCGCCCGCAAGCAATTTCAGTTTCATCATGAGTTCCCCGATATTTTTTAGTTGAGAATAGAAGTTACCCCTGTCTTCTCCTGATTAAGCATTTAAAAACAGCGTGATAGCAATAAAACTTATCTTTTGCCGCTACCGTAATATGACTATAAAAGCAAAGAGGGAAAGATGTATAAGACGGAAAGCCTGTGTGGCGATACGCAATTTGTATGACGGGGAGACAGCAGCCGGGTAAATATAAGGAAAAACTATCCAGGCAGAACGAAATTATCTTAACAGCCTGCATGACGGTCACTCTATGGTAACAACAGCGTCCTTTATATCCGGGACGCACATTCGATTTTTAAGCCAGAGAGTGAAGTTAACAATGAATTCGAGAGTGGGCGTATTACTGAAAATAATGTCGGCCCTGTGTGCAACGTTAATGCTGGCCTGCGTAAAAGGATTGAACGGCGCAATTCCAACCGGCGAGGTGATTTTTTTTCGTTCCTTTGTCGCGCTGATCCCATTGCTGATCTGGCTTAAATTTCAGGGCAATGTTATTGAATTAATAAAAACCAAAAATATACTCGGCCACCTGGTGCGCGGTTTTTCCGGTACCGGAGGCATGTATTTTAATTATCTGGCGCTGGTCTATATTTCGCTGGCGGATATGACCGCGATTAGTTATGCCGCCCCGCTGTTTACCGTGATTATGGCGGCGATACTGTTAAAAGAGAAGGTGCGCTTCTACCGCTGGCTGGCGGTGGTCGTCGGTTTTTCCGGGATTATCGTCATGCTCTGGGCGCATTTAAACGCCAGCGGGTCGGTATTCTCCTCCCATTCGGCCGCGGCCGGCTCCGCCATCGGCGTGCTGTTTGCCCTACTGGCCGCGCTCTGTTCCGCCACCTCATCGGTGCAGATCCGTTTCCTTAATGGTAAAGAAAAGCCGGGCGCCATTGTTTTCTATTTTTCGCTGATGACCATGTTTATTGGTCTGGCCACGGCATGCTTTGGCTGGCTGATGCCTGACGCCAAACAGTTGGCGTTGCTGATCGGCTGCGGTTTTTTCGGCGGCATGGCGCAAATTCTGATCACGCTCAGCCTGCGTTACGCGGACGCCTCGCTGCTGGCTCCCTTCGATTACACCACGATGGTATGGGCGATGCTGATTGGCTACCTTTTTCTCGACAGCATTCCGGAATTCTCCACCATCGCGGGCGCCGCCATTATCGCCTGCGCCGGTATTTTTACCGTCTGGTGCGAACGGCGCCGCGCGCCGGTGCGTCGCTCCGCCATCTAGCCGGCGTCGAAACGAATGCGGCGGGCTACACCGACGCCCGCCGCATTCATTTATGCCGAACTTATTATTGGATGGCCGATTTCACCACGGTCGCCAGCGGCGTGGTAGGACGGCCAATCAACCGGCTCAGTTGATGTTCATCGTCAAATAAACCGCCTTTGGACGCGCCCACATCCGAATCGGCGATGATATCCGCGAACGCCGCCGGTACGCCTGCCGCGGCCAACGCCGCGCTATATTCCGCCTCCGGCAGATTCTGGTAACCAATGGTCTTGCCCGACTGAAGGCTGATTTCGGCCGCCAGCTGCGCCAGCGTGTACGCCTCATCGCCCGCCAGTTCGTAAACCTTACCGGCCTGATTGTCCAGAGTCAGCACCGCGACGGCGGCGGCGGCATAATCAGCGCGGGTGGCCGAGGAAATTTTCCCCTCGCCGGCGCTGCCGATAAACACGCCGTGCTGCAATGCGGCGGGTATGCTGGCCGCGTAGTTTTCGCTATACCAGCCGTTGCGCAGCAGCGTATAAGGCAGGCCGGAGGCTTTGATCAGCTCCTCGGTTTCCCGATGCTCTTTCGCCAGACCCAGCGGCGAGCGATCGGCATGCAGAATGCTGGTGTAGGCCAGCAGCTTGACGTTGGCCTGCTTCGCCGCCTCAATCACATTACGATGTTGCGCCGCGCGTTTTCCCACTTCGCTGGAGGAAATCAGCAAAAGTTTATCCACGCCTTGCAACGCGGCGACCAGAGAATCCGGCTGATTGTAATCCGCCGCCTTTACCTGAACGCCGCGTGCGGCTAAATCAGCGACTTTCGTCACATCCCGCACCAGCGCCAGAATGTCGCCCGCCGGTTGTTTCGCCAGCAGTTGTTCAATTACCAAACGGCCCAACTGGCCCGATGCACCTGTAATAGCAATCATCATGAAGCTCCTTTATTTGACGGTCATTGACAGGCATAATAGTCCACAAGCTAACTTTAAGTAAGTACGTACATAAAGGTAAGTATCGTGTCAGAAAAAGTCGCCGCCGCCGCTTCATCATCCGTTATGCCGTTGCAGGGCAATCTGTTCGCTGAAAAATGCCCTTCCCGGCAGGTTCTCAATCATGTCACCAGCCGCTGGGGCGTGCTGATTTTAGTGGCGTTACTGGATGGAACACACCGTTTCAGTCAGCTACGGCGCAGAATCGACGGGGTCAGCGAGCGCATGCTGGCGCAAACGCTGCAATGGCTGGAAAATGATGGATTCATCCTGCGAACCGCTTACCCGGTGGTACCGCCGCATGTCGAATACAGCCTGACGCCGCTGGGCAAAGAAGCCAGCGAGCGAGTCAAAATTCTGGCCGACTGGATTGAGGATAATATCGCCGCCATATTAGCGGCGCAGACGGCGCATCAGGATCGATAGTCCGCAGGCTGGCCTGCCCCATGAGCCGACGCCGGTTGCCGAACGCGCGAGCGGCTTCGGTTTTTTCTTAAAAAATACGTCGCTGTTTTTAATAAAACACCACAACCCACTGTATCTACAGATTATTTAACTAAATATTGCGTTTAACTCATCATTTCATTCGGTCGTGATGCGCCGGCATGGTCTAAGCTTGGTTATGTACTCGTCAATCACAGGAGAAAATATGTCTATCGAAAAAGTTCTCTATGTTGCTCATGCCAAAGCCACCGGCGGGCGCGACGGTCGCGCGGTTTCCTCGGACAAGCATCTTGATGTCAAACTTGATGTGCCGGAAGAGCTGGGCGGCAAAGGCGGTGAAGGCACCAACCCCGAACAGCTGTTTGCCGCCGGTTACTCCGCCTGTTTTCTGGGCGCGCTGAAGAGCGTCGCCGCAAGCGAGAAAGTCTCGCTGCCATCCGATACGTCCATCGAAGGCAGCGTCGGTATCGGTAAACTTCCTACGGGTTTCGGTATTGAAGTGGCGCTGAAGATCTCGGTTCCGGGCTTTGATAAAGCCAAGGCGGAAGAACTGGTGAAGAAGGCTCACGTGGTTTGCCCGTACTCGAATGCCACCCGAAACAATATTGATGTCACGCTGACGGTTGTCTGATTCGCATCCCCGCACGATTAATCCGAAGTCAGAGAACCGACTCCGGATTATTTCTTCTTGACCGGCGCGCTTAAACGCCCGCCGTTCACGGCAACTTAGTTGATTTCTTTACCCTATTGCAATGAACGCGGGCCATAGAGCATACCGCGGGGCTGACCGGCTGCAAGCAAACGTCCGCCGGCAATTCCGGCGATATCGTGGCCTTTATCCGTCATGGTGCTGGCGATTTGGTTAACCGCCGCCTGCACCAGAATACCGATAATGCCGCCGCCGGCGTTCGACTGCCGCTTGGCGCCGGATGCCGTGGCGCTTCCGCGCCATAATAAAGTGCCGGTTGGTAAAACGATGAAAATCAAAAGGATAACCCGACGAAAAATCCCTGTAACCTGCTGAATAGATTAAATAATTTTATTAATCCTCCCTCTTCTTACCTGTCCTATATCAAGGTTGCCGGTCATTAAAATCATTAGGATGATGGATAGTCACAGGGGGGACAGTTGCATTTTCTTCTGACGAGATGCTGGCCCGCCCCATGCCAAACGCCTTTCAGGTAACCGGAAAGAAATCCCGGTATCCAAAATTAGAAACTCGCGCGTTGATCTGAGCGACGACTTACCGTTTTCTGGTGGGGTGCGCCGCCTCAATGCGCCAGGGAAGAAAGGCGATATTATGTATATGTTATTTTTCGATAAAAAATAGTATTTCGGAAGATAATTGTGATTAATAAACAATAATCGCCGATTTATCCATTTATTTTTCTTTAGATCATATTTTTGTCTGATAATATGCATCTATTCACTTTCAAGGGGCGAACGCGGCGGCAACTTGAAAGAACATGGACACATCCCTTTAAACGTGGCTCAAACGAGACATTCTGTTTTTATCATCATCACGGAGTGAACAATGTCCTGCCATTTCGTCCGGTGGACCAGCACGGAAGCACTGCCCAATCTCCAAAGATTGCCGGATGAGCTTATTTCATCGACAAAAAGTTTTGCGGCCAAACGTCGCGAGCGTTATTTGAAAAGCCGGGCGCTGCTGGCTGAGATGATGTTCTATTTTTTTGGCTATCAGCAACTCCCCAAACTGCTCGTTTCCTCGGACGGGCGCTCCTATTTTGCCGATCCCTGCCTGCCTAATTTCAGCGTGGGATATGCCGGAAATACCATCGCGATTCTGCTCAGCGAAGAGGGCTGCGTCGGCGTGGATATCGAGATCGTTCACATGCGCTCAAACAATCAGACGCCTGCGGCTATGCAGACCCAGACGCCGGCGGAAAAGGCCTGGATCGAGGCGCAACGCGATCCGCTGGAAGCCGCGACGCAGCTGTGTACCATTCGCCATTCCCTGATGAAAATACCGCGTTCGAACGCGTGTCGCGCGGAAAACCTGAGGCTCCATCCGGCCTCCGGACGGCTGAGTTCCAACGCGCTTCCCGCCGTTGAAGTCATGAGCGACATTGATGATTATCTGGCCTGGGCCTGCGCGCACGTCCCCACGCTAAACCGTCTGGTCATGTGGACCTACTCCACCGATGCGGGCATGAATAAAACCGGAGAGATCGTGCAACAGCAGCGCCAGTCCTTACGCTATATGAAACTAACCAGCCACACGGCGGAAAAATCGTCGCCGGAGACGCCTGCGCAATCATGATCGGTCGTCAAAATAAGGCGGGCCATCACGCCTCGGCATAGCGAGGCTGACGACGATGCAGAACCCCGGGAGGAACCCCCCGGAGCATGATAAATTTAATGAGCGTCGATAAAGATGATCTTTAACAAGAACAACAAGGCCACCACCACCACGCAAGGGCTGATCTCGCGCCAGCGTCCCGTCGCCAGTTTCATCACGCAATAAGAGATAAAGCCCAGCGCGATCCCTTCGGTGATCGAGAAACTGAACGGCATCATCACCGCCGTAACAAAGGCGGGGACGGCCTCGGTTAAATCATCCCAATTCACCCGCGCCAGGCTCGATGTCATCAATACGCCCACATAGATCAGCGCGCCCGCCGCGGCATAAGCCGGCACCATCCCTGCCAGCGGCGACAGGAAAATGACCAGCAGGAATAGCAGGCCGACCACCACCGCCGTCAGGCCGGTACGCCCGCCGACGGTCACGCCGGAAGAACTTTCGATATAGGCGGTAACCGAGGAGGTGCCGATAAACGCCCCGGCGGCCGAGCTGATGCTATCCACATATAACGCCTGCTTCATGCGGGGAAACTTACCGCGTTCATCCACCAGACCGGCTTTATCCGTTACCCCAATCAACGTACCGGAAGAGTCGAACAGGTTAACCAGCATAAAGGAGAAAATCACGCCGGACAGCCCCAGATTCAGCGCGCCCGCAATATCCACCTGACCCACGACGGAGGTGACGCTTGGCGGCATCGCGAAAACGCCGTTAAACTTAACATCCCCCAGCAGTAAACCGATGACCGTGGTCACCACGATTGAAATCAGCACCGCCGCATGAATATTCCTCGACGCGAGAGCCGTGATAATGAAAAAGCCGAGCGCGCCCAGCAGCACGCTGTGGGAGGTTAAGTTACCCACCGTAACCAGCGTTTCAGGGTTGGAAACAATAATGCCGGCGTTCTTCAACCCCATCATGGCGATAAACAGACCGATACCGCTGGCGATACCCAGCCGCAAACTCAGCGGTATATTGGCGATCATCCAATAACGGATCTGGAAGATAGTCAGCAGCAGGAAACCGACCGCGCCCCAGAAAACCGCCCCCATCGCCACCTGCCATGACAGCCCCATCGCGCCAACGACGGCAAAAGCGAAAAAGGCGTTCAGACCCATGGCCGGCGCCAGCGCAACGGGCAGATTCGCCAACAGGCCCATAAAGATACTGCCAAACGCGGCAATCAAACAGGTCGTGACGAACACCGCCTGCGTATCCATGCCCGCAACGCCTAAAATCTGCGGGTTAACGAAAACGATATACACCATGGTCAAAAAGGTGGTGAAGCCGGCGATCATTTCCGTCCGTACGGTCGTGCCATGCCGGGTCAGTTTAAACACACGCTCCAGCACGCCTTGCCCGTCAGCGGGAGCCGATTGCAATTTATTCATTGTCAGTGTTCCAAAAAAGAGAGGATAGTTTTGGGCTATCCTATAACAAAATCGCGCGCATTGACGCGCACCCGCCATTTTTTCTTTCCATAAAAATAACTTATACCCATAGAGTTAAAGGGGCGGGAAGGTAGAGGCAGAGTCGCCAACGCGTCGGGATAGAATTGACCGGACAATGTCGAACGCGCCAATCACCGGAGCCGCATCACGTTCAATATCGCCAATAATGACGAATTTGTTATCAAGGGCGACATTCGCCATTAAATTATTAAATTAATTATTCTTATAATAAAAACCAGCAAACAGCCGCTCTACTTTATTAAAGAGAACATTGTGAATAATGTTATTCGCTAATCGATAGAATGATGAGGAAATAAAAATGTTTTTATAAAAATTGTCATTGAAACGTCATCAGCTACATGTATAAAATAGCGCACTTTGTTCGGTGATTATCCGCCAGTTGAATTTGCATTTAACTAAATTGATGGAAATTAATTAGCAAAACAATAAATAGCAGGACACCAAGGTGATTAGCCAAAAACCAAAAATAAAAGTTAGCTCGGTAATTAAATTCATCCTAAAAATATTACTGCTAATGTTTATCACTCTGGTGATTGTTGCGATTATTGAAATGATCTATACCAGTACACGTAACTATCTCGGCTACTGCACCTGGGATAATCAACGAATGGGAAAGCGTTATACCACGCAGGAACGGCTGGATATTGCTATCGCCAAGTATCTGCAATATCAAACAACGGGTGATTATTTTGAAATCGGAAAATCCGAACGCATTATTGGTAGTTCTGATGAACTAGAGCAACATTTTACTTTGATACACTACCGTAACAAAGAGGAATTCATAAAAGAAAATCCGACATGTTGCGAACGTACTTGGGGGTTAGTCGAGGGGCCTGTTTTAGGTTTCTGGGAACGCACGGATGGCATCGGAGATGGTATGTTCGATTTTCGACATAAGATTCGCTATATAGACAATAAAACTGGCACCCATAAATATATTATTTCAAAATATTCATATTATCAGGTTAATAATTGCGGCTATGCTCGCAGTGGTTAGTTCTATAAGTTTCAAACAGAAGGAACCAATGTACGGACCGTTTAATTGGGTTTTAATATTACTAAGCAAACCGCTTCAAGGAGAACGTTTTGGCACTTCCCACCGCAGAGCAAGTCACCAATAAATTGGCCCTCAGAACCAATAATAACTTTAATTCGTTGCAATAATTCTCAATTAACATTCTTACTCGGCAGAAAAAAACAAAAACTGTTCAAAAAAATTCATTGAAGCACATTGAGCTTCAATGTATAAAATAGCTCGTATCGTTTGGCAACTATCCGCCAGTTGAATAGATACCCAACTAATTCAATGTAAATTAATTAGCAAAGCAATAAATAGCAGGGCACCAAGGTGATTAGCCAAAAACCAAAAATAAAAGTTAGCTCGGTAATTAAATTCATCCTAAAAATATTACTGCTAATGTTTATCACTCTGGTGATTGTTGCGATTATTGAAATGATCTATACCAGTACACGTAACTATCTCGGCTACTGCACCTGGGATAATCAACGAATGGGAAAGCGTTATACCACGCAGGAACGGCTGGATATTGCTATCGCCAAGTATCTGCAATATCAAACAAC